>PLPU01000610.1:0-8358 GCA_003159975.1 Acidobacteriaceae bacterium
CTTGCGTTGGACAAGAGTGGAAGTTGGCTGGGAGCGGGATTCAGGGTATACTGAAGATTCGGCAAGCTGACGGGGAGGTGTGTCTTGGTTGACGCGCCTGAATAGCCGGACCGTTCCCAAATCCAGGGCCAATCTTGGGCCTGAGCGTGATAGGAGGGGTTCGGTCGGCAAAATCCTGGCGGCAATATGAAAACCTTGGAGTGAAGTCATGGCACAGGTATGCGATATTTGCGGGAAAGGCCCGCAGTTTGGGAATAACATCAGCCACGCGCACAACGTTTCGCGGCGCCGTTGGAACGTGAATCTACAGGCAGTCAAGGCACTGGTTAATGGCGCGTCGAAGCGGATTCGGGTGTGCACCAGCTGCATCAAGAACGGCAAGATCGCCAAGGCGTAAAGCTGGTCAGCTGAATCCTCGCTAATTTAGCCGAGGCCAGAACCCTCAATTCAAGTTCGACACGAACCCCGTCCAGGCACAGGACGGGGTTTTGTTGTGGCTGAAAATCAGGGCTTGACTGTCGCGGGAAGGGGCGCGAGCGGATTGTCCCAAGGGAACGCTGCGGCATCCAGGCCCGAGGGCGACCAGCGGGCGACGATCGCTTGAGCCAGCTTGGCGAGTGTCTGTTCCGCTTCATTGTCGCCGGTCCAGCGCTGGTCGGTGTTGTCCCAGGTGAAGGCGGCGATGACGACAGGGCCGTTCCTGGTGGCAATCAGGGCCACATCGTTGCGCACCGCGTCGAGGGCTCCGGTTTTGTTGGCGATGGCGGAGCCGTGCTCGCTGGTGTCGAGCGCCTCAAGATAACGCGGCAGGCTGTCACGGTCCTGTTGCTGACGGAGGCTGTGAAGCAGCGCACCGCAAATCTGGCCGTCGACAGGGAGCGGAGCCGAGCCGTCAAGGTTGAGGCGGCACTCAGCCAGTCGCTCCATGATTGAGGCCATCTCCCGCGCGGTCGTCTTGCCCAGGCCGAATTTGGGCTGGTCGGCGGGCATGGGGCCTTCGGCCGGCTTGTAGACCTTTTTATAGAGCACGGTCTGCTGGAGGCCGGCGGCGCGCAGGGTTGCGTTGATGTGGTCCAGGCCCAGCCGGTCGATGGCGAGGTTGGTCGCAGTGTTGTCGCTGAGGACGACCATCAGATGGAGCGTGTCGCCGAGGGTGAGAGTGAGCGGAGCGGTGAGCTGGCCGATTACTCCGGAGCCGGGAACCTGGTTGGATTTGGTGAGTGTGAGCTTTTCAAAGAGGGACGCCTGGCCGGCGCGAATCTGCTCCGCCGCGTCGAGAAGAATGCCCATCTTAATCACGGAGGCGGTTTTGACAGGCTGGTCAGGATCGAGAGAAGCGGTCTGGCCGGTTTTTAGGTTGTGTGCGTAGAGGGCGACATGGCCGTGATGGGCTTGCGCAATGGAGAGCAACTGGCGGTCCAACGGCTGGTCCTCATTCGAGGTAACCGGCTGCTGGCCGGAAAGAGAGCTGGAAGCCAGGGTCACGGCGAGAAGAGTCGTAAACACAACGGAGAAGGTGGCGCGCTTCATGGATTCAGAGTAGCGCGCCGAACCAGAGAAGCAGCCGGGGGCGGGTCAGCTTTCTTTTGCTTTGGTAAATGTCAGCGAGGCGGAGTTGATGCAGTAGCGGAGGCCAGTGGGCGCGGGGCCGTCGGGGAAGACGTGGCCGAGGTGCCCGCCGCAACGGGCGCAGGTGACCTCGACGCGGCGCATGCCAAAGCTGATGTCTTCATGCTCGTGGATGGCTTTGGATTCGGCGGGAATCATGAAGCTGGGCCAGCCGCAGCCGGAGTCGAATTTGGCTCCGCTGAGGAACAGAAGCGCGCCGCAGCCGGCACAGTGGTAGTTGCCGGTTTCGTGGTTCTGGGTGAGGGCGCCGGTGAAGGGGCGCTCGGTGTCCTTTTGGCGCAGAATACGGTACCGCTCGGGGGTTAGGATGGCGCGCCATTCGGCGTCAGTGCGTTCGACTTTTTCTGGTGTGTCGCTCATGGTTAGTTATTGGATGAGATGTATGCCGTCCAGGTCTCAAACTCCTGTGGTGGGGCAGACGTTCGCGGGAGGCTCGCGTGGGCGCATCCGGCTCTAGATTTCGGCGACGAGGTCGATTTCAACCAGAACGTCTTTGGGGAGGCGAGAGACTTCGACGCTGGTGCGGGCGGGTGGGGTCACGCCTTGCGGAGCGAGATACGCGCCATAGACAGCATTCATGGCCGCGAAGTCGCTGAAATCCTTGAGAAATACGGTGGCCTTGACCGCTTTGGAAAGGCTGCTTCCGCCCGCTTCAAGGATGGCCTTGAGGTTCTCAAGGACCTGGGTGGTCTGCTCGGTGATGCCGCTGGCTACCACCTGCTGGGTGGCCGGGTCGAGTGCGATTTGGCCGGCGGTGAAGATCAGGTTGCCGGCCCGCACGCCCTGGGAATAGGGTCCGATGGCGGCGGGGGCTTGGTCGGTGGCGATGACTGTTTTGCTCATGGCTTGATTGTAATGGCGAACGCCACCTGCGGTGGGGCAGACGCTCGCGGGCGGCTCGCACTAGCATTGCTGCTTCCCACCCTTGCGACAGAAACAATCGCAAGGATGGGGCACCCACGTTCAGTATTTCGTGTCCCATATTTATGGGCCGGAACAATCGTTCAGACTATTGCCACTGGGCGAGCAGGCCGGCGCTGATGATGATAGCGAAGAGCCAGTAGAAGACATTAATCGCGAAGAGCTTGAACGGGCGCTTTTCATAGAGGGATTGCATGAAGAGCAGTGGGAAAACAAATCCCAGCCAGCAGACGAAGCCGATGAAGGCACCCCAGGGAAAATTGCTTGCATAAGACCACTGGATAACGTGCGCGAGCGCGAACGAAGTGATGAGGCCACCAAAGAACGACAGGATCATGGCGACAATGCTGGGCTTCTCATTTGGTTTCTGGCCGACCAGGGCCTTCCACTGTTTACCGAAGAGGAGGGAGTACCACAAAGCGCCGAGGATCCATTGGATAAGGGCGGCTACCAGGATTGCAACGTAGTTCAACTGCAGATGTGTCATTGAGAAGCCTCCATGATGGGCTGAAGTGCAGCTCCGCAGGTCCGGGATCACAGAGAGTTTGGGGAATCACTGGCTGGCCGGCATGAAAGGAGTTATGCAGATGACTTTGCGGTAGCGAGGAGCAGTGTGTCAAGCGGAATTGCAGGGGTGAATTGATGGAGTTAACGGCGCTTGAGGGCTTCCAATTCGTCGAGGGTACGTGGCCAGTCGGAGCCGAGTAGGCGGGAGAGGCTGCGGTCGGCGAGGACTTTGCCTGCGGTCTGGCAGCGGGCGCAGTAGTTGGTTTCGTTGTCGGCGTAGCGAATGCGCTGGATCTTCTCTCCGCAGCGCGGGCAGGGCAGGTTGAAGCGACCATGAACGGCGAAGTCGGGGCGGAAGGCGGTGACTTTTTCGGGGAACGATTTGTTGGCTTCGGTGCTCAGGCGGGCGGTCCATGATGAAAGCGTGGAGCGGGTGGCGGAGAAGAGTCGATCCCATTCCTCGGGTTTGAGTTTGTGGGTGAGAGTGATGGGCGAGAGCTGGGCGGCGTGGAGGATTTCATCGGAGTAGGCGTTGCCGACACCGCTGATGAGACGGGGGTCAGTGAGGGCGCGCTTGAGGGTGCGGTTTTCGGCGGTGAGAGCGGCTCGGAAACCGGCCAGATCGGTTGAGAAGATTTCGACGCCGCCTGGGTCGATGTCGTGGAGGGCCTGTTCGCCGCGCAGGACGTAAAGGGAGGCGCGGCGCTTGCTGCCGGCTTCAGTGAGGGTGAGTGAACCGTTGGGGAAGTCGAGAGCGAGAAGCGCGTTGCGGCCGGCGAGTTTGGCTTGCGGCGGACGCCAGTGGAGACGGCCGGCGATCATGAGGTGAAGGACCAGCCAGAGGTCGCCTTCGACGCCGATGGCGATGCGCTTGCCGATGCGGCGGAGGGCGGTCACCGTGCGGCCTTCAACGGAGGCTAGGGGCGGATCAACAGTGCGGAGGAGAAAGACAGAGGCTAAGCGGACGCGCTCCAGTGGTTGCGCAAGGATGCGGGCTTCGAGGGCGGTGATGTAGGCGGCGATGTCGGGGAGTTCCGGCATTTACTTCAGTTTGCAACCGAACGCTTCGCGACGCAACGATGGTCTTGAGGGATTCAACCAGTGAGAAGGCGATTTAGCACGAATCAGGAACCCATTCCTGGTAACGTGGGCGTTCGGGGTACTCATACGAATAGTGACCGGGTCGAAGATCGTGGGGTACAGGCACCAGGTTCTACCGGGAAATCGCGATTTGAGCCACTCACCCGCGAGAATTATTATTCCGCGCGCTTCTTTGCGGAATTCAAAAGCGGAAAATTTGATACACTGCGAGCCTGAGGTCGTGACTGGTCCTCTTCCCCTGCCGGATTGTGGAGTGAACAGATGCGCATCAATTTGAATGTCAACAACGTGGCCGCCACGGTGGACGTGTTACCGGATACGCCCCTCTTGTGGGTGCTGCGCGACGTACTGAACCTTACAGGCTCCAAGTTCGGATGCGGAATGGGGCTTTGCGGCGCTTGCACCGTCCTGGTCGGCGGTCGTGCGGTGCGCTCCTGCATGATGAAAGTGGGCGCTATCGATGGTCAGCCGGTCACTACCATTGAAGGGCTTTCGCCGGATGGACTGCACCCGGTGCAGGTGGCCTGGGAGGCGCTGGACGTGCCGCAGTGCGGCTATTGCCAGGCCGGTCAGATCATGTCTGCCGCCGCCCTGCTCGAGCGCACACCGCACCCCACCGACGCAGAAATCGATACTGCCATGAGCGGGAATCTCTGCCGTTGCGGAACGTATACGCGCATTCGCCAGGCCATTCATGAAGCAGCACAAGCGGGCGCCGCAGCCCCCAACCAGTAAAGGGGGCACTCTTATGCGCATCAACCGGAGATCGTTTCTGCAGTTGACGGCCCTTGCGGGCGGCGGCCTTGCTCTGGATCTTTATCGCACACCGTTCGCCGCGGCGCAGGAGCCGGAGGCGCCGCACGACTTGACGCCACAGGCCTTCATCCACATCGCTCCGGATGGGGTGGTGACCATCATGGCGCGCGCCTCAGAGTCTGGCCAGGGCATGCGCAACATGCTGCCCATGCTGATTGCCGAGGAACTGGATGTCGACTGGAAGGATGTTCGCGTCGAGCAGGCCGAACTGAACGAGAAGATATACGGCCGACAGTTTTCAGGAGGCTCCGCGAACACGCCGATGGGCTGGGAGCCGATGCGGCGCGTCGGCGCAGCCGGGCGTCAGTTGCTGATCACGGCCGCCGCGCAAACGTGGGGCGTGCCGGCGGCTGAATGCACCACCCAATCTGGCCGGGTGCTTCACGCTGCCTCAGGACGCTCCGCGGGCTATGGAGAGCTTGCCGCCAAAGCTGCTGCGCTGCCCGCGCCCGCGCTCAGCAAGGTCAAGCTCAAAGATCCCAAGGATTACCGCATTATCGGCCACTCGCAAACCGGCGTCGACACCCACGCCATTGTTACCGGTAAGCCGCTCTTTGGCATCGATGTAGAACTGCCGGGAATGTTGTACGCGTCCATTGAAAAGGCTCCTGTGTTTGCCGGCAAGGTGAAGACCGCAAACATCGAACAGATCAAAGCGCTGCCTGGCGTGCGCCATGTCCTGGTCATCGATGGCGGCATCACCCCAGCAGCCTATACGCCGTGGGAGCCAGGCATGGAACCGGGCATCGCGGTGGTGGCCGACACCTGGTGGCAGGCGCAGCAGGCGCGCAAGCAGCTCAAGGTCGACTGGGACCTTGGCCCCGCAGCCACGCAAAGCACGGAGGGCTTCAACAAGCGGGCAGAGGAACTTCTTAAGGCGCCGCCCGGAACCACCGTGCGCAAGTACGGCGACCTGGACGCGGCACTCAAGGCCTCGGCGAAGGTTGTCGAGGCCACCTATCAATTTCCGTTTATCGCCCACGTCACGCTGGAGCCACAGGGCGCAACCGCGCACTGGAAAGACGGCAAGCTGGAGATGTGGTCGACCAGCACGCTGCCGGCCGATGGGCGTGGACTAGTGGCAAAGACGCTTGGCATCCAGGAGAGCGATATCACGACCCACATGGTGCGCTCGGGAGGCAGCTTTGGCCGGCGGCTCCAGAACGACTACCTGGTCGAGGCCGCATGGATCGCGAAGCGCATTGACGCACCGGTCAAGTTGCTCTGGTCTCGCGAAGACGATGTCGCTCACGACCCCTTCCGGCCGGGCGCAACAGTTGGCCTGAAAGGCGGCCTTGATGCGCAGGGCAAGATCACTGCCTGGCGGCATCACTTTGTGACCTTTGGCGATGGAAAGCAATCGACGTCCGGCGGCGGCATGGGGCAAGACAGCTATCCTGCCGGTTTTCCGCCAGCTTATGCGCTCTACACCTCCATGCAGCCGCTCATGCTGCGCACCGGAGCGCTGCGCGCCCCCGGCGACAACGCCTACTGCTGGGTGGCGCAATCCTTCCTTGACGAGTTGGCTCATGCTGCCGGACGCGATCCGCTTGACTTCCAGCTCGACCTGCTCAGCAACAAGCAGGCGCCCTGGACCGCGGGTGAGCACGACGCGGTGGGCGATCACGAACCAACGGGGCAGTCCGTTCTCATCCCGGAGCGGTACAAGGGCGTGCTTGAGTTAGTCGCGGAAAAGTCAGGCTGGGCTAAGCGGGGCAAGGAACGGGGCCGCGGGATGGGCATTGCCGTTTGGTTCTGCCATTTGGGCTACTTTGCCGAGGTTGCCGACGTGAGCGTTGATGCGCAGAGCAAGGCCACTGTGCATCGAGTCTGGGCGGCTGGAGACGTGGGCAGCCAGATCATCAACCCCAACGCCGCCGAGAGCATGGCGCAGGGCGGAATCATGGAAGGTATGGGACACCTGGCGCAGGAAATCACGCTCGCGGATGGCGTGATCCAGCAGTCAAATTTCCATAATTTCCCTCTGATGCGCATGAGGCAAACGCCGAAGATCGAAGTCTATTGGCGCAAGACCGACTACGCACCGACCGGGCTGGGCGAACCGACGCTGCCGCCGATTCTACCGGCGATAACCAATGCCATATTTGCCGCGACGGGCAAGAGAATTCGCACCCTGCCGCTTCAGCGGAGCGGTTTCAGCTGGGCGTGAAAATGGCCTGGCGCGCAATAGCCAAGACGTTCATTGAGGCCCGATAGGTCCTCGCTCGGCCTGTGTTCGCCAATCTCTTCTGGCATGATCCTGGGTTGACGCGAACAACCCGGCGCGCTCAGTGAAAACAGGGGACGCTGTTGTGCCTCTCTACGAGAGGATGGTGTTGTCGATGAGGCGTGTGGGGCCGACGTAGGCGGCTACGGCGAAGAGCGTGCCGGGGATGGCGGTTTCTACAGGCAAGAGCGTGGCCCAGTCGACGACTGCGATGTAGTCAATGCGAACTGCATGCTCGGCGGCGAAGAGATCGAGGGTTGCTTCGATGAGCTTGTTGGCGTGGCGCTCACCGCTGGCTACCAGGGATTCGATGCGGCGGACGGCGCGGCTGAGGACGAGGGCCTGGGCGCGCTCTGAAGGGCTCAAGTAGATGTTGCGGGAGCTGAGGGCCAGGCCGTCGGGCTCGCGAACAATGGGGCAGACTACGATTTCGGTGGCGAAGCGGAGGTCCGCGACCATGCGGCGAAGGACGGCAACCTGGGCGGCGTCTTTCTGGCCGAAGAAGGCGCGGTCGGGCTCGGCGGCGATGAGCAGCTTGGCGACGACGGTGGCCACTCCGCGAAAGTGGCCGGGGCGGGACTTGCCGTCGAGGCGGTTGCTGGGACCTTCGACTTCGACGAATGTGGATGCGCCGGAGGGGTAGAGTTCATCGACGGATGGAGCGAAGACAACACTGGCGCCTTCGGACTCGGCGAGGGTGCAGTCGGCCGAGAAAGTGCGGGGATAGCGGGCGTAGTCCTCATTGGGACCGAACTGTGTGGGATTGACGAAGATGCTGACGGCGACCTGTGCGCAGGAGGCCGCGGCCGCTCGAATTAATGAGGCGTGGCCGGCATGGAGCGCGCCCATGGTGGGGACGAGGGCGATGNNTTCGACTACGGTGCGGAGGATTTCCATCAGGCTTTGCGGAGAACTCCCGTCTGCTGCGTATCGTCCAGGGTCTTACGCACCGGTTCGGACAGGTGATAGCTCTCCTCGTCGTTGGGGAAGGCGCGGTGCTCGACGTCTTCACGATAGCGCTCGATGGCGGAGCGGATGAGGGAGCCGGCATCGGCGTAGCGGCGGACGAATTTGGCTGCTGGGGCGAAGGTCAGATTGAGCAGATCGTGGAAGACGAGGATCTGGCCGTCGCAGTCGGGACCGGCGCCGATGCCGAT
>PLPU01000345.1:0-2617 GCA_003159975.1 Acidobacteriaceae bacterium
ACCTGTCGGCGGGGACCCCGGTTCTCCACCCCACCGACGAAGACCTGTCGGCGGGGACCCCGGTTTGGAGACGGCGCTACTCGCCGAAGAAACTGCGATGGTTGTTTTCACGCATAGCTGCTGGCGGTGGATTGGCGGTGGGCGCGCTCTTTTGCGATGCGGGCCACGTAACCACCTTCGTGCAAGGCGGCGAGCGGATCCGGAGACAGGCCGCGGGCAGTGCGCCATGCGGCTGCGAGGGGGCGGACGTCTGTCCAGAATGCGCCGCGGAAGAGCTCTTCGGCACCGACCAGGTCGCAGGAGGTTTGGAGGGCGGCTAGTTGCTCGCGATCGACGAGTGCGGCTTTGAGCCAGAGCTCCTGGGCGGCGACGACGGTCTGGACGGTGGCTTCGATTTTGCCTTTGAGGTTATGGCTCTGATCGATCATGAACGGCACTGCGTGCAGCAGTCCTTTGGACTGAGTGTCGTGCAGTTCGTGGAAGATGCGGAAGACCTGGTAGGGGTCGATGGAGCCGAGGGTGAGGTCGTCGTCGGCGTAGCGGCGATCGTTGAAGTGGAAGCCGCCGAGCAGGCCGGTGTGGAGGAGCCAGGCGACGATCTGCTCGATATTCTGCGCGGCGTAGTGGTGGCCGGTATCGACGAGAACGCGGGCTTGTGAGCCGGCCTTGCGGGCTAGGTGCGAGGCCATGCCCCAGTCAGCAATGTCGGTGTGGTAGAAGGCGGGCTCGAAGGGTTTGTACTCGATGAGCAGGCGCTGCGCGGGGGCGAGATGGGCGTGGGCGGCGATGAGGGCTTCTTCAAGCCAGGCGATGCGCTTGCGGATGGATTGCGTGCCGGGGTAGTTGGAGCCGTCGGCCAGCCAGAGGGAGATGTCGCGGCAGCCTAGCTGCNNGAGGGATTGCAGAGGGAACCGAATTTGTACTGCTGGTCCTGGAAGAGGTTGGGATTGATGGAGCCGGCGCGGATGCCGTATTGACGCTCGAGGGCCTGGACATTGGGGATGTCGGCCAGGCCGTTGGGCAGATCCCAGAGAACGTGGAGGGCGA
The DNA here is from genome assembly GCA_003159975.1 of Acidobacteriaceae bacterium. GTDB lineage: Bacteria > Acidobacteriota > Terriglobia > Terriglobales > Acidobacteriaceae > Telmatobacter. The sequence continues at coordinate 1,048 of PLPU01000345.1, forward strand.
GCGTGGGGGTGACGCCGGTGAGGCGATGGACTTCAGCGGCGTCGGCGAATTTCTCTTCGATGGTGGAGGCGGCGGCGGGTTGGGTGAACTTGCCGAAACGTGTGCCGGTGTTGGCGAAGCCCCAGGAGGGGATTTCGATCTGGAAGGCGTCGAGGGCCTGGGCGGCGCGGTGGTTGGTCGAGGATTCGGAGTGGGGCATGGTTACACCTTAACGTGCATCGCTTCGGATTCGTCGCGGACNNACGTGGAGGAAGCGGGGTCCATGGACACCTTTGATGCGGGTCATTTCGATGTCGGCTGTGGCGGAGGGGCCGGAGATCCAGGTGACCAGAGGCGGCGGCTGCGGGCAGCGGCTGAAGTATTCAGGGAGAGTTTCAACGACCTGACTGGCGCGCAGGATGCAGAGGTGCCAGTCGGGCAGGAGGCTTAGGACGCGACGGCCTTCGGTGGGGCCGTGGTGCAGGACGATGGTGCCTGAATCGGCTATGGCGCAGAAGGCGGCGGTGACGACGCCTTCAGCCTGCTCGATTTCCGCATGGGTGAGGCCGTTATCGATTTGCCAGTTGAAGCCGGGAGCGCGCCAGTCGGCGGGAAGGCCGGAGGGCGCTACGAAGCGCTGCTTGCCGCTGTGGGCAAGCTGGGCAGCGATGGCGGCAGGGAGGGTGTTTGGAGTGGCCTCGACGACTTCGGCGTCGTATTCGCGCAGGCGCTCGATCAGGAGGGCGATGCGGGATTCAGGGGCGAGTTGGCCGTGGTGAATGTAGGAGCGGGGAAAGGCGGCGTAGGCTGCTTCGACAGGGGTGGAGACTGCGCTGGTTGCGGAGCGGATGTTGGCCAGGATGCGGTCTCTTGAGGCGGGAGGCTGGGTCATTGGGCCTCCTTTTTTGATTTGTCGGATTGAGATTTGCGGTCTCCCACCCATGCACCCGAGTGCCGGTGCATGGATGGGGCACCCGGCTTTGGTTCCGGATCGCTGGAAGACAAGACTGAGGGTCGGGTCTCCCCGGATGGGTTTCCCGGTTGAGATTTGCGGTCTCCCACCCATGCACCCGAGTGCCGGTGCATGGATGGGGCACCCGGCATTTCTTCCGGGTCGAGTGAGGGTGAGGATGTTGAGTTCGTCGGGCGGGCGGCGTACCACTCGCGGAAGGTTTGTTTGGGAAGGCCGCGGAGGTCGCGGGTCTGGGTCCATTTCGCGCCAAGGCTGGGCAGGGAATGTATCCAGCCGTCGCGGCGGGTNNAAGTCCGCCGCCTTCATTCCGATGTACATGAGGTCGAAGAAGCGAGCGGGCTGGTCGCGTTCCTGGTCGACGACCTGGGCGCGGAGATCGATGAGGACCTCGGGGATGTTGATTTTGACGGGGCAGACTTCGTAGCATGCGCCGCAGAGGGAGGAGGCGTAGGGGAGCGACTGGGCGTGTTGCATTTGCATGAGCTGGGGGGTGAGGATTGCGCCGATGGGGCCGGGATAGACGGAGCCGTAGGCGTGTCCGCCGGTCTGGCGGTAGACCGGGCAGGTGTTCATGCAGGCGCCGCAGCGGATGCACTTGAGGGTCTGGCGTTCGTTGGG
>PLPU01000345.1:2687-4517 GCA_003159975.1 Acidobacteriaceae bacterium
TTGCCTTCGGATTCGACCACGGCGACGGAGCCGGTCTCAGCGATGAGGAAGTTGGCGCCGCTGATGGCGGTGGGGACGGTGAGGAACTTGTGGCGCAGATAGGTGCGCGCGGCGGCGGTGAGGGCTTCCGGATCATCGGTGAGGGCTTCAGCCTCATTTTTGGGGAGACCCATGCGGCGGGCGAAGATTTCGCGGACCTGGCTGCGATTGACGTGGAGCGCGGGGGCGACGATGTGGGAGGGCTCGTCTTCGCCGAGTTGGATGATGAGCTCGGCAAGATCGGTTTCGAAGACAGCGACGCCGGCGGACTCGAGGAAGGGATTGAGCTGGATCTCGGCCGAGGTCATGGTCTTGATCTTGATGACCTCGGTGGCATTCTCCTGTTTCAGGAGATCGAGGATGATCTGGCGTGCTTCAGCGGCATCGGAGGCCCAGTGGACCTGGCCGCCGGCGGCGGTGCAACGGGATTCGAACTGCTCGAGGTAGAAGCCCAGGTTTTCGAGGGCGTGGGCGCGGAGGTCGGAGGCGGCGGAACGGAGTTGCTGCCAGTCGGTTTTTTCGGCGACGAGTTTGGCGCGTTTGGCCTGGATGACGTCGGTGGCGTGGGCTACGTTTTTGCGCAGTTGGGGATTGCGCAGCATGGGCAGGGCGGCCTGGGGAAAGGGCGGCGCGAGGGTTGGATCGAGCTGGGGGTGGAGGCTCATGCCGGCCTCCGATCGAAATGAAGTGGGATTCGGACAGAGAAGCCCGCAGGGGCTAAAGCCCACGTCATTCTTAGGCCATTTTCGGCACGACTGAAGTCGTGCCCTTTCGCACAACGAATCCGGCAGTCGTGCCCCTTCGCACATGGGGTCCGGCAAAATCTGGTGGATACAGAAGCGGTCACGCCGACACCTCGGCGGGAGAGGATTCGGTGGCGGCGAGAATTTCGGCGAGATGGATGGTCCGCATGCCGGCGTATTGGCGGTGCATGGCGCCGTTGAGGTGCATGAGGCAACTGTTGTCGAGGGCGGTGCAGTACTCGGCCTGAGTGGAGAGGATGTCCTGGAGCTTGGCGGCGAGCATGGCGGAGGAGACTTCAGCATTCTTGATGGAGAAGGTGCCGCCGAATCCGCAGCAGCGGTCGAGGTTGGGGAGCGGGGCTTGAGAGAGGCCGCGGACTTTGGCGAGAAGGCGGTAGGGACGTTCACCCAGGTGGAGCGCGCGCAGGCCGTGGCAACTGGCGTGGTAGGTGACGCGATGGGGAAAGCTGGCGCCGACATCTTCGATGCCGAGGCGGTCGATCAGGAATTCGCTCAGCTCGTAGACGCGGGGCAGCAGGGCGGCGAAATCCTTGCGAAGTTGCTCATTGCCCAGTTCGTCGAACAGGCCGGGGTATTGATCGCGGATCATGGCGACGCAGGACGAGGAGGGGATGAGGACGGTTTCGGCGTCCTGGTAGAGGCGCACGAATCGCTTGGCCTGGGAGAAGGCTTCAGCGCGAAAGCCGGTGTTGGCATGCATCTGGCCGCAGCAGGTTTGCTGGGGATTAAAGTCGTGCTGGACCCCGAGCCTTTCAAGCAGGCGCACGACGGCCCGGCCCGTGTGGGGAAAGAGAGTGTCGTTATAGCAGGTGATGAAAATCGAAGTGCGCATGATGGACAGCCATGAGAGCGGTGGTTGATCGCCGATGAACTGGACAAAGATCGGGCTGCAAAAGGGAATGGTATTTGATGGAAACCGGCATTGTCTATTTGAGCAGGAGTGGGCGGTTGGCAATTGCAGCGGGATTCTTCGTTTTTTGTTGGCCGGAGATCAACGTTCCCTGAGAGGATTCGTCTAACAAGGTCA
>PLPU01000098.1:0-2684 GCA_003159975.1 Acidobacteriaceae bacterium
GCGGTCTATCTCAAGATGAAAGCAGTGGCGGAAAAGCCGTCAGCGATCGCGGCGCCATAGATGCCCGCAACCAACGACCGCGTCTTCGATGTAACCTTTCCTCGTCCCACGTCGTAAGCAGGAACAGAAGGGGAAGGACGGATGCAAGGCGAATCGAGCAACGTCCTGAACGATTTTCAACACGGCGATCTTGCCGCGTTCGAGACCATCTTCCGGCTCCATCAACGCGCCGTCTACGGCTGGCTGCTGCGCATCGTGCGCAACCACGCTGCGGCTGAAGACCTGACCGTTGAAACCTTTTGGCGCATCCACAATGCCCATGCGTGCTTCGACCCATCGCAGGGATTCGAGGGCTGGGCGCGCCGCATCGCAACACATGCGGCGCTGGATTGGCTGCGCACCCGGCGAGCGGAGTGCGAGTTACCGGCGGACCTTTCAGCTCCAGCTACTACCGATCCGGCGATTGCCGCCGAGATTCGCAGCAAAGTTGCGCTGGCCTTTTCGCGGCTGCCGCCGAAACTGCGCATTGCCGCCACGCTCGCGGTGATTGAGGAATTGCCGGGCAAAGAAGTAGCCGAAGCGCTGGGCGTCTCCGTCGCCGCCGTAAAAGTACGTGTCTTTCGTGCACTTCGATTGCTGAGAAAAGACCTTGAACGACAGGGGATCACACCATGAATGAACAAGACCAAGACCGCATGAAGAAGCTGTTGCAGCAGGCTCTGCCGCCGGTTGCTGAAGACGCCGAACCAACACGCGACCTGTGGCCGGCGATGTTGCGGCGCATGGATCGAAAGCAGGTAGCAAAGACGCAGTTGCTGCCAGTCTGGTTCGACTGGGCTTTGTTGGCGGCCCTGGTAGGCGTTGCCGCTGCTTTTCCGGCGTCGGTCCCGGTGCTTCTTTACTACCTCTAAACCGGCGCATTCTTGCCGTGAAATTTGTCGAAAAGGAGAACGCTATGAAAACCCATCCATATCTTCGCGCATACATGGCAGGAATTTTTGTGCCCACGCTGGTTCTGCCCATTCTGCTTACCGTGTTCATCGTGGCGCGCATCGTGATTCAGATTTCCACGCCCATCGAACAGGTCATGATCTTTCCCATGGCCGTGGTCCCGTCGCTCTTCGGCCTCTGGAACATGGCTTATCTCAGCCTGCACACGCGCATGCATCATCCCATCGGGCTGCACGGCGCCGTGCTGCCGTTGTTCATGGCGCCCATCGGCGCGCTTGTCGCCACCAGTCTGAATTTTCTTCAATTCAGCGCGCACGGCCTCATCTGGTTCCAGGTGTGCAATATTCCCTATGCATGGGTCGTGCCGGCGTTCCTATTCGCCATGGCAGCCTATTACCTCGTATGGAAGTACATCGTCGGCACGCTGAACCAGGTGCTGGGAATCGCCTGACACCCACCTTGCATGCGGCTGTGACGCTTGCGAAAGTGTCCCAGTCGGCTGCAACTCTCGTCCGTTTCGCGTTTAGCATGCGGTGATGAGAAAAAAGCACATCGCCTTCATCATGTTCGCATCGCTGATGGCCGTCTCAACAGCACCAGCGGAAACGTTGGACTGGCCCATGATCCAATCCATCAGGCCGAATACCCCGATCTCGGTTGTCACTCAAAAGCGGTTCCATTGCAACTTTGAGAAGACAAACGACGACAAGCTGTTTTGTCTGTTCGTTTCAAGAGACTTGCTTCCATTCGGAAAAAGCAAAGTGACCGAAATTGTCTTCAACCGTGCAGGCATTCGTGAAGTTCGACTTGAGCCAGTCGACGATTCGAAGGGATATCTAAGCCTAATACTCGCCGCCGGCGGTGGCGGAGGCCTGGATTCTGCTCATCAGCCCACGAGCTTCGCAGGTGTCAAGATGGGTGGTCCCTTCAGTCTTGACCTGCAATACGACCGCATTCAGAGTCAAAACGGCTTCTCGACGGAGGGCTCCGCAGTCATTCCTCTCTTCAGAGTTCCGCGTTTCCAACCAAACAAAGAACTGAAGTTCTTGAAGGCGTACGTTGAGCCTGGTGTGGGATACCGGGTAGGCGGCGGCGCATTTGGCGGCTACTCAAGCGCAAAAGTACTGGTCGTGCTTCTCACAAATTCGTGGTCAGACAATTGGGCGGCGCCTAACGTCGAATTTCAACGACGTTTCCCTTTTGAATCGCCGCTTCAGGGCGATGACCGCTTGACATTCGGCGTAATGCTCGCCCTCTGCGAACATTGCGGTCTCAATTAGCTTCCCCTACGCGCCGGGCGCGAAAAAATCGCCCAGCCCGGCGCGATGCGCATGCGCTTCCATCGCAGCCTGAATCTCAAGAGCCAGAGCCAGCGCATTCCGTCCCTGCCGCGCCGTCACGCGCGGCTCGCGCCGTGTCCGCACAGCCTCAAGAAACGATTCAATCTCCAGCCGCAGCGGTTCGCCCGGCGTCACAGTCGGCTTTGAAAAACTCAGACCCGCCTTCGATTCCTCAGCGCCATTATTTGCATCTGAAGGTTTGGCGAACTGTGCAATCACCGCTGGATCAATCTTTGCCATCGCCGCGAACTGCGCAATCAATGCCGGGTCAATCTTTCCGAGGTCGATCTTTCCCGATGCAATTCCATCCGCGATTCCCGGCGGCAACAGCGCGGCAACATGCGGCGGCAGCGACCGAATCAAATCGGCCTGCGAAGCCTTGCCCGCAACGCC
>PLPU01000073.1:0-11963 GCA_003159975.1 Acidobacteriaceae bacterium
CCGGCACGACGATGACGATCATGATCCTGAACAAGGATCCGGGCAACAGTGCGCAGGTAAGTTTCAACCTGTCTGGATTCAGTGCGACGAGCTATGTGGCCTACACGCTTTCGTCGACCGCTTCAAGCGCGATTTCGGCCTCCACATCGGCGGGATGGAACTCCTCGCAGAGCTTCGCGCCCTACAGCATTACCCTGCTGGTGATCAGCGGAAGCGAAGCCTCCACACTGGCATCGGAATGGTACCTCAACCCAGACGACCTGATGATTCCCGCCTCGGGCACCGCAACCCTGCATCCGGCGATCAGCAGCGGAAGCGGCCCAGTGACGCTTTCTTCGGCTGTCTTCGACGCCAATGAGGGCGCCTCGGCCTGCAGCGGTTCGCTGCTGCTCAGCAACTCCGCCATCACCGCGGCACAGCCGGGAACCATCGCCGTGAACGCGGGCAGCACCCCCGGCTTTTGCCACTATACCGTCACCGGGAGCGACGGAACGTCAACCCAGACCCAGGGCGGATGGATCGTTGTGGGCAATCCCCCTGCCACGCTTACCCAATCTGGAAACAACCAATCGGGCGGCGCTGGAACGGCTCTTTCGCAACCTCTGACCGTTACGCTGACTCCCGGCCAATCCGGAGGCTCGGCCGGTGGCGCAGGAATTCTGTTCACCACATCGGCTGGTACGCTCTCCAATGGCACAACGAGCGGGACCAGCGTGATTGCCCAAACCAACGCGTCGGGGATAGCCTCGGTTACTCTCACGCTGCCTTCGTCTCAGGGAACTGTGACCGTTACCGCGCAGGACCAGTTCGCACTCGGCGGAACTGTTGTGACATTTCAAGAAACTTCAAACTAGCGCCGGTGGCCCCGGCTCGGCTGCACGTGCGGCAGGGGTCTCTCAACCAACTTCTGCGGGAGGATGTACGGCCTTCATGTTCCGATCTTTTTTACGACCGCTCTTCGTGCTCGCGCTCGGCTCTTGTGCCACTGTTTCCACGGTGCTCGTCTTCGGCCAATCCGCAGCACTTTCAACCGGGTCCATTGTCGTGGATAACAATGCCGGGACGGGACCCGCGGATCGTTTCTTCGACTTTTCGGTGGGTTTGGCTGACGTTGCGGCAGCTCAAACCCTACCCCTGCCAACCGTCACAGTCAGGCCTGAAGAGACCGCGCATCCCTACGCCGAGAACCTGATCGTGACCGCCACCGTAAAAGGTGGCAGCGCAACGCCGACCGGCAAAGTTACGCTCTCTAGCGGCAGCTTTGCATCTTCGGCCGTGACGCTGAGCTCCGGTGCTGCTACCTTTTATGTCCAGCCGGGTTCGCTGGCAGTGGGCGCCGACACGCTAACCGTCACCTACATGCCAGATTCAAACAGCGCGTCCACCTACGCCCCTTCAACGGGCACGACCGGCATCACCATGACCTCGCCTGGCATCACCAGCGTTGCCGTCACGATCGACACATTGGCCAATCGCCATCAGATCAGTCCATACATCTACGGCATCAATACCAACAACAGGAACAACATTAAGGGAATGGCGCCGGCACTGATTCGCTGGGGAGGCAACCAAACCTCCGATTACAACTGGAAGACCTTCACCTATAACGCGGGCGGAGACTGGTTCTTCGAGGATTTCGGTATCTCGAACTCCGACGGGTTCATAAACGACTCGGTTCAGATGGTGAAGTACGCGGTGGACTCGGGAAGGCGGATGCTCACCACCATGCCAACACTGGATTGGGTGGCCAGGGAAAGCGGCCACTGGAGCTATTCCGTTAAGAAGTTCGGTCCTCAGTGCAAGATCAATCCCGAAAATGCCGATGCCGGCAACGGGCAGAAACCGGACTGCAAGACCCGTGTGAATACCGAACCGGTAACAGATGCATATTATCCTCTGGTGGATAGCCCCAGCGATTGTAAAACGGGCAATTGCCTCTATCGCGGCGAGTGGACAAAGGCGCTCTCAGCGGCCTTTGGCAGCAGCACTTGCAAGGTCCCCTATTCGCCGATCACCGGTTGCCACTTCTACGATGTTGACAATGAGCCCGAGATTTGGGATGGTTCGCACGCCGATGTCCATCCTTCCCATCCCGGATACACGGAGCTGGCGAATCTATTTGAGTTGAAGGGGATCAAGATCAAAGAATGGGATCCCCAAGCGGTTCGTTTCGGTCCCGTTACCTGCTGCTGGAATTTCCTCTGGTCGGCTGGCCCAACCGGAGACGACAGGGCAGCCCATGCTGGCATCGACTTTCTTCCCTGGTGGCTGAATCAGATCTATTGGCTCGACCAGATCAACGGCGGCCGTACGCTCGATGTCCTGGACGTCCACGCCTATGTCGGCCCCAATGTTGACATCTCCAAATACACCAACTCGCAAAAGCGAGCCGCCGCGGGAATGGTCTATCGCACGTATTGGGATCCTGTGTACTCCAACGCGGGAATCGATGCGGACTGGATTACCAAAACCCAGCCAAGCCGCAGCGTCACCTTCCTTATCCCGCGACTCAAGGCCCTGGTGAACGCCATTTATCCAGGAACCCCGCTCTCCTTCTCCGAGTGGGAGTCGTGGATGGCTCCGCAACCTGAATGGGACTTTTCGACGGCACTCTCCGACGCGGATGCCTTTGGCGTCATGGGCCGCGAGGGGCTGAGTTTTTCCACGCGCTGGGGTGGGCCTGATGCGACCGACGATACCACCAAGCAGCCTCATCCCAACTTTCAAGCCATGAAGCTCTACACCACCTACGACGGGGCGAGGCATGGATTCGGGACGCTCTCCATCTCGGACCGGAGCACCAGCAATCCGGACCTGTTCACCAGCTACGCCGCTCTGGATGCGGCCGGGACGACGATGACCATCATGGTCCTGAACAAAGATCCGGGCAACACGGCGAATGTCACCTTCAACCTGAATGGCTTCACCGCCAGCACCTATACGGCGTACACGCTGGTCTCGACTAGTCCCGGCTCGATCACCACTTCGGCCTCAACTGCCTGGAGCGCGACGCAGAGCTTTGCCCCCTACAGCATCACGCTGCTGGTGATCAGCGGAACTCAGCCCTCCAAGCCTGCCTCGGAGTGGTATTTGAATCCGGACGATCTAATGGTTCCGGCATTGGACAAGGGAATTCTGCATCCCAGGATCGTGAGCGGCACGGCCTCCGTGACCCTGACCACCGCCGACCTCGATGCCTTCGAGGGCGCCAGGCCCTGCCGCGGCTCCCTCACGCTGACCGACGCCACCATCACCCCCACCAAGCCGGCCACCATTACCGTCAACACCAGAAACACCCCAGGCTTCTGCCACTATACCGTCACCGGCACTGACGGCGTCTCCACTCAGACAGAGGGCGGTTGGATCGTCGTCGGCTCACCGGGTGCCACGCTCAAGCAGTCGGGCGACCACCAATCGGGCAAGGCCGGCAACCCTCTCTCACACCCGCTCACCGTTACGCTCTCTCCAGACCTGCCTGGAACGTCGGCCACCGGCGCGGAAATTCTGTTTACCACTTCGGCCGGCACCCTCTCCAATGGCGTCAACAGAGGCAGCCGCGTGATCGTCCAAACCAACACATCGGGCAACGCCTCGGTAACTCTGACGCTGCCTTCAACCCAGGGAACTGTGACCGTCACCGCGCAGGACCAGTTCGCGCTTGGCGGAGCTTCGGTCACATTCACTGAGACTGCCAAATAACCCCAAAGCAGATCTCCCGTCCTTCCATTTCGGTCATCGCGCCATGGAGGGTTCGACCAGTTCCAAGTAGTCTTGAAGAAGGATCAGACGATTATTCGCTTCCTTACGCAAGAAGGGCTTCATGAGAAATAGGATTCAGTCGTCGAGTCGCCGACAATGCTCGAGCGTCTCGGTCACGCAACTGGCGCTTTTCCTGGTTGCCGGATTGGCTCTCAGCGGGACTGCTGTGGCTCAGGATGCACCTGCGCACCCAAATTGGCCGGGTCGTGGACAGCTTTTTGTCGGAACTTGTTACCAGCCCATCGATCGCACACCTGAGCAGATCGATCACGACATCGCGATCATGAAGCACGCGGGATTCAACGTCGTGCGCATGGGAGACTTGTCGTGGGATTCATTCGAACCCTCGCAAGGCAGATTTGAATTCGAATGGTTCGACAAGATAATGGACAAGATGCAGGCCAACAGGATCAGGGTCATCCTGGACATTCCGGGATTACCGGCGCCCATCTGGTTGCATCGCAGGTACCCGGAAGTCGATATCGTTAACCAGTTTGGAGAGCGCCGTCCGCCCGCGGAGCGCTACATGGATGACATCAGCGATCCTGACTATGCGCGCGAGGCGTCAATTCTTGCGGATGCGATGACCAAACGGTATGCGCACCATCCCGCAGTGATTGCTGTTGGCTATGACAATGAAATCGGGAATGGATTCATGTCGTACTCGGAAGCCGACCGGGAACGATTCATCAATTGGCTAAAGAACAAGTACGGAACCATCGAACAACTCAACAAGGTGTGGGCGACACAGCGGTGGTCGCGCAGGTTAAGCAGCTTCGAGGACGTAGACTTGCCGCTGGCGGAGGGGCCCGGACCATCGGAGCGCTATCTGGACCTACATCGCTACTGGTCCGATGTCACAGTGGCGCGGCTCGAGGAACTCGATGCGATTCGTCGCCGCAATATGCCTGATACGCCGGCGATCTCGAATCTCTGGGATACCGCACCGAGGCGAGGTTTCGATTATCTCAGCACCTACAAGTCGTATGTCTCTTATGGCGCGGAGGGCTTCTATCCGAGTGACCCGATCAGCGGCGTATTTGGCGCGCTTACAACGAAAGGCGATTTGGCCACGCCTATGTGGTTCAATGAGTTCACCGCCGGCGGTGGAGGCAACTACGGAACTCCGGGGCGAAGCCGCATGTACGCCTACCTGGGACTCATGATGGGAGCGCAGGGGTTCCTTGCATGGACGTTCAATAGTCATCTGGGCGGAGAGGAGCAGGCGCTCTTCGGGCTGGTGGACCATGATGGCACCCCTTCATGGAAGGTGGATGAATTCGCGCGAATTGCGGAGGAGTTTCGACAGCTTTCNNCAACTCGGATTCCCGCGCTACACACACCCAGAAGTCGCCATTGCGTATTCCTTCGATTCCTTCGTCGATTCAAACCCAAACGGCCCTTCCAATACGACGCGTCAATATTTCAAGCCTTCTTATACGGAGCAGGTACAAGGAGCCTTTGAACCTTTTTTTCGCGCGAATATCGATACGGCCATCATCAACATCGGACATGACAGCCTTTCGGCTTACAAACTCGTCGTAGTACCCGCAGACTATGTGATGGATGCCGCCAGCGCGAAGGCTCTTCGGGATTATGTGAGCGGAGGGGGCACAGTCCTGATGACGGCATTCTCCGCCAAGGTCGACGAGCACGGGCAGTGGTTCGACACCCCATTACCGGGAAGGTTGAACGACTTATTCGGGCTGCGAACCGCGCAGTTCTATTCGCCGGACGATCTGCCGGAGTTCGAACTGGGAGGCATGACCGCGAAGGCGAGCATCCGGTACTACGAGGTTCTGGAGCCACAGGCTGCAAAAACGCTGGCAACATTCTCGAACATGCCGGGCCACCCTCCCGCAGTAACGGTGAACAAATACGGCAAGGGACAGGCCGTCTACCTCGCGGCGCCGGCTCAGCCCTCTCTTATCGGTCCGATTGTCCGCAGCTTCCTTGAGCCGCTGGGAATACAACCTGGTCCTCAAACCCCGGATGGAGTCTATGCGCGGATGGTCAATGGACGCACGTTATACGTGAATACAACAGACGAGGGAAAAGTCGTCACAGTTGGCAAGAAAACGCATGGAGATCTCACGCACCAATCCTACGACGGCACAATGAAACTCGGCCCTAATCAGGTCGATCTTGTGGAATAGAACCGCAGTGTTTAGCGGCAGCAGCAAGGATCATAAACATGCGGCAAAGCAGATGTAAAGAATCGCTCCTCTTTCTCCTTTTCTTCCTTACTTCGATAACGTTCGAAGCAAGAGCGCAGGTGGATTATCCGTTTCGCAACCCCAAACTGAGCGACGACGCGCGCATCGCCGATCTGCTCAAACGCCTGACGTTGGATGAGAAGGTCCAACTCATGGACGGCCACCCCCAAGATCCCGCGTCTCCATCTTGTGTTTTCCGATGAGGCGGAAGGCTTACATGGTCTCGCGCTCGGGGGCCCAGGCCTACGGGGGCCGCGCGGTCGTCAACCCGTGCCCACCACGACCTTTCCTCAGGAAAAGGGCCTGGGCGAGACCTGGGATTTCGCGCTGATGAAAAAGGTCGGCGCCCTGGAAGGGGAAGAGGCACGTTACTACTACCAGAACCCGAATTTCGACTTCGGTGGAATCGTGGTGCGCGCCCCGAATACTGACCTGAGCCGCGATCCGCGATGGGCCGCACTGAGAAGTCGATGGGCGAAGACCCGTACCTCCTCGGCGCCTTGGCGGTTGCATTCATTCGTGGAATGCAGGGCCCCGATCCCAATCACTGGCAGGCAGCTTCGCTGATGAAGCACTTCATGGCCAACGAAAGCGAGAATGGTCGCACCTACACTTCGTCCGATTTCGACGAACGTCTCTCGGTGGGGCAGCGCATCGGTGACGTTGCCAGCCTCCAAAGCACGCAGCTTGAGGCGTTCACAACCCAACTGACCGTTTTTGTGAACACCATCAGCGAAAAGCTCGATGGTGCACGTGCCGAGTCTGCAACAACGGCAACCCAAACCGGATTTCGACCGTAATCACTGTCTGCGAAGAGTGCGTCGCCCACAGGACGGCGGATGTCCGGTACATCCATCTACCCATTGAGGACGACAGGCCCGTAGCGCTCTACATTGCCGACCGAGCATCCAATCTTGCATCCGGAACAATCACACGCCGCCTCACTTCAATTAGCAGTATGCATTTGCTGTCGTTCTTCTGGACGTATTCCAGAATTACCCGGTAGGTCTTTCCCTCACGATTCCGCAGGTTATGGCTTTCGTCGAGAATGATGAGTCGATAACGGCGAAGATCTGGAAGCTGCTGCAAAACCTTGGAGTAGGACATGACTTTGCAGGAAGGAAGTCGATATGTGTGACAGTAGTCCTCCCACATCTTGACCAGATTCAGCGGGCAGAGAACAAGTGTTTCCAGCATTAGCTCGTCTGCCAGAACCCTGGCCAGAGCGGTCGCCATCAGGGTTTTGCCGAGTCCCACGACATCGGCGAGCAAGACGCCGCCGCGCTTTTGTACGTGGTGAGCGGCAATTTTGACCGCCTTCTCCTGGAACTCAAAAAGCTGGTCCCCGAAGTCCTTCGGGATGCCAAAACGAACGATCCCTTCCCTCGCTTCCTGAGAGAGGTGATAGGCCATCTTGACATATATATGGTGCGGCGGAATCGGTTGGGGCCGTGCCCAACTCTGATCGATGATGTCCGCAATTTCGGCTGAAATGTCCAGACACCACTTGTCTTTCCACCGATCATCGAACCAAGTCGCCAGCTTTTTGCAAGCGTCGTGGTCTGTTATATCGACGTTCAACTCGCCCTGCTTCGACAGACCTGCAAAGGTCAAATTGCTGCTCCCCAAGAAGCCATTGACCGGACTCACCGGATCGTGCCGAAAAAACAGGTAAAGCTTCGCGTGAAGGGGGTGACGGAGGTGCAGTTTGACAATGACCTGTTTAGCGCGAATCTGCTTGGCTAGTCCCCGAAGGCCGATCTCGTCCGCGTCTGTGGGGGCACCAATGGTGAGCTGAGTCCGGAACTGCTCCGCAAGCGCCTTCTTCAGTCGTACCGCAGTCTGATTGTCGAGTTCAGCGTCGTGCTTAATGATGCCGTACGCGCTGGCAATCTCCTGCTGGGGGAGCGTTTGCATGCCGACCAAAAGGCGGCAGCACTCGCCGTCACCTCCCGCCCACTTTTCAATTTGTTCGTCGAGCTGCCTCCAGCCGCGCAGGTTGAAGTACCCAACGCAGAAGTCCGACCTATGGGAGACCGACAGTGTTGTTCTAAGCGCCGGCAGCAACTGGTTATCGATATTGTCGAATATCTGTGGCATCCGAATGAAGCTCCAAGGCTGTATTTCTGCGGAAGAATGCTTGTAGATCAGCGCGCTGTACGCTGGTTTAAGCCGTACTGGATGTGAGGGATAGCCGGGACCCTGGTGGGATATCCCCGCCGGAGGACGTGGCTTGGACCGAGGACAAGCGGTCCAAACCGGGGCGATTCCTCCGGTAGCGGCGTGTCGATGCACCTGGGCATTGTGCGCACGGAGGGAATGCTAGTGGTTCGTTCTACGCGAAGATTGGCGCAGTGAGGAGACCGCGTTCGCCGTTGTCATGCATCCCGGCCGTTGTCATGCAAAAAGCGTCCCAGAGGCCGAATTCGACGGAAAATGCGGACAACGCGGACGGCACGGAAATCGTCCAACCGCCCTATTTTCTATTATTTGTGATTGGAATGAGGAAGATACAGAAAGGTCTGGCGGAGAGAGTGGGATTCGAACCCACGGTACTCGTTAAAGTACACACGCTTTCCAAGCGTGCGCCTTAAACCACTCGGCCATCTCTCCGCGGAGTGGTATGTCTTCTTGAATTTAACATAATGAAGCGCTTAACCCCTTCGGGGTAAGAAGCCTTGCGGGGACAGTGAAGACACTTGCTGGCGGAATTCATGAAACCGTTTACTTTCCGTCGCCGGCTGGTTTATAGTTCTGCATTGCCCGCAATGCACGGTCTCGCGCTGTGCGTGGCGAGGTCCCATTTCGAAGAAGGATATTTATGCCTGGCATCTCTCGTCGCAACCTGCTTTCCTCCGGAGTCGCACTTTCCGCATCTTCTCTGATTGCCCGTTCAGCCTGGGGGCGCGCGGCAGCTCTGCTGGCAGCCTCCCCAGGGGCAAATCCGGCTGAAACTGCGGCGGCGGTGGCCCCACGAGAACACCTTCTCTTCGATTTTGATTGGAAATTTCTGTTTGGCGACGATGCCGACCCAGCCCGGGACCTACGGTTTGGCTATGGACAGGGGGATTTCGCTAAGACCGGCGATTTCGAGTTCGCGAAGGCCAAGTTCGATGATTCGAAGTGGCGCAAGCTCAACCTGCCGCACGATTGGGCGGTGGAGTTGCCGTTTGTACACGATGAGGCGCTGCAGTCGCACGGCTACAAGCCGCTCGGGAGGCGGTATCCGGAGACCAGCGTGGGGTGGTACCGGCGGTCCTTCGATATTCCCGCGAGCGACGCGGGCCGGCGGATATCGGTCGAGTTCGACGGAGCCTTTCGCAGTGTGCTGATCTTCGTGAACGGATGCTTTATAGGGCGCAATGACAATGGCTACGCGCCGTTTCGCTTCGACCTGACCAACTTTCTGACCTATGGCGCGAAGAACTATATCGTGGCGCGCGTCGACGCGAGCTTTGGAGACGGCTGGTTCTATGAGGGAGGGGGGATCTACCGGCATGTCTGGCTGACCAAGACAGACGCGCTGCATCTGGGCAAGTGGGAGAGTTATGTTCGCCCAGAGCTGAGCGGCACTACTGCCAGGCTTCGTCTCGGCACCGTTGTTGTGAACGAGGCCAAGACGCCGGAGCCGGTAGATGTCGAGTGGCGGATTATCGATCCCGCGGGAAGGCCTGTGTCAGGATCCGCCGGAACGGATCGATCAACAACCCTTCAGCCCGACGAATCGAGCCCATTTACTGCGGAGTTCACGATTCCAGATGCCGCGCTGTGGTCGGTCGAAACGCCGAATCTCTACTCGGCGATCGTCACTGTCAAGTCCGGAGGTAAAGTGCGGGATGCCGAGCGGGTGAGCTTTGGCGTGCGAACCGCGGTGTTCGATGCCGACAAGGGGTTTTTCCTGAATGGCAAGCCGCTGAAGATACAGGGGACTTGCAACCACCAGGATCATGCGGGGGTGGGGGCGGCGCTGCCGGACAGGCTGCAGTGGTTCAGGCTGGGGGTGCTGCGGGAGATGGGGTGCAATGCGGTGCGGACTTCGCACAACATGCCTACGCCGGAGTGGGTGGAGGCTTGCGACCGGATGGGCATGATGATGATGTGCGAGACGCGGCAGATGAGCTCGAGCCCGGAGGGGATGGTGCAACTGGAGGCCATGGTCAAGCGCTATCGCAACTCGCCGTCGATCATCCTGTGGTCGATTGGGAACGAGGAGTGGGAGTTGCAGGAGCCGATGGCGGAGCAGGGAGCGCGGATCGGCGCTGCTATGGTGGAGCGATGCCACGAGCTGGACCCGACGCGGGTCGTGTCGGCTGCCGTCAACGGGGATAACGAGAAGGGCGTGTCGGACGCGCTGGACGTCATCGGGTTCAACTACGGGCTGGACCGGCCGGACAAGTTCCACGCGGAGCATCCCAAGCGGCCGATCTATGGGTCGGAGACGTCGAGCGCCATCTCTACGCGCGGAGCGTACGTGACGGACCCGCTGCGGAACTGGGTGAACGACTACGACGGCGTGGTTCGCTGGGGCGAAACGGCGGAGGAGTGGTGGAAATTTTACGGGACGCGGGAGTGGGAAGCGGGCGGATTTGCGTGGACCGGTTTCGACTATCGCGGAGAGCCGACGCCTTATGGATGGCCGTCGATCAACTCGCAGTTCGGGATCGTGGACATGTGCGGGTTTCCGAAGGACACCTTCTACTACTACAAGGCGTGGTGGAGGAAGGAGCCGAGCCTGCACCTGTTTCCGCACTGGAACTTTGAGGGGAAGGAAGGCGACGTCATTCCGGTTTGGGTGTACTCGAACCTGGACGAGGTGGAACTCTTCGTCAATGGCGTCAGCGCTGGGTCGCAGAAGGTTCCGCACCTGGGACACGTGGAATGGAAGGTGAAGTATGCGCCGGGAGTGATTGAGGCAAAAGGACTTCAAGGCGGCAAGGTGGTTCTGACCGAGAAGCGGGAGACGACGGGAATTACCGCGTCGATCCGGCTGACGGCGGACAGGACGGAGATCAATGCGGACGGCGAGGANNNNAAGGAGCCGCACCGCTCGCTGTTCAATGGATTGGCGCAGGTGATTGTGCAGGCGACCAAGCGCCCCGGCGAGATTCGGATTGAGGCGTTCAAGGAAGGCTGGGACGGCGTGGAGTTGACACCGGCGAAGCTGGCGATTGCGACGAAAAAGGCAAGGACCAGGGACTGAGGGACTAGGGACTAAGGGACTGGGTCCGGGCTCTCAGCTGTCAGCTTCGGGGGGTGCGTGGGGGCTGTTGTGGCTCCCGGGTTGGGTTGGTTGGCTGATGACTGTGAATGAGGGATACCCCCTCCCCCCCCATCTCTGCAAATAAGTACCTTGTTTTTCATGGGGTTACGGGGTGGCCTTCGCTGTATCTGTGGCAGGCAAAGGCGTTATTTGCAGATATATGCAAATAAAGGAGTTAGGGTGCTTCCCAGAACGTCTTGAACTTCTGGAAGGGTGCTGAGACTTCTGGTGCTGAGCTTCTATTGACTATTATCTACAAACCCGCGAAATAATCGGCAAACAGAAGGCAATTATTTTGGACAGGGAATTGTGAGCGTGCGAAGTGGACTGTGCGCCGGCGAGCGGGAATGGTGGACAACTGCCGGCTTGCTGACTTCAGCTTTGGCTTTGCTTGGTCGCTTGTGGCTCCTGGATCCGGGGTTTTCGGGCTGAATGAGGCGGAATTGTTTCCGAGAATTGCCGGGTTTCGTCGGGTTTGCGATTTTGGGGTGCCTGTAACTTGTTTGTTTTGTTGGGCCGTGAAAAATAAAATCGTCTAACTCCTTTGTTTTCATAGAAACCTGGAGGGGGGGTAGGGGGGGGGCGCCGTTTTTTGGGTAGTTGCTCCCGGCTGCCGGGTCCGATTCTTGACTGCCGGCGGACGGTGGGAGCTTGCCTGGACGGCTCAAGAAAAAACTTGGCGTCGGGGCGCGGATCATGGGCGGGTCCTCTCATTTCCTATGGTGCGC
>PLPU01000073.1:12101-14694 GCA_003159975.1 Acidobacteriaceae bacterium
ACTCGCCGATCCAGCCGTCCATCTGCGCTTCGCAAATAGGTGAGTCTGTGCGCGGCTCCCGATACCAGAATGAATGGTCGGCCTGGCTTCCATCCCCGGTCCCCAAAAGCGAGCGACCCTTCGGNNAGCTCAGGGCAGGCTCGGGGGCACCCTCAGCGTGGACTGGAGATCTCACCGGGACCGGGGCCACCCGCCGACCGGCTGCGTGAGTCCGCTTGGCTACTTGAGCGCACTCAGGATTTTGGCACGGAGCTCATCGTCGGGCCTTCTGCCTAACGCCTCGCGGAACCAATGGTTTGCGTCGGTCTCAAACCCCTGCCGCGATAGGCTCAGTCCGAGGTTGAACGCGGAGACCGCATCGTTCTTATCGCCCTCGGCAGCAAGGCGGAATGCGGATGCAGCGCGGCTGTAATCTTCCATTGCAAAATAGCAGTATCCTAGGCGAAAGTTCATCCAGGGATATTTTCCATCAGATACGCTGACGGCAGATTTCGCTGCTGCGATGCATTCGGAATTTCGTTCGAGATCGGCAAATATCTTCGCTTCGGTGTCCAGTGCGAAAGGATCCTCTGGGTCGGCGGCAACCGACTCTTTGATGTATTCCAATGCCGGCTGGTAAACCCCTCTTCCGTCGAGCACGGATGCCATTATTCTGTAAACAAATGGTATTGTGTCCTTGAAGTAGTGCTCGTTTTCTTTTGTGGCCTTAACCGAGGCCTCCACGCACTTTCTTCCGTCGTTCAAGACACCGTCTTCATTCGTGGTCGGCTGGAGAAAGCTTGCTCTTGCTGCATAGCAGTAATCGTATCCGTAATAACTGCTGCCCGCCGCGGCTTTCTCGTAAGCGCCAGCGGCAGTTGCGAGGTCGTTAGCAGAGGCTCTTCGGTCGCCTTCGGAATCCCATTCATAAGATTCTGGCCCATAGAGGCTAGCGTAGCGTCTGAACCATTTCTCGGCATCATCGGGTCGTTTTGCGCTGTCGTTTTCATAGATCAGATCACTAATTGCCAGCTTGGCAAGATCATTGCCACATAATGTTGGACTTCCACCTGCTACGAGAGAATGCAGGGAGATAGCCTCCGGATATTCTTCGCGGTCTCTTTTAGCGTTACCGAGCACAAAATCAGCAATTAGGAGCCCTTGTCCCTTTGCCGTCCTAGCGGAATCGGCTGCCTCACGACTCGCCTCGGATAAGTATTTCTCGTGAGCCGCATTCGCTTGCAATTGGATTTCACTGTCTTTTTGTGCGAATTGGGATTTCATGCTTTCATCGCTTGCGCGGTCATAGAGTACATAGGACAACAGAACGCGATGTTCGGGGGAGGGCTTTTCGCTTGCCAGTTTTCTCGCGGCTTTGATTCCGGCGTCGCTTAGTTCGGTAGCCTTAGTACCTAGGCAAGCCATTTCGGTTAGCGCGTCATCCCTGCTGGTGGAAACCACAATTGTTTCCATCAAATCGCGGAGCTTTCTCGTTTGCTGTTGGTATTCCGATGACGGATCATCAGAGTATTCCGCCTGGGCCCTTTTACTGAATATTTCCTTTGCGTCATTCAAGCTTCCATCCACGTTCGATGCAGTAGCAGCGTTGGCTTTCTGCTCGAGGATCGCTCTGACGTAAGCAACTGGGACCGCGAAGTTCAGATTTTGACCGTCTTCCAGCGCCCCGACTGCTACCCCTACCACCTCGCCTTTTGTGTTGAGGATAGGGCCTCCTGAGGACCCATGAGAAATAGGACTTGTGACCTGTAATAGATCCCGGTCTCCCCTCTTCCGCAATCCAGAGACAATGCCCTGACTAATTGTTTTCTCCAGCCCCTCTGGATTTCCAATCGCGAAAACTTGTTCGCCAGGCGATACCGCTGCTGATGCGAGTGGTAGAGGTTTTGAGGTCAGGTCAACGTCTACGGACAGTAATGCCAGATCATTTTTTTCGTCGGTGCGAAGGATCTTGAGCGGAATGCGGACAGGGCCCACAGCGAGTACGGGGCTTCCGGCATCGGCAACGTGGGCATTCGTAACCAGAAGTCGAGGGGCGACGAGGAACGCACTCCCGAGCGCGCTGGGGGCACCGCTGCTGTCATTGAGGTAGACGAGGAATACAGAATCCTGAGAGGAGTTATAGATTCTCTTTGCTTCATCACCGGCTTGTCCGGATGAGAACGCATTAGCTACCGCTAGGATCGCTATCGCGACCAAAAATGGGCGCATAAAACGCATGCCTGGTCTCCTATACCTGAGCATCTGTGTCCGGGGAGTGAAGAATCAGGTTTGCGACGAATTCTAGCACACTCATTTGCTTTGAGAGGGCAGAGGCGTTGCGGGCGTGGACGCCCGCGCTACGGCCGGTCTGGAGACCGGCTGTACCTTCGACGGGCCGGCGCGACGACGGGATTCGTCGCGGCCCTACGGGACGCGGGCGCGCGGGTGCGGGCGTTCCCCGGATTGCGTCCGCTGCGGCTTTCCACGGGTTCCACCCGTGGCTATTGTCAGCCTCTCCCTCCGGGAGGGTTGGAGGGCGTCGAATGACGGCGTGGATTTGGCGGCCTTCCGTACGCTTAGAGCGCCCGGCAGGGGCAAGAGAGGCTGCGGAAAT
>PLPU01000309.1:0-8789 GCA_003159975.1 Acidobacteriaceae bacterium
GGCTTTGCTTCTTCACTGGGCGGAATGGCGTTGCCGTGGCGCTGGACTAACCACAAATGAAAGCCGAGCAGCGGAAGGAACAGTGCCGGGAGGACGACGACATGCAAGGCGAAGAAGCGTTGCACAGTGAACTCGCCCACTTCAGGGCCGCCGCGCAGCATGTTGGCGATGGCGGGGCCGATCCACGGAATGGCTGCGGGGATTTCAAGGCCGACCTTGGTGGCGAAGTAGCTGAGCTCGTCCATGGGCAGCAGGTAGCCGGAGAATCCGAAGACCGATGCGATGCCGAGCAGGGCCATGCCGCTGAGCCAGCCGAATTCGCGCGGCTTGCGATAGGCCTTCATGAAGAAGACCGAGAACATGTGGACGAGGATGGCGAAGATGAACAGGTTGGCGGCCCAGGCGTGCGCGGAGCGGATCAGCCAGCCGAAGTGCATGACGAAGGTGATCTGGCGGACCGACTCGTAGGCTTCGGCGCCGGGGCGGTAGTAGACCAGCAGCAGCACGCCGGTGAAGCACTGGACGAGGAAGAGGAACAGCGAGATGCCGCCCCAGTAATACCAGAAGGACTGGGCGTTGACGGGCACGGTTTTGTGGCGTGCGAAGGCGGCGAGCTCAGAGATGCCCAGGCGCTCGTCAACCCAGTCGTAGATGGAAGCGGATTTTGTGGTCATGCCTTGAATCCTCGACAGATGACAGNNTTGAAGAGCTTGAGCGGCTTGGGCGGCGGGCCGCTGACGTTGGCGCCGGTGTAGGCGTTGTAGACGCCGCCGTGGCAGGCGCAGTGAATGCGGTCGGCCTGCGGCTCGTATTGCACGGTGCAGCCGAGGTGAGTGCAAACGGCGGTGAGCGCGACCCAGCGGCCGTCGGCGTGATGAATGAGCATGGAGGGCGACGTGCCGAACTTGAACATGAGCACGGAGCCGAGCGGAAGCTTCTGCGCGTCCTTGAGCGTAACCTCGGTGACGGCTGTGGCACTGAGCGCCATCTCCTCAGGCGAGGCCAGGTAGCGATAGATGGGATAGGCGAGGGCGGCGGTGTAAAGCAAGCCCGCTGCGCCGGCCGCGGCGAGGAAGAAGCGGCGGGTGGTTTGTTCGCCGGGTTCCAGGTGTTCGTCGACGCCCACCGGCGCGAGGCGCGGCGTTTCGGGCAGGCCAATGTTTTTGCCCAGGATAGCTTGATCGCTCATATTGAAGCGGCCTCCATAACTTTTCTTGCGCGCGCCACGACGGACACGAGCCAGCCAATGACGCCCAGGCCGGCAACGAAGAGGACCAGGAACAGTCCGACGACCCACCAGTTGGTGGCGACGGCGCGATCCCACACGTCATAGCCCTTGCTGAGCAGGGTGAGGTCGCGCACGGCGTCGCGATAGACGGTGAACATGATCTCAGTGAGCACGGCGACCAGGACTGCGGCCCACGCGAGTACACCGGACTGGGCGGCAGAGATTTTGGCGAATCCGGCGTAGCCTGCGAGGAGGATGGCAACCGCGACGAGGGCCAGCCAGCCGTAGGCGGCGAAGCCGAAGAACTTGTAGAGCGGGTGCGTGGCGAGGCCGAGTTTGACGGCGTCGGGCTGCACGCTGGCTGCCCACAGGCCGGCGGCCAGGTAGACAACGCCGAAGATCACTGCGATTTTTCCGCCAAGGCCGGAGACAAAGCGCTTTTCATCCGCGGTGAAGGTGCTGCGGCCAGCCAGATAGATGAGCCAGAGTCCGCCGATGAAGAAGCCGCCTGCGAGCATGAGCAGCCAGCGGGGGGTGAGGGTGGGATCGCCGGTGGGCAGATAGGCGCCGGCGCCGGAGGCGGCGTACATGTCGCGCCAGACTTCGGGGCGGAGCATGAGCGTCATATTGGTGGAGAGCAGGCGGGCGATGAAGCCGGCGAGCAGCCACGCGCTGAGGCCGATACCCCAGGCCGATTTCCCTGCCTCAAGCCGCGCGGTGAACTGATAGAGCAGCCAGTAAGTGAGGGTGAGGATGCCGATGATCGATATCCAGTAGAGACCGATGAGGACACTCGATGTATAGAGCGCGCGGCCGTAGAGCACCTGGGCGAACAGCAGCGGCGGAACACCGAGGTTGATGACGTAGGTCATGACCACGGTGAGGCGGCGAGCCAGCGCCCGCGCGGTGACCAGCGATTGCGGCGAGCCGCGGAAGAGGCTGAGCAGGACGGCGATCAGCAGCCCGCCGAGCAGCATTTCCACGGCGACAAAGTGCAGTGCCAGGGTAACGATATGGAGGAGCTTGATCAGCCAGATCGGAGCCGGCAGAGGAATTGGATCGACAGCGGGATAAAGGGGCATGACGCTTTAGAAATTCCTTTCAATCACCGAAAGCAACGGGGAATGCTTGGACGTTTTGGGACATTTTGGACTGTTTCTCTCCAATTTCAATTGGAAAGGAAAAATTATCTTCCCCGGCGATTTGCGGTCTGTGACGGCAGGCACATTTCTTCGTGACACCCTCGGCTAGTCTGCTGGCGAGACGACGTTCTTGTACGGCAGGACGAAGGCATGAAGAAGACCAACTCATCGATGCAACTGACGCGGGCGGCCGATTACGCGATGCGGGTGATGATTCACCTGGCCACGCTACCGGCGGATGAGCGCGCATTGTTGCCTGCGCTGGCAGCGGCGACGGCGGCTCCCGAAAGCTTTCTGTCGAAGGTGCTGCAGGCGCTGTCGCGAGCGCGGCTGATCACGTCGCAGCGAGGACAGTCGGGTGGGTTTGCGATTTTGCCGAGAGGCAGGCGGGCGTCGATGCGCGAGGTGATTGAGGCCATCGATGGGCCCGTCTACCTGAATGTGTGCCTGATTTCGGCGAGAGCATGCGGCAGGGCGAAATGGTGCCCGGCGCACACGGTTTGGGTTGAGGCACAGCGGGCGATGCTGGAGGTTTTGTCGGCGGCGGTGATTGAGGATTTGGCGGCGGAATCGTCCAAAGGGCGTCGGCGAGGTGCCACGGCTTTTGCGGAGCTTAAGGTTTCAACCCGACCATAAAGGCGGAGCGCGATCTGAGGCGGAGAGAGATGGAACTGCAAGTTTCGCGTATTGCGAGTATTTCGACTATACAGTAGCATAGAGACATCATGCCTCTGACAGCCAACAAACCGATCTCAGTTTCCGAAAAAGAGCAACAGCAGATGAGGGCCGTAAAGCGACTCCTGCGTGGGGGCGCACCCGCTTTGGTGAGTCCAACCGGGGAGCGGGTCGAAGTTCCCGGAACGGTTTACGAAGTTCTCAAGAGGGCCGTGGGGTTCATGTCGCATGGCCGGGCGATCACGTTGGTTCCGGACGACCAGGTGGTCACCACCCAGCGGGCGGCGGACATCCTGGGCATGTCGCGTCCGTTCTTCATCAAGCTGCTCGATGCCGGGGCAATGGCCTACCACCGGGTCGGCAACCAGCGGCGTGTTGCTCTTCGCGACGTGCTGGAGTTCGCGAAGAAACGCGATGAGCAAAGGCTCGCCTCGCTGGATCGGCTGGCGCGCGACGCGTTTGAAGCTGGCTTGTATGAGCGGAGTGTATTTCCGGAGGGCGGCGTGGACGAGTGAAGCAAAAGGCTGTCGCTCTGCTGGATGCGTGTGTTCTCATCCCCATGCCGCTTGCGGATACGCTGCTTCGACTCGCAGCAGGCCCGCACCTCTATGTGCCGAAATGGTCCGATCGGATCATGGTTGAGGCAGACCGAACGCTTCAGGAGAATTTCGGTTTATCTCCGGAAAAGACTGCGTACCGCGAAAGCGAAATTCGTCGGCATTTTCCTGAGGCGTGGGTCGAAGGGTATGAAGCATTGATTCCCGTAATGACGAACCATCCGAAAGACCATCATGTACTGGCCGCAGCCGTGCGCGCGAGAGCGGGAACGATCGTCACGTACAACGTCAAAGATTTTCCAGTGGTCTCACTTGCGCCCTATTCCATCACGGTGGCGGGGCCATCTGCCTTTCTCAAGAAGCTCTACGAATTGGCCCCGTTGGAGGTGATGGAGACATTGGAGCATCAAGCGGCCGCCATCGGGCAGAGTCTGGGCTACCTGCTCGCGAGGCTCCGCATCAACGCGCCGGGATTCGTCGCGCTGATCGAAGAGAAGGGAAAGTCGTCAGGTGAGCCAGACGCGATGGGCACATAGCTGCGTGCCCGTTGTCTTCAATCGAAGTGTGGGAAGAAATGAGAAAGCGCAGGGAGTCCTCAACCAGTTCCCTCCACCTTTCGGTCGATACTTGGGACTATCCCGGCCCGTATACTGGCTGCCTATGTTCCAGGCACTGCGTACGACCACTTTCCTTGGACTGCTGGCGGCGGGGATTCCCGCGCTGGTTTTCTCACAAGCCACAGGACCCGGTGTCCTTCCCCCGGGGCAGCAAACTGAAAAGCCCGGCGAGGGCGCACAAGCGGCCGCCACCAGCGGCGAACAGACCGGAGCCACCAACGGCGGCCATCCGCTGCAGCTCGACGCGCAGCACAGGCCGATTACCGAGGGCGGCTTTGTGAAGAGCGGGCCGGTCATCTTTGAAGACGTGAGCGAGAAGGCCGGGCTGACCCACTGGACGCACAAGATGGGCACGCCGGCGAAGAGCTACATTGTCGAGACCAAGGGCTCGGGGGTGGGGCTGATCGACTACGACCACAGCGGCTGGCTCTCGATTTATGTGGTCAACGGGTCGACGATGGATGCGATGACCGGCAAAGCTACGCCACCGCACGCAGCGTTATTCCGCAACAATCACGATGGAACATTCACCGACGTGGCTGCCCAGGCGGGTGTGACCAACGACCGCTGGGGCACAGGCGTGGCGATAGCCGACTTTGACAACGATGGCTGGCCGGATATTTTTGTGTCGAACGTGGGCAAGAACCGCCTTTACCACAACAATCACGACGGCACCTTTACCGATGTGGCGGAGAAGGCCGGCGTGACGCTGGGCAATTGGTCGAGCGGGGCGACGTGGGGCGACTACGACGGCGACGGACGGCTGGATCTGTTTGTGGCGGGCTACGTTCATTGGGACTGGAACAACCTGCCGGACAGCAAGGAAGCAGGGGGCAACAACGCGTTCTGCACGTTCCGCGGCGAGCAAGTGGCATGCGGGCCGAGAGGACTGAAGGGCGAGCCGGATCATTTATTTCACAACAACGGCGACGGGACGTTTACCGACGTGAGCGACAAGGCCGGCGTGGCGGACCATGCGGGCTATTACGGACTCGGCGCGCTGTTTGTGGACATCAACAACGACGGAAAGCCCGACTTGCTGGTGGGCAACGATTCGACGCCGAACTATCTCTATCTGAACAAGGGCGACGGGACGTTTGAGGATGTGAGCTACGCATCGGGCTTCGCGCTGAACGAGGCGGGGCGCGAGACCGCGTCGATGGGCATTGCGGTGGGCGACTACGAGAACAACGGCAGGCTGGATGTGTTCAACACGACATTCTCAGACGATTACAAGCCGCTCTACCACAACGAGGGCGACGCGAATTTTACCGACATCAGCTATCACGTGGGGCTGGGCGAGATCACAGTTCCCTTCCTGAGCTGGGGCGACGCGTTTCTGGACTACGACAACGACGGCTGGAAAGACCTGCTGATGTCGGACGGGCACGTATACCCGGAGGCGGACAAATATAACTGGGGGACGAGCTGGGCGGAGCGGCCGATGCTGTTTCATAACATCGATGGCAAGCGGTTTGAGAATGTGGCCGCGGTGGAGGGTTCGGGGCTGGCGGATGTGATTGCGGGGCGCGGCATGGCGGTGGGCGACCTGTTCAACGACGGCAAGCTGGACGCGGTGATCAACGTGATGGACGGGCATCCGGTGCTGCTCAGGAATGTTTCGCCGGACAAGAATCACTGGCTGGAGTTGAAGCTTGTTGGAGGGCCGAAAAGTCCGCGGGATGCGGTGGGCGCGACGGTGTATGTGACCGCGAACGGAATGAAGCAGCGCGAGGATGTTTTGAGCGGCGGGAGTTATCTCTCGAGCAACGATCCGCGGCCGCATTTCGGGTTGGGGCAGGCGACGACGGTGGATACGATCGAAGTGCATTGGCCGAGCGGAAGGCAAGAACACTTCACCGTGCCGGGAGTGGATCGGATTGTCACTCTCACTGAAGGGACGGGGAAATAGGGAATAGGGAATAGGGATTAGGGATTAGGGAATAGCGATTAGAAAAACGCGGACTGCGGAAAAGAGGGGCTGTGGGAGCTTGGAGCTTTCACAGCCCTTTTGTTTATGTGGCAATCGGGCTCGGTGTTGCGGCTGGTTTGAAGTTGATGGGGCCGGTTAGCGGCCAGTCGTTTTTGAATTGTATTCCGAACAAATGTAAGGCCTGTCGCAAGGCATAGAGCTTCATTTTCGCAGAAAGTTTTCGATAGCTTTGGCGGGAGGTAATTGGGTAGGTGCATGCATGCGGGAACTGGAGCCAGGCCGCAATTGAATGCGCCGGCGAGGGTGCGGCAGCGGCAGGGGTTTGCAAATTAAGGCTGGGAGTGTTTCAATTTGAATATTGAAACAGGGGTGCTCCACGGAGTGGGGCTGAGAAAATACCCTAGAACCCGATCCGGATAATGCCGGCGTGGGAAGCTTTCGAAGCCGAACGGCCCCCTTCCTCGAATCGCAGCGTGAGCCCTCCTGTTTCTTTCTGTTTGAAACAAGGGGAGACCATGCTCGACACCGCAACCGCTATCGCCGCAAACCCTCTGAATCAACCTCGTGCAGGCGACGCCGCATGCTTTGCGCGCAGGTTTGCTGGCGTGGGACCCGCCGAGGTGTCAGGCGCGGGTCGCTATTTGCTGGTGACGGTGCTGATGGCGGCGTGCGGCCTGGCTATTCCGGTTTTGGCCGTTGCGCAGAGTTCAACTCCGCAAACAGCAAGCAGTTCCCAGACACAAGACTCAACGAAGACAGACACCGCGAAGCCTGCGACGCAACAGATTGCTCCGGTCACCACGACGGTAGTGGTGCATGGCGAGACCAGGGACAACTACCTTCCGGACGCGGTGACAGTTGGCACGCTGGATGGCGCAACGCTGACGGAGACGCCGCTGTCGGCAATGGTGATGACACGCGATTTGCTGAACGACCAGGTTTCGCGCCTGCTTTCCGATGTGGTGAAGAACGACGCGTCGGTGGGCGACGATTACGTTCCGGTGGGCTACTACGGCGTCTATGAGATTCGCGGTTTCGCGATCGACCTGGCAACCGGCCTCGAGGTCAACGGGATGACCATCGCAGGCGAGCAGGACGTTCCGCTCGAGAACAAGGAGCGCGTGGAGATTCTCAAGGGGATTGCGGGCGTGGAGAGCGGCGTGGCCGGTGCGGGCGGTCTGATCGACTACGTGACCAAGCGGCCGGCGGCTATCAAGGCTCTCGATCTGGCGACCGATCATCGCGGCAGCGCGTATGGAGCTGTGGATCTGGGGCGGCTGTTCGGCAGCCGCAAACAAGTGGGCGCGCGCGTGAATCTGGCCGGCGAACGAATCGCAAGCTATATGAGCGACACCAACGGCTGGCGCGCTGTGGGCGCGGGCGCGGCCGATTGGAAGCTGAGCTCCAAGGCGATTTTGAAGGGCGACTTCGAGTACCAGCATAAAACTGAACGCGACGGGAGCGGGTATCAATTGCTGGGCGGTACGACGCTGCCGGACATCAACAAAGTTTATCCGTCGACAATGCTTGGCGATCAGCCTTGGGGTCCGCCCGACACGTACGACACATTCAATACCGGCGCGCGGCTGGACTACAATCTGCCGCGCAACTGGCTGGCATTTGCCGCGGGAAGCCTCAGCCATTCGCTCATTCAGGACAACGTGATTTATGCATATGGCTGCTACTACGAAACGGAGTGCAATTCCGGCTCGGCTCCCTATCCCTGGTTCTTTGCTCCCGACGGGACCTATGACATTTACGATTATCGCGACCCCGGTGAGTTGCGCATCGATGCACAGGCCGAGGCGATGGTGACCGGCCACATCAAGACCGGGGCTGCAAGTCATGACATCGTTGCGGGAGGCGAGTTATTTCTGCGCAGTGTGCAACTGCCAGGTGCGCCGCCTGCGAACGCACCCCCCACTGTGCAGTATGGCGCTGTGTACACATATTTGGGCTCAGAGAACATCTACCAGCCCAATGCTCCGGTCCCCATCGAAAACCCACTTCAAGCTGCTGGGCCGCGAGCACTCGCCGAGGACAACCATCAATCGGCAGCAGTGATGCAGGACAGAATTCACTTGCCTGGCCGCATTCAGCTGCTCGCCGGTGGGCGTTTTGATTCTGTACGCGACCATAATGATTCCGGCACAAATGAAGCTGGAGCCCCAGACTATACAGACAGGACCGTCTGGCTACCGCAATACGCAGTCATTTTCAATCCGGTGGATAACCTGACTCTTTACAGCAACTATGGCGTACAGCTTTCGCTGGGGCCGCAAGCGCCGTTTTGGGCTGGTGGGTACTACCTGTCTCCGTTCATCACACGTCAAGCAGAGATCGGTGCGAAATACGAGCCAGGACAGCGCATTTTGCTCACCGCGGCCTTCTTCCACATGCGCGCGCCGTTCTTCTACCCGGATGTAATCGCCGGCTCACAAGTATTTGTATCTCAGGGCCGCGAGACGCACGACGGGATCGAGGTAAACGCAGAGGGAAAGGCTACGAGCTGGCTGCGACTGACGGCTTCGGCGGCGGCAATGAACGCGATCTCCGACGACACAGGCACGCCGTCCTTCGACAACAAGCAAGTCATCAATGTGCCGCATCTGCGCACGACTCTGTTTGCGGACCTTA
>PLPU01000309.1:8850-9021 GCA_003159975.1 Acidobacteriaceae bacterium
CGCTACTGGAGCGACACCGGCGCGAGTTACGGAGACACGTTTGTCTGGCTCGGCGCGCCAACGACGGTGCGGCTCTCGGCGCATTACACTTTTTGAGATTGAGAAACCGGCGAGAAGGCTAAGTTTGCAATGAGCGCAACAGTGAAAACACACGGACTCGATGGCAAGCTG
>PLPU01000480.1:0-7999 GCA_003159975.1 Acidobacteriaceae bacterium
AGGTGGGCTTCCTGGAGCAATTCGCCCAGGTCGCCGGTGCGCATCTGGATGGGGAGGGTTTCTTCCTCATAGTCTTCGAGGTCGTGCTCGTCGGCCTTGGCGTGATGGTGATGAGGCGCGTCGAACTCCTCTTCTTCGATGACCTCTTCTTCAATGTGCCCGCTGCCGGGAGCGTAGGACGACGCCGCGGCGGCCGGCTTGGGAGCAGGCGGCGCGGGTGCGGGTTCTTCGGTCTTCTTCTTGCCCAGCCCAAAGAGGCGGAAGGGAGTTGGCGGGAGCGGGTCAACGTGGTGGGAGGCGTCGGCGTCCGGTTCCGACGCCGGTTCCGGGGCCGAGTCCTGGGCTGAGGCGACGGGCGGTTCGTGGTTGGAGGAGTCGGGTCCATCCGACATGTCCGCACCAAAGCCGGAAGTTACTTCATCCTGGCGCACGACGGCGGTGGCCAGCGGATCGGTGGCCGATTGGTCGTCAAGCATCGAATCGACGGAGACATCGTGCGGATCGGATGCGGCGGGTTCCGCAGGCGAGGTTCCGGGGGCAGTTTCGGAAGTTTCTTCGTAGTTGTCGTCTTCGGCGGGCTGCTCCTCGACGAGGTGGCTGGCGTCCGCATCGGGGGCGAACTCTTCGAGTAACAACGGAACCGGCGTCGAAGAGGTGGACACTGTCATTTCGTCGTAGAAGTCTTCTTCTTCAATGTTGTCGGGGGAGCGGGCATCATCGGAGGCTTCGCTGCTCTGAGGGGCGTCGGAGAAGCCTGGATAGGATTCGGAGGCTGCTTCGGCAACTGGTTCAGCCGGCCGGCCGCGATGCTTTGAGAGCGACTCGCCGGGGAGCAGGCCGCTGCCGTCCCATTTGAGGGGCGCTTCAATGAGCGTGGAAGGCTTGAAGCTGCTGGAGGGACGAACCGGCGGGGGCGCGGAAGCAGCGGGCACTTCGTCGGCTGCTGTTCCGCCGTATTTCCGGAGCGACTCGCCAGGCAGCACAAACGGGACCGGGCCGGAGGAAGCAGCGGGTGAGGACCGGCGGGGCGCGGGCGCCGCTTCAGGAACGGAGGCGGCGGCTTCAATCGTCGGGGCTTCTTCGGACTCTTCGGGAGCGGCGCGGTAAGGCTGCGAGGATTCCTCTGCCGGAGCCTGGCCCTCGGGCGAACCGGCTGGACCACGGCCACCACGGCGGCGGCGGCGTCCACGCCAGCGTTTGGCGCCGGGCGCGTTGGGATCCTCATGCGCGTCGTCTTCGTGGTCAGGGCTTGCGGGGATGGAGGGAAGGTCGAAAGACCCCTCTTCGGATGCGGGAATGGCCTCGACCGTGAGGCGGCGGTCGCGCGGCTGGCGATCCTGTTTCTGATCCGGGCTCTGATCCTGTTTCTGGTCTTGGCGCGAATCTGGGCGCTGGCCATTGCGGGGGCCACGGTCGCCGCGTCCGCCGCTGCGGGCCGGTTGGGCGGTCTGGGCCGTTTGGGCCGTTTGTTCTGGAGCACTGGTGTGGCGAATCTCGCGGGGAGGCTGAGCGCCGCCGCTGACCGCGGCTTTTTCGATCTCGTCGGACTCTTCGGGGTCTTCGAGTTCGAGGAAGTCGGTTACGTACAGGAACGCATCGCGTTCCAGGCCCACATCGACAAATGCGGACTGCATGCCGGGCAGGACGCGGGTGACGCGCCCGTTGTAGATGGACCCTGCCAGGGTGTACTCGTTTTCGCGTTCGTAATAGATTTCCGCGAGTTGATCGTCTTCAAGAATTGCAAGCCGCGTTTCATGCGGAGTGCTGGAGATACAAATCTCTTTTGCCATCGTACCTTTCCGTCCAGCGGCATTCGCCTGCTGGGATTACGGCAAGGCCGGAGAAAGACGCGCGAAACCGGAAGGGAAGGGAGAGCGCGAGCGGGATGACCATGGAGTCGCCGGTGTTCCGAAGGGTGCGCGGCGGCCGGCCCCGAGGGGCGGCGTACTGCGCAGGCTGTGGGGGCTGCCAGGAGGGGCAAGCCAAACAAACCGAGCGATTTGGGTGGTGCGGTAATCCGATTGCAGAGAGTTTGTGGCCAACCATGCCTGTGTTGCGGGCGGGGCCGTTCCAACCGTGGCGTGTGCACAGGCGTACTGCGCGGCTGGAGTTGGGCCAACAGGCCTGAAAGCTCCATCGCGTTCGGTGCAACTTCTGCGCTGCCAACGGTTTTCCCGTCTCTGCGTGCTCATGAACCCTTGTCCTGCCGGGGTCGAGATCCATCCGGACCTGGCCGGCTAACTAACTTAAACCTGATCTCTTGCGAGCCGGACTATGGCGGCGAAAGCAAGAGGGCAAACTTGTGAAACCCGGCCCGGACCGAAGAGCGGTCAAAGACCGTCAGTTTACGAACCGGCGCATGCGGACATTCATCGCCACGCCCAGCGCCAGGAACGTAAACAACACCGAAGATCCGCCGTAGCTCATTAACGGTAAAGGAATTCCGGTGACCGGCATAAAGCCAATGACCATGCCCACGTTGACCGCAATCTGAAAGGTCAACACAGCCACTATCCCCATGATAATCAGGGAGCCGGGCAGGTCCGCGGCGGTTTGAGCGTTTTGAATCAAACGCATCAATATGAGGAAGTATAGCAGGAGCACCAAAAGCGCGCCGACGAAGCCGTGCTCCTCACTGAAAGCGGCGAAGATGAAGTCGGCGTGGGGGATGGGGAGAAAGTCGCCCTGGGTCTGGGTACCTTTTTCGGCGCCTTTGCCCCAGACGCCGCCGGAGCCGACGGCGATTTTGGACTGGAGGAGCTGGTAGCCGGTGCCGCGGGGATCGTTGTCAGGGTTGATGAAGCTGGTGAGGCGGGCTTTCTGGTAGGGCTTGAGCAGCTTGCCGCTGGACCAGACGCCGGCCACGAGAGCCAGGCCGCAGGTGGAAAGGATCAGCGCCTGGCGGAGGTTGACGCCACCCAGAAACAGGCCGGCGATCAGAATGGGCGTGTAGGTGAGCGAAGTGCCCAGGTCGGGCTGCTTGAGAACCAGCAGCAGGGGAATGCCGACCAGGGCGAAGGCTTTGAAGATGTCTTTCCAGGTGAGGGAGCGTCCGCCGAGGTTGGCGAAGTAGCGGGCGACGGCGATGATGAGCACCAGCTTGACCCATTCGGAGGGCTGGAAGTGCATGGGGCCGACCCTGATCCAGCGTCGGGCTCCGAGGACCTTCTGGCCGATGGCGAGCACGGCGAGGAGCGCTAAAAGGCATACGCCGTAGGCCCAGGGCACGAAATCGATCAGCTTGTGGTAATCGATTTTGGCGAAGAGGAACATGGCGACCAGGCCGCCGGAGATCCAGAGCATCTGCTTGGTGTGGAAGCCGGAGTACTTGGTGTGGAGGGTGGCGGAGTAGATTTCGAAGACGGAGACGGTGCAGAGGAGCAGCACCATGGCGAGGAGCGTCCAGTCGAAGTCGCGAAAGCTGAGGATCCGCCTCATCAGGGGTGTTCTTCCTTGAAGCGGAGGGGTGAGGAAAAGAGCCTGGAGGTCCAGGGCAGGTGTCCGCTGGCCAGCGCCCTGGTTCCGACGGATGGGGCCGGTGCAGGCGTGGGCTGAATGTCGAAGTGGCCGGTGTGGAGGACGAAATCGGAGGCCAGGGGGCCAGCGGAGTTGCGCTGCTTTGCGCCGGGGCGGGGCTCGGACCAGACAGCTCCCATTTCAACCGGTTTGGGCGCGCCGGCCTGGTCTCGATTGGCCGGGTTAAGGACGTTGTGGTCCTGGGTACGCTTCTTGTTCACGTAGGCGATGGCGATTTTCTGGGCGATCATGGCCGAACCGGAACCCCAGTCGCCGTGTTCCTGAAGAACAACGATGGCGATCTCGGGATTGCGGCGTGGGATCATGCCGTAGAACCAGGCGTTGGGGGTTTTTGCGCCGCCCTTGGTGTGGGTGTCACCACCGCCGACCACCTGGGCGGTTCCGGTTTTGCCGGCGAAGTCCACGCCGTCGAGATGTGCGGCTTCCGCAGTGTGATAGAGACCGGGTGTAGTGGCGGCGGCCATTCCATCGGTAATGGTCATCCAGGTATCGGGGTTGAGCGGAACGGTCTTGTCGCCGGAGCCGGGGAAGCTGTCGAGGATGGCCTGGCGCATGTTTTCAGGAATCTGATCGGCGTCGAGCAGGTGGGGGCGGACGAAGTGGCCGTCCGATGCGATGCCGGCCAATGCGCGTAACAGTTGGATGGGCGTGACCTGGGTTTCACCCTGACCGATACCGACGGAGATGGTGTTGCCGGGGTAATAGCGCTGGTGATAGTTCTTCATCTCCCATTTGGTGGAGGGCATGATGCCGACCATCTCATTGGGCAGATCGACGCCGGTTTTTTGTGACAAGCCGAATTCGGTGGCGTATTTGGCGATGGTGTCGATGCCCAGCTTCTGTGCGAGGGTGTAGAAGAAGGTGTCGCAGGACATGGGGATGGCTTCGTGGATGTCGAGCAGGCCATGGTGGTGATCGCACTTGAAGAAGCGGCCGTAGAAGTCGGCGCCGCCGGAGCACATGACGTGCATGTTCTGGGCCACGCCTTCCTCAAGGCCGGCCGCTGACATGATGATCTTGAAGGTCGATCCGGGCGCGAGCTGATCCTGGATGGCCTTGTTCATCAACGGATGGTTGGGGTTGGTAACGAGGGCATTCCAGTCAGTGCGATTGATGCGGACGGCGAATGCGTTTGGATCGTAGTTGGGGTGAGAGACGAGGGCGAGGATCTCGCCGTTGCGGGGGTCCATGACGACGACGGCGCCGTTGGCGTCGCCCAGAGCCAGCTCGGCGGCGCGCTGGATGTCGAGGTCGATGGTGAGCTTGAGGTCCTGGCCGGGGATGGCGTGCTGGGTGCGGAAATAGCTGATCTCGCGACCGTGGCTGTCCACAATTACATCCCGAGACCCGTCCTGGCCGCGGAGTAGCGCGTCGTAGGTCTCTTCGACGCCGGCCTTGCCGACCACGTCGCCGGGCTCGTAATAGGCAAAGCGCGGGTTGTTCAGGTCTTCTTCACTGACTTCGCCGACATAGCCGATGAGGTGGGCGGCGAAGCCGTCGCGGGGATAGAGGCGGCGCTCTTCGTCGATGGTTTCGAGCTCGGGGAGTTCATTCAGGTGGGCCTCAATGAAGGCCTGCTCGTCGGCGGTGATGTCCTGCTTGATGGGGATGGGCTGGTAGCCGGGCGAGGCGCGATAGCGGCGCAGGGTGGCGCGGAGCTGGTCGAGATCGAGGTCGAGACCCCTGGCGATGAGGGGCAGGTCGGCGTCGACGTTGCGGCCCATCTCGCGGACCAGGAAGCAGGAGACGGAGGGGTAGTTGTCGACGATGAGGCGGTTTTCGCGGTCGAAGATTTTGCCGCGGGGCGCCATGACGGGAACTTTGCGGACGCGATTTTGTTCGGCGAGGAGGCGGAAGTTGTCCGCGCCGAGCACCTGGAGACGCCACAGGCCGGCGATCAGCGCCAGCATCATGATCAGGATGCCGTACTGCACCACCGCCAGCTTGAGGGCGGAAAGCTTTTCGTCGCGGTTTGTTCTGCCTTCGTACATCGTGTCAGATACCTGGATGAAGGTTCCCGGGTTGGTGTCGAGCGAGATCGATTCGCCGGGACATGCATTTTCACATGGGGAAAAGTCCTATTTCGATTGTAAGGCGAATGATGGACGGGTGAAGCTGTGGCCAAAAAGAAACAGACGGGAAGGTCCGATGGCCGATGGGTTGCTTTTGTGGTCTCCCACCCATCGACCACCACCCCAGCGGCTAAGACCTGTCCCCTCACCCCAGAGGGCAAAGGCCGCCCTCTGGGGACCCCGTGTCGCCGTGCCCAGAGGGCGCCCACCCGGGACGCTCGATGGATGGGGCACACGGAGTTTCATTCCTCCTGAGCCGGCGATAAGCGATTTCTACTCCCTGATTTGGAGACGGTCGAGGAGGGGAAAGACGACCATGGCGATGAGGGAGTTGTCGACGGCTTTGATGATTTCGACGATCCAGCTCCATTTGAGGTTGAGGCCCAGCAGCATGCGGTAGACGAAGACGTAAATGGCGCTGGAGAGCAGGGAGAGCAGAAAGTTGAGAGCGAGGCGGATGGTGTGGTTTTCAACGTCGATACGGATGCCGACCGAGGCTGCCAGGAAGCCGACGATGGTCTTGGCGATGCCGTTGATGCCGATGGCGTGCTGGGTGAGTGCATCTTCAAAGAGGCCCATGGCTGCACCCATCAGGGTTCCCTGGATGGGGCTGCGACGGCCCAGCGCGAAGTAGACGGTGACCACCAGCGGCAGGTCGAACCATGCATAGCCACGAAGCGCGCGCGGAAGCCAGGCCTGCAACACCAGCGCCGCGAGCGGCACGAGGGCGTAGACCAGCACCGGATAACGGCGAATCTCCATGTTGCGGCGGGGATTTCCGCCCATCGTTGGCATGGCTATGGATTCCTCTGCGGGTGGGTCGGCGTCCGGGGTGCGGTTTTCTGGGCTGGCTTTTTGGGGGCTTCGGAGGTCGGTTTATCGGGCGCAGACTGGTCTTGATCAGGTTTATCCGTAGGCGGCTGCGGCGCGATTCCGGGGGAGAAGCGGTCAGGATGCACGGCGGGCAGCAGTTTGGGCGTGGGGGGAGTGACCGGGGTTGGCTGCGGCTGGCCGGGCTGGGCCGGCACGGGCGCCGGGGCGTTTGGGTCGGTGAGGCCCGGCAACCGTTCGGCCATGATCTCCGAGGCCTTTTTCTTTTCAAGAATGGCGGCTGCCTCGGACCCCTTGAGAGCCTCGCTGGTGGCCAAGTCCTGCTGCTGCTGCGGGGAGAATCGCGCTTCGGTCGAAGTGATTACGAGCACTTCGTCGAGACGGTCAAGATGGGCGGCCGGCTTAACGATTACGTCGATGAAGGCGTCGCGATCGGGATCGCGCACCACCTTTTCAACTACGCCGACCGGAAGACCGCGGGGAAAGATCATGTCGCCGCCGGCGGTAAGCACGACTTCACCGGGCTGGATGCGCTGGTCGGCGAGGATGCCGACAATCTGCGGCTGGCCGATGGCGTTGCCTCGCAGGGTGCCGCGAATGCGCGTGGTTGCCAGGATGACGCCGGCACCGCTGGTCTGGTCGTTGATCTCAAGCACCTGCGCGGAGTGGGGAAAGACTTCGCGGACTTTGCCCACGATGCCGTCGGGCGTGATGACCGCCATGTCGCGTTCCAGCTTGTAGTCGGCGCCTTTGTCGATGTAGAAGAGCCGCGACTGATCGCTGCCGCTGGAGCCGATGGCCTGCGCGGCTACGGTCTGGTAGATGTATTTCTGCTGGAAGCCGACGAGGGCCTGGAGGCGCTGGCCCTGCTTGGCGTCTTCAAGCAGGGCGGCCTGCTCAAGGCGCAGGCGGTCGATGGTCTTTTGCAGATCCTGGTTTTGTTGCTCGGTGTGGCGGAGGTCGATGTAGTTTTGCCAGAGCCAGACCGTGCCGAGGCGGGACGAATGAAAGAGCCGCTCGGGAGGCGAGACCGCATCGTTAGCCCACATGCGGATGAGACGCACGCCGGGGCCGTCCTGGGGATCGAGGGTGTTGCGGCCGGAATCGGTGTGGCGCACCTGGACGGCCAGACCCACGATCTGCGCCAGGAGAATGGCCAGCAGGACCAGAAGATTCCGATAGCGGATGAAGAAGGATTCCATGGGTTTGAAAAACAGGGACTGAGGGAATAGGGACTAAGGGACTAAGGACTCGTGCGCTGCCGAAGTTAGGAGTTTGAACTGCTTAACCGGTTGCATGGAATTGCCCGCCATCTGCGATCCGCGGCTTGTTTGTCTCTGGTCCCTCAGTCCCTAGTCTCTTAGTCCCTGTTTTTATCAGTCGATCTTGATTTTGCGCAGCAGGCGGAAGTCGGAGAGCATTTTGCCGGTGCCGAGGACGACAGAGGCGAGCGGATCGTCGGCGACCGAGACGGGTAGTCCGGTCTCTTCGCGGATGCGCTTGTCGAGATTCTTGATGAGCGCGCCTCCGCCGGTGAGCACGATGCCGCGATCGCTGAT
>PLPU01000238.1:0-1471 GCA_003159975.1 Acidobacteriaceae bacterium
CGTTGCAGCTTGTCTTTCAATTCCTTTGTGTCGTTGACCAGGAATGCGGCGCGATCGCTCATCGCATCACGGCCGACCTGCAGCGTGTAGGCTGCGTCGCGCAGATTGGCGATTGGCCATGCGAGCAGGTTCCGAGCCATCGCTTCGAGACGATCCTGGCTGCGCGCGGAGAGCGCGATGAGGAACGGTCCCGCATCGCCGATTGAGCGCTGCTGCCGCGGCCATTGTTCGAGCACCACATGGGCATTCGATCCGCCCACGCCAAAGGAGCTTACACCTGCACGTCGAGGCATGGGGTCTCCCCTCTCGTCAACGCGCTCGTTCCACGGTTGATTCGCGCGTGGGAAGTAGAGTCCACTGCCGTCCACGTCGATCTGGTTGTTGAGATTTTGCAGATGGATGTTTCCCGGCATAGTGCCGTGCCGCATCGCGAGCAGCATCTTCACCACGCTCGCAATGCCCGCGCCGGCTTCAAGGTGACCGATGTTTGCCTTGACGGAGCCGACCGCACACGATGGGTCCGAGCGCCGGAGAAGAGCCGGATCCTGCGACAAGACACGAGCCGCCTTGAGGATGCCGTTGATCTCGATTGGGTCGCCGAGCGGCGTGCCGGTGCCGTGCGCCTCGAAGTAGTCGATCATGCTCAGGTCGAAGCCGGCCTTGCGGTAGGCGGCCACCAGCAGATCGGCCTGGGCATTGGGATTCGGCACGGTGACGCCGGTGGTATGCCCGCCGTGGTTTTCAGCGGATCCACGTATAAGCCCATAGATGGGATTGCGGTCGCGCAGTGCGGCGCTCAACGGCTTAAGGAAGATCGCGCCGACGCCCTCACCGCGCACATAGCCATTTGCCTCGCGGTCGAAGGTCTTGCACTTGCCGTCGCGCGCGAGAACACCCGATTGCTCGACGGAGATGAACAGGTTGGGGCTGACAAGAATGTTGACTCCGCCCGCTATAGCCTGTTCGCACTCGCCGGTCTCGATGGCGCGCACAGCGCGGTGAATCGCAACGAGGGAACTGGAGCAGGCGGTGTCGATCGACGCGCTCGGGCCGCGAAGGTTGAGCGTGTAGGAGACTCGGTTGGCGACCCAGAAGTGAGGCTCGGCGCCAAAGCCTTCGGCGACGCCTCTCTCTTTGAGAAGGCCTGCATAATCTGAGACGCCGACGCCGGCAAAGACGGCGGTGTTCGAGCCGGAGAGATCGGTCTTCGAGTGGCCTGCATCTTCCATTGCTTTCCAGGCCGCCTGCAGGAAGAGGCGCTCCTGCGGATCCATCAGCTTTGCTTCGCGTGGCGAGATGCCGAAAAACACCGGGTCGAACAGGTCTACGCCGGAGATGAAACCCGCNNNGCGTCAATGTCGGGCGCGCCGGGGAAGATGGCGCTTACTCCGACAATGGCGATCGGGTCGGCAGCATTGGCCGCCGCGGCAATTGGCTCTGGCGCCGATGTTGGCATTGGCACCGGTTTCAG
>PLPU01000238.1:1482-3733 GCA_003159975.1 Acidobacteriaceae bacterium
TCGTTCAAGTTGTTGATCAGTTCGGTGAAGGTGATGGAATCGAAGCCGAACTCGCTGAGGTCAGTCTGGGGATCGATGTCCGCCGCCGGAATCTTCAAGAGAGCCGAGACCTCTTCGACGAGTGCGTCTACGATGCGGCTCTTTGCTTCGGCCCCGGACGCGCCGGAGGTAGATGTGCCGGAATTCGATGCAGTTCGCGCAAGACCAGGCAGAGGGGCCAGCAGCGTCTTGCGGAGTCTGGCGAGCACGCCGTATGCGACCATTGCAAACGGCGTGGAAGCGGCAAGAATGCGGTCGAATGCGTCCAGCCCATCGCGTGTCGACAGCGGCAGCAGGCCGCTATGCGCCCGCATCATGTGCGCAGTTGCCGCGTCGATCTTCATGCCGCCATCGCTCCACAACGGCCATGCGATGGAAGTCGTGCGTCCGTGGCGAAGACTGGAGCCGACAAGCGAGGCGCGATGGGCGGCAAATGCGTCGAGGAATGCGTTTGCGCCCGCGTAATCGCTCTGTCCGGCATTGCCCAGCGTTCCCGATCCGGACGAGGACAGGACAAAGAAATCGAGTGGCTCATCGGCCGTGACGGCATCGAGGTTCAGGGTGCCGCCGATCTTGGCTCGAAGAACTTCGTCCATTTCGGAGCGATCTTTCTTGACAATCAGCGCATCGCGTACAACTCCGGCGTAGTGGAGGATCCCCGAGAGGCGGCCGTATTGCGAACGAATCCACTCGAATGTGGATTGGACCTCCGCGCGGTTCGCGACATCCATCTGGCGATAGACGACGGTTACGCCGCTGTTGTTCAGCGAGTCAATCCAGGCCTGCGCATCGGAGGGGCAAGTCCGGCGGCCGCTCAGAATGATCGTCGCGCCATCGCGGCAGAGGTGCGCGGCCATGAGCCGGCCCAGGCCGCCTATGCCGCCAGTGATCCAATACACGCCGTTCCTCGAAAGCGGAGTATCGGCTTTGGATAAGAGCGCGGTTTCACGAAGCCGTTTCACCTGCCGTTCCGGCTTGTAACGAATTTCCTCGACACCGAAGATCGAGGCGGCCTCACGCTCCAGGATGGCGAGCCGATCCGCTTCGGCAGGAACATAGATGATTTTGGCGTGCAGATGTGGATGTTCAAGATGGGCGGATTTCAGCAGGCCCGCTAATGGTGCATGATGAAAGGCCTCCGCCGTATCCGCGATCAGCGCAAATACATGCAGGGGCGACTTCGGGTCGGCGATTAACTCTCGCTGCAAGCGATCGAAGACCTGCCGGAATTCCGCGCGAATATTCTCGCTCAGATCACTCGATAGGGCGTCGATCATGAGAGCATCGGGCACGGCTGTTTCATGATCCAGGCCGGCCGGGCATTGGATGACGAGGCGGCGAGCGGGCGCAGGATCACTTGCCCGAACTATCATTTCCCCCGGCGCCCATTCCTCATCGAGGAATATCGAGCCGGTGTCGCTCGCGCTCCTGTCGATAGCCTTGAACGCGACGCCTTCCAATTCCGCAAGGATGCGGCCGGTTTCGTCGCACAGGGCAATATCGCACTCAGGCGCATCGCCGGACGCTTGCAAAATGAGGTGCGCGAAGAGATGCCTGGGCAGGGTGGCATGAAGCCGCACGGCGCGCAGCGAGACGGGAAGGTATGTGCCGCCGCCAGCGCCGATAGAAAATCCAAGCGCAGCCTGCATCGCACTATCGACGAGGCCGGGATGAAGCTGCATGGCGGAGTCGAGGCTCGGCAGAGAAATCTCAGCCAGCACTTCGTTTTGGCCGTAGTGGATCTCATGCAAGCCTCGAAACGCCGGGCCATACGATACCTGCCGCAACTCAAATTGCTCATAGCAGGCCGAGCCGGACTGCGTATGCGCGCAGCGCAGGCGGATGGCTTCCATGTTCAGATGTCGCGGCGGCGGGGCAATGGCGGTGGTCGTCATCTCGCCGCGGCAGTAGATAACGTCGCCGCTGCCAACTTCCCATGCAATCGGATTGCCGGCCTTCAGGCGGATCTCGATGTTCCGTGGTTCGGCGTCAATTTCGAGCGGACGCATCCACGCGACATTTCGGAGCTCGCGAATCGGCTCACGCGCGGAAAGTTCTCCTGCGGCTCGCGCCATTTCGAGGTAAGCCGCACCGGGAAGCGTCTTCCTGCCCGCGACTAGATGGTCCCTCATGCAGGGTTCCGTTGCATCCAGACGCGCCGTAAAGCGTTGCTGGAGGAAGTTAGAAGTATTCTCCCCGATGAGTGGGTGTA
>PLPU01000585.1:0-6506 GCA_003159975.1 Acidobacteriaceae bacterium
CACTACATAAAACGGACTCCCTGCAAGCGAGATGTGCGGGTTTAACTCACGGAGATGAATGTTCCCCGGAAAGCGTCGATGCTGGAGCGCCAGCAGAATCTTGAATACTCCCGCGATTCCCGCTGCCGGTTCGAGATGCCCGATGTTGGTCTTAACGGCGCCGAGCCCGCATGTGTTGACGGTGGGTTTCTGCCCACGCTCTTCGTACAGGCGGCGGAACGCCTCCTTCAAGCCTTCCACTTCGACAGGGTCTCCAAGCTGCGTGCCGGTTCCATGTGTCTCGATATAGGAGATCGTCTCAGGCGCGATCTCCGCAGCCCGGCAGGCTTCCACAATCAGCTCCGCCTGAGCTATAGGATTGGGAGCGGTCAGCGACTGCGCCTTGCCGCCATGATTCACGGCGCTTCCGGGGATGAGGCCGTAAATGGAGTCGCCGTCCGCCAGCGCCTTGCGCAGCGGCTTCAACAGGAGGACGCCTACACCCTCGCCTTTCACCAGGCCATTGGCTGCCGCATCGAAGGTGCGGCAGCGGCCGTCAGGAGAGAGGATGCCGAGCTGGCCCGTTTTCACCCACGTCTCCGGCATGAGATTGAGGCTGACCGCGCCGGCGAGGGCCCACTCGCTTTCTCCACTGCGGATGGATTGAACGGCGCGATGCAGCGCGACGAGGCCGGCCGAGCACGCGGTGTCGACGACCTCGCTCGGCCCGCGCAGGTCGAGCAGATACGAGACGCGGTTGGCCAGCATGGAATGCGCGTTTCCGGTGCCCATCTGCGCGGCTGACGCAACACCGGATCGCTCCAGCAACTGCTGGTACTCGGCAAACTCCACGCCCGCGAAGACGCCGACCTTGCGTCCGGCGAGCGAGGAAGGCGCATAACCGGAGTCTTCGATTGCGCGCCACGCCTCTTCCAGAAACAGGCGGTGCTGCGGGTCCATGATTTCGGCTTCTTTCGGCGAAATCCCAAAGAAGAGCGGGTCGAATTTGTCGAAATCGGGAACGAATCCGCCCCATTTGGAATGGGTCTTCGCCGGGTCCAGCGCGGGATCGCCGAACCATTCGCGCCAGTCGAAGCGCTCCGGCGGAATTTCACGAATGAGGTCATGGCCCGCTTCGAGGTGCGACCAGAGAATCTCTTTCGTCGCCGATTCCGGAAAGCGTCCGCTTGCCCCGACGATTGCGACGGACTCGCCGCGCCGCATGGCGAGAGATGGTGTCGGCGAGGCTGCCGGGCTGGATTTTCGCGGTTCGGGACGAGCGGACTCCAGAGAACCATTCGCGGCCAGGTGTCGAGCTATCGCGGCAATCGTGGGATGGGCAAAGAAGATGGCCGGATTGATCTCCGCGGCAAAATGTTGCGACAGGCTTCGCGCCAACTCGGTCAGGTTAAACGAGTCGCAGCCAAGACTGACGAGGTGCTCCTCGACATCGAGGGACTCCGCGGGCATGTGCAGAACTTCCCCGACCAGGCGGGTTACTTCGAATTGCACATGTTCCGCTGAATCGGCAATCGCCGGCTGAGGTGAAGCTTCCACAAACTGCTGCTCATGCTCGTGTATCCAGTGGCGCTCGGGAGCAAACGGATACGTTGGCAGGTGTGCGCGTCGTGGAGGAGCGCCCGCATAGAGACGCGGCCAATCCACTTGAAGCCCTTTCACCCATAGCTCGCCGATCTGCGCGAGCTTGCCCTTGCGAAGCCACGACCCAATTGTGGATTGCAGGTCTTCATCCTGCATGAAGCGATCCGAGAGAGCGTCTCCGCCGCGCACCTCCGCGGACCAGCAGCCGTCTATCGAGGAATCGCCGGAGAGCCACTGAGCGAGCTTCGTTGCAAGTTCATCCGTATCGCCAACAAGGAATGCGGCGCGGTGGGACATCGCCTGACGGCCGCTCTGGAGGGTATACGCGATGGAGGCAAGGCTCGCTTCCGTCGAGGCGCGGGAGACGTACTCCTGTACCTGACGCGCAGCTTCTCGCAGGCGGCCCGCGTTTTTCGCCGAGAGGACGATCAGGGCGGCATCGGACGGCGCAGCCTGATGCGGCGCTTGTGGAGCCTCTTCGAGAACAACATGAGCATTCGCGCCGCCAAATCCGAAAGAGCTGACGCCGGCTCGCAAGGGCAGCTCCGCGCCATTGTTGTCGAGCAGGCGACGCCAGCCCTGTGTTTCCGTCGGCAGATAAAACGGCGAACCGCCGAGGTCGATGTACGGATTCTGCTCGATGAAGTGCAGATTCCGCGGCAGCGTACGGTGTTTCATCGACAGAATGGCCTTGAACAATCCAGCCATGCCTGCCGCGCGTTCCAGATGCCCGACGTTCGTTTTCACCGCGCCAAGTGCGCAGTGCGGCAACGCCGGCGGGGCATTGCCGCGTTCCCGATAAAGCCTGTCAAAGGCCAATTTCAAACCATTGATTTCGATCGGATCGCCCAGCGCAGTCCCGGTCCCATGCGTTTCGATGTAGCCGACAGTGGAGGGATCGACGTCCGCATCCTGATAGGCGCGCACCAGCAGGTCGGCCTGCGCCATGGGATTCGGAGCGGTGAGAGAATTCGCCCGGCCCGCGTGATCCTCCCACGTCGCCTTGATGACGGCGTGAATTGCGTCTCCATCTTCAATGGCGCGACTCAGCGGTTTCAGCAGTACAGCGCCGACTCCTTCGCCGCGCACATATCCGTCAGCATTGCGATCGAAGGTCTTGCAGCGGCCGTCCCGAGCGAGCATTCCGGCCTTGTCGAATGCCGCGAACGCGGTTGGCGTCAGCAGAATATTCACACCGCCCGCGATTGCCATCTCGCATTGGCCGCCGCGGATTGCGTGCACCGCGCGATGCACCGCGATGAGCGCGCTGGAGCAGGCGGTGTCGATCGGTTCGCTGGGGCCGCGCAGGTCGAGCAGGAACGAGATGCGGTTGGCCGCCATCGCGTGAGAGAGCCCGGTGGACATGTGTGCCTCGACCGGCAGCCCGCTGGATTGAATCAGCTCCGTGTAGTCGTTGGCGCCCACGCCGACAAAGAGGCCGGTGCGGCTGCCGGCGAGAGCGGCAGGGTTGTAACCGGCGTCCTCGATCGTCTTCCACACGGTTTCAAGGAAGAGACGCTGCTGCGGGTCCATGAGGTCGGCTTCGCGCGGCGAGATATGAAAGAAGGCAGCGTCGAACCGGTCCACCGCGGGCAGGAAGCCGCCACGAATTGGAGTTCCATTCACGGCCGCCCGCAGCTCGGTGCGATCTGCCGGCGCTTCGGTAATCAGGTCAGCGCCTGCCGCGAGATTTCGCCAGAAAGCATCGAGGTCGGCTGAGCCGGGCATCATACCGCTCATTCCGATGA
Source organism: Acidobacteriaceae bacterium (assembly GCA_003159975.1). Lineage (GTDB taxonomy): Bacteria > Acidobacteriota > Terriglobia > Terriglobales > Acidobacteriaceae > Telmatobacter. Next base: position 3,330 of record PLPU01000585.1, read on the forward strand.
CGGCGATCGGATCGCGATCCGGGGCAGGGAGGTTCTTCTGCATAAAGCGCGAATGAAATGCGATTTGAGACCGCGAGGCTTCCACTCTGGCAACTCGCTGAGGGGCGCGGCGGGACGGCTGCGCGAACTCGCGCAAAGCATCCGGATGCCGCTGGGCAAAATAGCGAGCGAACGATGCAATGGTCTGGTACTCGAAGAAGACTGTCGGCATCAAGTCCGTGCCGAACCGTGTGTTGAGTTGATTCGCCAGCTCGCCGAGCGTTACGGAGTCGAAGCCATAGCCGCTGACATCTTCGTCCGGGTCGATCTGCGCCGCCTCGATCCGCAGAATTGCGGAAACCATGCGAATGATCTCACGCGTAAGCGATTCCGCTTGTGCGAGCCTGGTATCAGGCTCGATGGCGGCAGGTTCACTGGCCGCGGGAACCGCGGGCTCGCTGCCTGCGTGGACGATTGGCGCCGATGCCTGGTCCAGAATGCGCCGCACCTTCAATGCATCTCCGTAAAGCACCACGCACTGATCCGATTGCCCGGCGAGAGCCGATTCCAGCGCCTGCATTGCGGCATTCGAGGGCAGCGGCTCCATGCCCAGCGTGTCGCGGAGGAATGTCTCGGTTGTCGTGCCCACGGACATGCCGCTATCAGCCCACAGCGGCCAGTCGATGGAGATTGTCCGCCCGCTCCTCGTACCCTGCGCGACCCGTTGGTTGCGGGCTTCCGCAAAGCCATCGAGGAAGCCATTCGCGAAGGCGTAATCGCACTGGCCCGCATTTCCGGCTACGCCCGCAAGAGATGAAAACAGCGCGAAGAAGTCGAGCGGCTCGGCTTGCGTTGCCTCGTCGAGATGCAGCACGCCATCGATCTTGGGCCCGAGGACATGATTGAGATCATCGAGGTTCTTCCTGATCAACCAGGCATCGCGCACGACCCCTGCCGCGTGGAAGATTCCATTGAGCGCGCCGAATCGGAGCCTGGCTTCGACGATCAGTCTCTCAACGTCTTCACGGCGGGAGACGTCTGCCTGCATGTATGCAACATCGACGCCGAGCGCGCCAATCTGCCGCTTTGGACTAGAGGAGCGGCCGGCGAGCACCACGCGGGCGTCATAGGTTTCGCGGAGATGCCGGGCAAGCGCAACTCCCACGCCGCCCGCGCCGCCAGTGATGAGGTAGACGCCGTGCTGCTTGAGAATTGAGCCGGAATGCGGAGTTTGCTGCGACTCCCTGTAGGCTCGCGCGCACCGTTTCCCGCCGCTGTAGCGGACTTCGTGCTGCGGATTCCCGGCAGATTCGCGAGCAAGAATCGTCGAGATTTCATCCTCGCCATCCTGGATTTCGATAACTTTGAAGCGAACGCCTTCGACTTCGCGCTCCAGCGACCTTCCGAAGCCCGCTGTCGCGCGGCATATCGGAGCCGACATGCCCACGCATACAAAATGAATATCGCGATGCGACTTGCTCGCGGCAATCGCGTTGCCCGCTGTCGCGAGGCGCCGGAGCAGGAGCGCCGGATCGCCGTCGAGGCGGCAGACAATCCGGACTGGCTCATCGCTGCCGAGCGCGGCAAGCGCTTCCTTTGCCTCGTTGTCCAATTCGTCCAAATCGATCGTCCTGCTGCGACCGGAGGCTGCCGTTACCGCGAGCGGCGACTCATCCCACACCGGCGTATACATCTTCAGCGGCGCAGACGCTGCCGCTTCCAACGCGCGCACCATCAGCCCTCGCACCGCGACCAGTATTGCGCCATGAGTATCTGCTATGGAGACATCGAACGAGTTGCTGCCGATGCGAACCGCATGGGCATAACACGGCGACGTGAGCGGCGCAAAAATCTCGATACGTTCAATGCTTACCGGAGCCTGCGGCGTCTCAGTGGCCGGGTTGAAGATTCCAGAAATGGTTTGCAGAGCGCCGTCAAGCAATTCGGGTTGCAGAGCAGAGACGCCATCCAGTGGCGCTTCCAGCATCGAGAGGCTCTCATCCTGCCCGGTGCGCAGGGTGCGGATGACCCGCAGGCTGGGACCGTAGACGAATCCGCGCTGCGCAAAATCGGCATACACGCGATCCGCATCGCAGGCCACGGCGCATCGGCTCTGAGGATCGGCGAGCACGGCAGGCGCAGGCTCCGAAAACTCTTCGAAGACAAGCGCAGCCTGAAAATGCAGAATGGAATCGCCGTCTTCGCTGCGGGAACAGATCTCGACAGCCACGCCGTTTGCGGCTGGCAGCAGGCGTGTTTCAAGCGTGACCTCTCCCTCGTCAAGGACCACCGGATTTGCCCAGTAGATATGCGAGAGCCCGGTCGTGGATTTGCTTTTTACGCCGAAGTGTCCCGCGGCACGAGCTATTTCCAGCAGCGCAGCGCCGCATAAAATGTTTCGACCATCCACTCGATGATCCCGCAGGAGCGGATGATCCGCGCGAAGCACGGTTCGAAAGAGCTGCTCTTCGACCGTCGAGACATTCTCCCCGATGAGTGGGTGTATGTGTGTTGTGATTTTGGAGTTGATTTGTTTTAGCCAGTAGCGGGTATTTGCGAAGGGGTAGCCGGGGAGGGGGACGCGTTTTGGGTCGCGGTTCTGGTAGAGGAGAGTCCATTCGATTTGGAGGCCTTTGACCCAGAGTTCGGCGAGTTTTGCGAGTTTTCCTTTGTCGAGCCAGTTTTGGATTGCGTTGCGGAGGTCTTCGTCTTCGCGGAACAGGTCGAGGGCGTGGTCGCGCTTTACCTCACCCTGGAAGATTGCGTCGTGGAAGGATGCGCCGTGGAAGGATGCGCCTCTGTTCGGGCTTGTATCGAGCTTTCCATTGAGGCTTCCATTGAGGCTTCCATTGAGGCTTCCAGCGAGCTTTCCATCGTTGTTCCGGGTTGCCGCGCCGTTGCCCTGGCTTCGATCGGGGCCTGCATCGGGGCTTGCGTCCAGCCATGCGTTGAGCTTGCGGGCTGCGTCTTCGGGATCGCTGGCGAGGATGGCGAGGCGGGCGTCGAGCTCTTCGCGTCCGACCTGGAGGGTGTAGGCGGCGTCCATCAGCCGGGCGGGGGGATGCTTCAGCAGACGATCGCGGAGGCGCAGCGCGGACTCTCGCAGGCGCTCGGGGTTGCGGGCGGAGAGCGCCAGCAGCCATGGGCCGGAGACGTTTTCGGGCACATCCGCGGACATGGTTCCAGACGCGTTTTCAG
>PLPU01000284.1:0-4102 GCA_003159975.1 Acidobacteriaceae bacterium
TTGCGTATGGTGATGCCGCCGAGTGCGGGGCAGCGAATGCCGCGCTTACTTTGGCGGGGCTGGGGCGAACCCTTCGCGCTTGCGGCCGGGCTCTGGTTTCGGTTTGGGTTTCGGCGCTTTCTTAACTTCTTTTCTGCCTTTGTCTTTGCTTCCCATGGGTAGCAGTGTGACACAAAAGGGGTGGTCGGGGAAAGTCCAAAGATGAATACAGATTGCTGATTTGGCTGTTTCTGAGCGATTGTCAAACTGGCGAGGCGTCAATGTTTCAGAAGTATTCAGGGCGTTTCAGGTTTGGTTCAGGACTTTTCGCGTGTCGCCTTGATAGCGTGGATGTGTTTCCAGTGCCGCAGGAGGTTTGACGTTTCGCTATGAAATCGTTCACTCAAATGCTCACTCAATTATTGGTAACTGCGGCGCTCGCGTTGCCCGTGAGTGCCGCGGCGCAAGCGGTATGGACAATCGACAAAGAGCACACAAATATTGGATTCGAGGTGTCGCACTTCCTGATTTCCGACACGGTTGGATGCTTCAAGGATTTTGACGCCACGGTGATTGCGCCGCCGAACGACTTCACGGGCGGGACAGTCATCTTTACTGCGAGAACTGCATCGGTTTCGACAAACAATGAGCAAAGAGATGGCCACCTGCGGTCAAAGGACTTCTTTGATTCCAGCGAGTATCCGGAGCTGAAATTCACAGGGACTCTGGTGAAGGAGGGTGGCAAGGATGTCTTGCGGGGCAACATGACCATTCGCGGTGTCACCAGGCCGGTCTCATTTGCGGTGACCTATGGCGGCCGGATGAAGGATAGTGCATTCCATATTGAAAAGGCTGGATTCAAAATCTCCGGCACTGTTAATCGCCTGGACTATGGGATGAAGTGGAACGAAACATTCGAGGGCGGCGGGGCGATTGTGGGTGCGGAAGTGAAGATCGATCTGAATGTTGAAATCAACAGGAAAGAATAGGGGCGCGGCTGAAGCCACGCCCCTCAAAAACTTACCCGCGTTCGGAATCAGGCGCGTCTATTTCTTTTCAGAAGGCGCCGGGGCTACCGTGTGGGCCAGGTGCTGGTAGTTGAGGATGGCGTTGAAGACCATGGCATAGCTGCCGACGGTCTCACCGCGATACACGGGGTTGTTGCCGAACAACAGCACGTTCCCCTGGCCAAGGTGAGCGTCTACGACGACGGCATGTTCGGCAATTGTGCCGCCTTTGTCCAGCAGCCCGTCCAGCAGCAGCGATTTGCCGTCGGAGAAGCGCAGGATCACGCTTGGCCTCAGCTCGGCGGGAATCAGGCTGAGGTTGTTGCGCATCTCTTCCTCGTTCAGCTTCTTCGCTTCCCATGGTTGCTGTTTCACCAGTGTCTCAGCTTCGGTGATTTTGCGGCCGGTGGGCAAGTCGCTGTCGTCCACGCTGCCGCGACCGGTGGGGCGCTCTGAGTAGGGATCCATCAGGACGCGGCCGCCGCGGTTGCCCAGCGTATTGCTGACGTTGAAAAACATGCCGTTGGCGCTGATCACGGGAACACCCGCGCCGTAACCGAAGGCCACCGGGCTGTCGCGGTCCACGAAGACGGTGTTCAGGATGGTTCCCACGACGCGTGCATCTCCATGCGCGCCGGCACTGACGCCGGGAGCGAGCCCCATATCGATGGCGAATTGCGCAGTATCTTCGCAGGTGATCAGCAGCCCGCCTTGTTCAACGAAATGCCTGAGGTGCGCAAGGCCGTCGTAGCCCAGGCCGGGGCGAATGTCGGCTGTTGAGTCAATGCGGCCAAGGTTGGGCGTGAGGTCCGACTTCTGCCACGGCATGGCATTGTTCCACATGGGAATGCCGTTGATGATGCCTTGCGATCCGCCGCCCCCGACCGGTGCGAAGATGATCACGTCGTACTTGCCGCGCAGGTCGGCTTCGCCGGCAACGGTTTGCGTGTTGATGTAGTCGTAGGGCACGCCGGCGGTGTCAAATGCGTAGCGCCACCAGCCTTCAGTTTGTGTAGCGAGCCAGGTATGCATGAACGCGACACGCGGCGCAGTGGCTGCATGTGCTGGAACGGTTGGCGCGGCGGCGAGATGAGCCGCGTCAAGCGATAGATCGTGAAGCATGGGCGTGATTTGCGCATCGTCGGTCCCGGTGATCAACAGCGAGCCGGCTGGGTAATGCTTGCCGTCCGCATCAAAGGCTTTGTCGACGACTTGAACGCCCGCGCCTTTGAGTTTATACACCAGCGGCAGCAGAGAGACCTGGGCAGTATTGGCGATGGCTAGAACCGAGCCTGCGCCGGAGATTTTCCCAGCCAGCGAGGCCGGATCGTCGAACGCGGTCATCTTCGCTTGCAGAATCGCCGGATCGACCACGCGGACCGCCTTCACGTTGAACAGGTGCGTGAACGACCAACCGGTGTCGTCGTAAGGATGTTTCTGCGGATCGTCGGGCGCCCAGAACTGGCGATCGAGGAGCGCATCGGCAACGCGGGAATAAGGCTGATCCATGCGGATTACGAGCGAGCCGGCAGGGAAGGTTTCCTGCGTGGGTTTATCGCCGCGCTTGGCAGGCGGGAGGTTGCTGGTAGCGGCCTCGGCAAGCTGTTGCACTTCGACATGCTGCCGCTTCATCACCTTGAGCAGCTCCACCTGGCGGTTGGCTTCCGCCGGGTCGGCTGGAATCACGTACGCCGCGGGGCCTTCCAGCGTGGGTTTCTGAACCGAGTGTTTGCTCTTGAGGTAGTAGTTCTCCAAAAAGTGATGCGTGTGCTGCGAGAAATAGGAAATCGTGGTCAGCAGCGCGGACTCTTCGTAGTTATTGTTATCGCGCTGCGACCATGTGACAACAGGCAGCGGCGGATTTTGCCGGTACCATGTGCGCGAGTATTCCTCCGGGCTCAGGATGCGCTTTTCCGTGTCCGCGCCGCCGTTGCCAAAGGTTTCATACAAGCGGCTGATGCCGTTGTGCATGCCGGCGAGAAACATGAGATAGCCGGGGCTCCAGGTATCGAAATCGCCATGCGTAAAGACGCCGGGCATGCCCAGCGACTGCATCTGAGCCACGTTATTCCAGCCCAGTTCGGCCCATTCGTCGGCCAGCGTGGGATCGACCCACGCGTTGTAGGGGCCGTCGCCCACCGTGTTGTCGTAGAGGAACGGAACCGACTCATGCAGGTCATGGAGCACCTGCGCGTGCCAATCGATGTAGGTGTTGAGCACGTTGCGCGTGAGGTTGAGGGTCATGCCCATGGCGTCGCGGTTGTTGTCGTGCGCGACGTAGTGGCCCCAGTAAAGCAGGCGTGGATACTGCTCATTGGGATGCGCCTTGTGCCACTTGTAGATGTCGACCATGCGGTCGCGGCCATCCACTTCAACAACCGGCGTGATGAGCACGATCATGTGGGAGCGGATGAACTTGATGTACGGCGCGTCGTCGACGGCCAGGCGATAAGCCATTTCCATCAGCGCCGTGGGCGCGCCGGTTTCAGGTGAATGGATGGTGCCGGTGATGTAGTAAACGGGGTACGACTTGTCGATGAGCTGGCGGGCCGTGTCGTCATTGAGGCCGATGGTGCGTGGGTCGGCCAGCTTGGCCAGACGCGCGTCATTGGCCTTGGCTCCGGCGAGCAGTTCGGGGTCGGCAATGGCCGCGGCAATCATTTCGCGGCCTTCTTCCGAGTGCCCGATGGTGAACACTTTCACGCGCGGACTCGATGCCTCAAGCAGGCGAAAATACTTGTAGACATCCTCGGCGTAGGGAAGCATATCCGGCGCGCCCGAGACATCGCCTAGAACCTTGGAGGGCGTGGGCACGGTCTTCGAGGCGGGCAGGTAGTCCACCAGCGGGGAACTGAAGGATGGGTCGGTCGTGTACTTGTGGATCAGGTCGGTGTACTGCTGATCGATGGGCTGTGCGGGGTCGCGGGCGAAGTTTGAATTCAAGCCCTGGGCGGTGAGGGGCGCAGCAGCGGAAAAGATCACAGCGGAAAAGACCGCGCAAGACACGACGGAGAGTGCCAGCTTTCGAAAGCTCATAGTACCTCGGTGTTTTGGGGACGGATGGTGGGTTCCTTTGGTTGCAAGTTTCCCACAAAAGGGTTGGGGGTGGGAATGGG
>PLPU01000189.1:0-40745 GCA_003159975.1 Acidobacteriaceae bacterium
CGTATGAAGCCGGTTCGGGCAAGAACTCCGAGCCAATCGAGTCTCCGACCCTTCGCGTCTATCAGAAGCTGCGCCAGAGTCTTGGTGAATTTGTAGGAGTTGCGGGTTTTTATTCGCTCGCCTCTCGCGCCTTGGCGTTGGCCAAGCCGGAAGCTCCCAGTCTGAACACGGCGCAGGTCTCTGGGGATGGTGCATTACAGGGCCTGATCGAGATTGAGACTCAAATCGGCATGAATAAGGATCCGGCTGGCGAGGGAGGAGTCATTCTCATCGACCGCTTACTCGGACTGCTTCGCATCTTCGTCGGCGAAGCATTAACGTTAAGCCTGCTGCGCAATGCATGGCCAGGTGAAGCATTTGACGATCGCAATTCGGTACACGGGNNAAAAGCGTGAGCACCCAAGACAAAGTGAAGATCAACAAACTACCCACCGGGGTTCCGGGCCTTGACGAAATTGTGGGCGGCGGTCTTCCCGAGTTCTCGTTCAACATCATCGCGGGCGCACCCGGAAGCGGGAAGACGACGCTGGCACACCAGTTCGTGTTTGCCAATGCCACCCCGGAGCGTCCTGCGCTCTATTTCACCGTTCTCGGCGAATCCGCCATCAAGATGCTGCGATACCAGCAGCAGTATTCATTTTTCGATCCGGCCAAGCTGCCGGATTCCATCCGCTTTATCAACTTGAGCCAGGTTGTCCTGGAGAAGGACCTGGGCGCGGTCCTGCAGCAAATCACCAAGGAAGTTGAAAAAGCCAACCCAGCCGTCGTGGTTGTTGACTCCTTTCGCACCATGGTTCGGAAGCCGGAAAGCGACATGGACCTGCAATCCTTCATTCAACGGCTGGCTCTGTTTCTGGCCAGTTGGCAGGCTACAACTTTCCTGATTGGTGAATATGCAGAGGAAGAGTTGCGTGACAACCCCATATTTACCGTCGCCGATGGACTGTTCTGGCTGCGGCAAACGGCAGAGCGGAATTCAATTGTGCGGAAGTTGCAGGTTATAAAACTGCGTGGACAGGATTCCGTGCCGGGGCTGCACACATTCCGCATCACCGAAGCCGGGGTGCAAGCCTTCTCGCGCACCTTTGGGTTGACCGCACGCAAGAGAAATCCGCCCAGCGATCGGCGCCTTTCCTTTGGTATTGCGGAGTTGGATAAGATGCTGGGCGGCGGCGTTCGCGAAGGCGACAGTGTCCTCGTAGCAGGGTCTTCGGGAACCGGGAAATCGGTCCTGGCAACCCAGTTCATTGCGGAAGGCATACGCCAGGGGGAGCCGGGAATAGTGGCGGTTTTTGAGGAGCGCCCGCAAGCGTATGCGGAGCGAGCCGCCAGTCTAGGCTTGGATCTGGAAACGCCGCAGAAAGACGGGAAACTCACAATCCTCTATTTGCGTCCCCTGGATCTCTCGGTGGACGAGACCATGCACTCGATTCTCGACGCTGTGCAGAAGATTGGCGCCAAGCGNNATCGATTCCCTGGCGGGCTTTGAAATGGCTCTGTCGCCCGGCTTCCGCGCTGACTTTCGCGAATCCCTCTATCGGATGATCTTCGCCTTGACGGGGATCGGCGTGACGATTTTAAGCACGGTTGAAGTCGATGAGTCTTTCACGGAATTCACGTTCAGTACTTATTCGGTTTCTTTCCTCACCGATGACATNNGAGTATGAAATCACGTCCAAGGGCGTCGTTATCCTCGGCAAACGCCTCACAAACTTTCAGGGTCTAATCAGCGGAGTTCCTGTCCATTCGAACCGATCCGACCTGAAGGAAGAGCCCGCACAGGAGCCTGAAATCGGGAGCAAGGGCTGAGGAGACGCCTCATGCCGCTTAGCTAGGCCGTGTCTCAAAGAATGGCCCGAGAGCGGTGCCCTATCAACACGAGAGACGCTGAGTTCATGGAGTGTATCCGCGCATCTTTTGAGCGGCGTGGAGTCGGAATTCCGCAGGATGTTCCTTTTGCTCTGACGGACGAATTCCTGGGCGATCCGCAGAAGTCACGGCAATGGAACGCGTTCGTCAGTCGGCTGTATCCAGGCAGCTCCTCGCCATCGCTTGAAGAGGTCGGTGTTTTACTCCGGGCATTCCTTCTGCCCTGCATCCTTTCGGTGTCCGCGACTGAATCAGCTGCCCACTACTGGACTCCGAGCCTTCACTGGAGCGAACGGAAATGAGCCGCAACAGCGTCAAGCTAATCTGAATAGCGAGGGACAACACTTGATTGTCGGGTACAAGTTCGGGTACAGACATCANNTTGGCTCGATTACGGATAATTACGCTAAGTTGCTGATGGGCAGTCACTTGTGGATATCCGACATTACGCTCGATTTCGCTTATTTATCATAGACTTACGGTATTCTTGAGAGACTCAAAATCCGCCGAGTTCCGGCCTCACCCACGGTCAATAGGGACTGGCGTACTCTTACAAAACATCAACACTCCAAGCCCCTTCTTGAGGGGATTGAATTCCGAAAAAACGAAGCGGTGAATTCGCGCACGGCTGGCGCCAACACAGGCACTTATGCAGCAGCCCGCTGCACAATTCCTCCGAGGCCCAATCAAGGAACTTGGGCTGATCCCACACGATCAGCCCGGTGGCCCACTGGTTGCAAATTTGGCAGCATTTTGGCAGCAAATATCGCCGATTGTGCCGGTTTTGCCGACTGTACCGACTCATAAGTCCTGTGCCGTCTATAATTTGGCTTTTGAAGCATTCCATGGCATGGAAGAGATCATCGGTTCGATCCCGATCAGGTCCACCAATCAATTCAATCATTTAGAAGCACCTCCCTTCCGCGACTTTGTCGAATTCTTGTCGAAAATTCCAAAAGCACACAACGAATCGGCCCTCGCAGGCCCTGCGGCTGCGCAGAATCGGCGCTGTCGAAGTCGATTTCGACACCTTCGCCAATCGACGGCCATCGCGACCTTCATCCCGTGTCAAATCCTATTTCTATTCAACTGCTTAAACAGAATTCCGGTGCACGTAATTCCCTGGCACTTGAATTGCACATGTTGAGATTAGCCCACAAATCTGCGCTGCAGGAGCGTGCTACCCATCAATGAGTGCCGCAAAGCAATGTGGAAGGGCTCTAGCTTGCGGCTGCCGATGCGATGCCACAACCGGAAAGTTGATGGACGAAAACAATCGAAGTATTACACCCAGGATTGAGACCGGAGAGAAAGACCAGTGAGTTGCTTGAATGCACATGGAATGTCAAAAAACAGGAACAGTCAGTTCACAACAAGTGCAGACTTTTGCGAGCTCCTCATGGATGACTCCCGCGGTTTGTACCTGCTCTCTATCCTGCTGACTGCGGATCGCGAGAATGCGGAGCTTTGCTTCAACATTATTCCCTATGTGTGCATAGGCGGGAATTCCGCCTCTCACAAGTGGGCACATTCGTGGACCCGGCGCACTATTGTCCGCAATGCAGTTCGAATGCTCACACCCAACCCTGGCCCTTGCGAATCCGAGTCCACGGCGGCGTTCGCGGCAACCTCTTTGCAGGAACCATTCCTTGCAAGAGTTCTTGCGCTCGATGACTTCGAACGCCTCGTGTACGTTCTGTCCGTTCTTGAAGAATACGCTGATCAGAATTGCGCCGATCTATTAGGAGTCTCGCCGCAGAGAATCCGGGATACAAGGAATTGCGCTCTGAAACACATCGGTCATTTGGACAGTTGAGACTTTTCCCAGCGGGCGATTAGGCCTGTGTGGGAGCGGATTAGGAGAGAGGAATGAACTCGACGGCCGAAATTACCGTGAATGATAGTGGCTACAGCTTATTCAATGCGATCCAGAACATTCGAGCCTGCTATCGTGCGGCGGATGGAAGACTTATTTCCAAGTCCACGCAATTTCAACCAGTTCGATCACGGCAAGATTTCCTGACGGAAGCACAAACTGGCGAGCGGCCTCGATTGTCGGAGTCCTTTTCTCCCATCCCCATGCGAATGCCCTTGCGCTCTGCGTTCCTGCTTGCTTCTCTCTTTGCCTCAATCACCTTTCTCATTCATTTTCTGAGCTCAATCTGGGGCAGTCATCTCGGCTATGGCTACTTCAGAGACGAACTGTATTTCCTTGTCTGCGGCCGCCATCTTGACTGGGGTTATGTCGATCAGCCACCTCTCGTTGCCCTCCAGGCCCGCCTCGCTGAAGTCCTTTTCGGCCTCTCACCCACCGGCATTCGCATCTTCAGCTACCTGGCCGGCAGCGTCACCGTCGCTCTCACCGGCCTGCTCACATGGCAGCTCGGCGGACGCCGCAGTGCGCAGGTGCTGGCCATGTGCGGCGTACTCGCCGCCCCGGTGTTCCTCGCCACATCAAACTATCTCTCGATGAACTCCTTCGAGCCTTGCTTCTGGATGGGTGCTTTGTTTGTTGTCCTGCGCATTGCTGATGGCACGGCCACTCCCCGAGCTTGGCTCGTCTTTGGTATCTTGACGGGCCTCGGAATCGAAAACAAGCACTCCACCGTCTTCTTTCTCGCCGCGCTGCTTGTCGGGCTCCTTCTTTGCCCGCAGCGGCGAATCCTCTTCACCAGGGAATGCGCCACCGGCGTCGTCCTCCTCCTGCTAATCGCCATGCCCAACCTCTTGTGGCAAGTGGCTAATCAGTTTCCCACCTACCAGTTCCTCAGCACAGTTGCCCACTCTGACAAGAACATCAAGTTCCCTCCCCTGGCGTTCCTCCTGGAACAAGTCAAGGTCCTGTTTGTCTTTTCCGCTCCGCTTTGGATCGGCGGGCTGGTTTGGCTCGCCTTCGCCCGTGCCGCCCGTCGCAGGCGCTTTGTTGCTTTCACCTATCTATTCTTCCTGGGCACGATGATGCTCATGCATGGCAAGGATTACTACCTCGCACCCATTTATCCCGTCCTCTTCGCTTCCGGGGCCACGGCCTTCGCCCAATTCGTCCGCCGCGATTGGCCGCTTGCCGCCTACTCGGTCAGTCTCATCGTCCTGCTATGTCTGGGCACGGGCCCCACTGTGCTCACAATACTGCCTCCGGCAAAGTACGTCGTCTACACCGCCCCCTTCGACCCCAATTCCACCAGGTTTGAGAAGTTCACCAGTCCTTTACCGGAGATCCTCTCCGACCGCATTGGCTGGCCGCAAATGGTGCAGGGTTTTGCCGATCGATACAACGCCCTCCCTCCGGACGTTCGCTCCCGCACCGCCATCTTCTGCAGCAACTACGGGGAAGCCAGCGCCGTCAACATTCTCGGCCCGAGTTACGGTTTGCCGCCCGCAATCAGCGGTCATCAGAACTACTTCTTCTGGGGCTGGAATAACGACACTGGCGAGTCCGTCCTGACCCTGGGCAACGACCCCAAAGAGTACGCCGGCGACTACGCCGAGGTCGTCGATCTGGGCTCTTTTGACGCCCCCTGGATCATGGATCACGAGCGTAGTCACTACCTCTGGCTTCGCCACCGCAAGCTCACCTACGCTGAGGACTGGACCAGGCTCAAGTACTGGTATTGACAATGCCGTTCAAGTCGCTCGCTTCACCGCGAGCCGCAGCTCTCGTAATGGCGTGATAGCTGGACCAACTAGAAGGAACGTTCAAGAGTAAGCACGCCATAGAAGGAGGGTAAAGGCCTTCGAGGTTAAATACGACAATTGTGATTCGAGGCTTCGCACTATCCCCAAGATGTCAATCAAGCACGACGAAGCGTGAGCGTGAGCGGGTAGTGGTCAGAGGCCCGAATCGAATCATGTAACTTTGGCTCACAAGCAATAAGCGGTCCCTTGGTCAGGATCCAATCGATCGCGCGGGAGCCATTGAAACGAGTCGGCACAGTGGTGAGAGGATTCGAAATGCCGGCGAATGGATTGATGAACCCTGCTTTGCCGATGACTGAAACGGCAGGTTCCTGGCGAAGATCAGCGTTGAAGTCGCCGGCAACAACAACCTGAACATCCGCAGCGTGAGGAGAGGCATCGTCCAGAAGCTCCGCTAGTTGACTGCATCGCAAGCCCTCATTTCCCCTGCTTTCGAGGTGCACGTTGTAAACAACAAGCTTCCGTCCTGGGAGCACGATGTGGCTAATCAGCGCCATTCTGCCGCCTAATCGCCTCTGGAATGGCTTCATGCGCGGGATAAACCATCGCGGAAGCCAGAATCTGGACTGACAATTGAACCTGAGAATGCGCGAGTTCAAAAGCGGAAATTGGGAGAGCGTTGCCTGGCCATGATAGGCAGGCATCCCGTTGTGTCGTTGGGCAAGCTCTTCAAATTCCCATCCGAATACATAGTTCATTTGGAGGGCCTGCGCGATCTCCCGCGCGACATTGCGACAATGTGTTCGTGGGGCATTCCAATCTGCTTCCTGCAAAAGGACCAGGTCTGCCCCCGTTCCGGCAAGAAACTCAATTACCTCATTCAACTGTTGGCCGCGATTGATGTTCCAGTTGACAATCCTGACCGCATCCGAAAGCTTGATCTGGTCTGGCGTGGTTGTGAATGATCCTGTTTCGAGTTCCTTTATTCGCTCCATTGGCGTCGACCCGTTAAAGCACGAAGGTTCGATGTTTGGTTCACTCGCTGGATTGCGGAGAATTTCTCCGGGAGCCAATCGAAAACGGCTGCGAGATAGAGCGTTATGACGACACCACTGTCAATGCCCAGGGCAGCCTGCCCGTCGAGCGGGATCAGAAACTGAGCCGTGGGCTGGTATTTGGAAACGCGCATTCAGGGCCGGCCTTTGCTGAGGGAATCCTGTGTGCGCTCGGCCAGTGCGAGCGCGAGATCGGCCGTAGCCTTCCACGCGGCGTACCAGCTCTGTGAATCGCCTTCGTCGATGACCTTCACCGCATTCAGAACCTCACCCAGATCGACACAGTTGGGCATTATGTATTCAGGATTCCGCAGCGTCTCAAAGTGAAACGCCGGGTTGGCGAGGAAACGGCCCTCAGGGCTGACCGCTTGCGCGGGACCCGCTTCTCCAACTGCGCTTGTATTAGTCAAGGAATTCTCCTTTTTGCTGCCAACCACGCACTACTCCATTTCGAAGGCTAGATACTTGAGTTGTCCCTCGCGCTCGATGTGCAGGACCACTGAGTCTTCCGGTTTGAGTTGAGCTGCCGCAGACCTCAATTGTTCGACGGATGCAATGGGCATGCGATTCAGCGCGTGGATGATGTCCCCCGTCTCCAAGCCGGTGTCTACGAGATTTGATTCCCGGTCCAGTCCAACTACGACGACACCTGTGTCAAGGCGCGCATCCGACAACAGCGATCGAACTTTGCTATCAAGATCTACCCCCAGAATGCCGAGCGATCCGATGCGGCTGATGATTGGATTGGCGACACCGGCCAGTTCATCCATGCGGTCGCGCGCCAGAATGGGAGCGACGTTGAATGACAGTCTCTGCGTACCCCGCAGCACATCGATTTTCACTTCCTGATCGATTGGGTGCTGATAGAGAGTGACGGCGAATCCGGGAAGGCCCAACATACGGTGCCCGTCCATATTCAAGACAACGTCCCCGGGCCTTAAACCGGCTGCATACGCCGCTCCATCAGGTTCGACGTCGGCAAGCACAACGCCCCAGTTCTGCGCGAGCCCCAAGCCGTCGGCCATTGTGGGTGTGATGGTTTGTGCGAATGCGCCAATTTCGATATGGCGCACGTGGCCGTACTTCCTGAGGTTCTGGTAAACGAAATTCACGATCGGCGCGGGAATGGCAAAACCCAACCCCTGGCTGCCTCCGCTGCTGCTCAGGATGAACGTGTTCAAGCCGACGATTGCGCCTGTAACGTCCACCAGCGGCCCCCCACTGTTGCCAGGGTTAATGGGCGCGTCGGTTTGCAGGTAAACCATTGGGTTGTTGGGGTCAGGCTGTCGAAACGCCGAACTAACCACTCCCATGGTCACAGAGCTCTGCAAACCCTCAGGACTTCCAACTGCGAACACGAGTTCTCCAAGTTGTGGAGAGTGATCGAGATTGAAAGGAAGCGTGGGGAGATTCGTGGCTTCAACCTTCAGCAACGCCAGGTCGCAGTCTTTCTGGGTTCCGATCAACTTCGCGTTCAGCACCTGGGACTTGCCGATACTGGAAATGTCAAAGAAAGTTGCTGGGACCGCGGGCAAGATTAGACGTATTTGCTGTGCCCCGGCCACCACGTGCGCATTGGTCATGACGTAACCGTCAGGGTCCACAATTACACCTGCGCCAATAGCGCGCTGGCTAACCATGACTGCCGTATTTGAACCTTCACGATCGTGCCCCTCGGCGGTCCCGAATCCGGTTACCTCGATCTGAACAACGGCCGGAGAAACCTTGCTGGCCAGCTGTTGTAATGAATCACTAAATTGAGTCAGGATTTCCGACGGCGCCCGTGATTTCACCTGGGAATGCGGGCGAACCTCCGCCGGCGGCCCGAGAGTGGGCTGTTGGCAAACAACCCTCGCTGGCAAAGCGGCGAGACAGCTAGCGATCATCAATCGCGTGATCGAACTTCGGGTCATCGGTCATCCTTCCTGTAAACTTCCAGGACCTTTTCGTCCTCATCGAGCAACATAAGGGGTTCACCATCGCTTCTTCGGAAAGCACTCGGAGTGCGAGACCTTCCTCCGTACAAGTTGTTAATTTGGCAAAGTGCTCAGTGCCTCTTGTGCCGATTGTCGAAACTGGGGACGACCGCTTTCACATGCGGGCCGCATTCGAAGGCGAAGGCGCTGGCGGCTTGCGTTCTGTTTCACGGAAAATCTGTCACCAGTTGCAGGATTCAGTTCAGATGTTCATCGGCTTCATTTGCGGCGCGCCAGGTGCTCTCGCTGCCGCGCGCGATTTTGACGAAAACGTCAATCGCGAATACAAGGAGATGATCCACGCAATATTGGCGCCGACTGCGGTCATGTAAAACGCCAGCCAATTCAGATTCAACAGCGCAAAGGTGAACAGAGCATAGGGGAGGAAGCAGCGCCGGATGATGAACTCACACTTTCGCCCCAAATACAAAAGTGGATTGGATAAACGGCTCTCTGCTTTCTTCTGCCAAACCGCCAGGAACTGCTCAGGATGCTTGGCGGAAAGCCTGCTTCGCTCAAACCACGCAAGCAGGATGGTGGTAGCGGCGCCAAACAGAAGCAGCGCCCCCCAGGCCCAGTAGGCGCTACTTCCCGATGCCCGCGCCAGGCCGATTGTCATTCCTGCAAAGATGAACAAGTAATAGAGGTAGTCGCACGCAGTCTCGAGCCAGCATCCAAAATCGGTGGCCTGCAGTTTCAAGCGGGCGACCTCTCCGTCGCAACCGTCGAGGATGCTGGCGCACACCGAAAGGACCGCTCCCAGTAGCGTATTCCAATATCCGCCCAATGCGTACGAAACGCCCGCCATTAAGCTGACACCCAGCGTAAACCCGCTCACCATATTGGGTGTGATAGGGAACTTGATGAGCTGGCGGCTGATGGGGATGGAAATCCTGCGATTCATCCGCGCAAAGACGCCATCGGTGGGCTTGACGAGCCAGCGGTTGAGTTTTTGTTCGGCGACGATCAAATCCTGCGGCATGGAAATCTTATGCCACGAGTCTTCTGCCACCAGCCTGAAATCGACGAACGATGGACCGTTCAAGGTGGCTTCCCGAGCGATCCAGCGGTGCAGATCCTTCACGGTCACCACGTTGCACAGCGCATCGGCGCAAAGTTCGAGAGCCGCTTTATGCGAGAAGGTAAAAAGTCCGGTTGGTTGGCTATTCGTGCTGAGTTCCAACACGCCTCTATGGCAATTCCATTCACTCACCATTCGATGCAAAGCGGGCTGGTAAGTGCAATTGCCGGCCACCAGGAGGATACGGGCGCTGCCGGAGTTCGCAGCTACACGGCGAACAATGGATGACAGGGGCGTGCCCGCGGCAACTTCCATCCATTCAATACCGGTCGGGAGACGCCGCGTCTTGAGCAAATCTTCTCTGATCTGCGGTCCCGTGACCCGGTTGAAAACAACAATGGTGCGTTCCGGGTTCGTGGCTTGCACTCCCAGAATGGCGCGCAGCAATACGGGCAGTGCTCCCACTCGAGCGGTTAAGGGCTCGAACCAGGGTGACCAAGGAAGTTCGTTGGCAAGGACGATCGCGACTTGCGCATTGGAGCGCAACTGGTTGTGGTTCTTGGGTGGTTCATTCACTCGCATTAGTTCGCTCCTGTGATAATCTCGGCGCTGTTGTTCGATTCGGCCTGCTCGTTCGATCGGGAAAACCACGCCAGGCAAATGACTCCGACAATGGCCCAGAAGACGGCTCTTGCCCGGCGGCAAAGCCCGAGCGTCAAACCCTGGGCACTGCTGAGGCCGGCAAGTTTCCCAATTACCATGTTTCCGCCCTCGTAGGTGCCCAGGTTCCCCGGGTTAACGGCACCAATTACGTTGATTAGCTTGGTTAGAGATTCGAGAATGAGTGCGTCAACGAAGCTGGCGTGCGCACCCAGAAAATGAAGGATCAGATAAACTTCCAAAATGGCGAGGAGGTGGCTTGCCAGGTTGAGGCTCAAGCTGCCCCAAAAGGCGCCCGGCGCTTGGCGATGAAACTGAAGGAACTGGCGCTCTGAAGATTCAATGACGGGCTTTTTGGCGTTGATCCAGCCGCGAAACCACGGAATGCGGCCAACCGCACGCGCGGGCATGGAGAACAGCGGCCACCCTTTGTGGAGTGCGAGTACGGCCAGTCCCAACAGAAACACAACTGCAAACACGAATAGGCCTGCATAAAGACGCAACGCACTCGAGAAGGCGGCCACTAAAGCCGCGGCACAAATTCCGGTTACTGTCACGATTGCGCCCGTTACGATGAAGAGGCCGCGGTCCATTGCCACGGACGATATCGCGCTCGCCACTGGCACTCCTGAGCCTAGAAGAGCGACTCGCGCCGATTCGCCGAATACCAGCCCAACGAAACCGAGCTGCCCAATAGCTTCGGATACAAGACGCAGGCCCAGAGTCCTCCAGAAGGAGATTCTCTTCACGTCGCCGAGCAAAGCGAGCCGCCATGCCCACGTTTTGACGATGTGGGCAAAGCCTGCAAGTGCGATGACCAGAACCATTCCCCAGGCGAGGTTCTTTGCATTTTGGAGGAGTATGCCGGGGCCTGCCCGTTCAACGAGATAAACAAGCAAGGAGGCACCTAGAAGCCCTGCGAGAATCTGCAGTGCGGGCTTCGATTTTCGCTTGGAACTAGGCATAAGCCGGCCTCGCTATTTGCGGCATTGCCCAGGGCCGCACAGAAAGCGAATTACACGCATTATCCAAAGCAGCCGGCGTATCCACGTCCTGCCAATGCCCATCTCCGATGTCGAAGCCTTTGAAGGTTCGGTTCTGTGCCATCATCCGCAGGCCATCCGAGAGGGAACAATTGCCATCGATCATGGCGCTCTCCAGCCACTGGAAGAGCACCGGCTGACAGAGGAACATTCCTGTATCGAGAGCGTTGTAGCGATTGAGATTCTTGCCGATGTCGACGATGCGGTCTCCTTCAAGCCTGACTTTGGTTGCGTCGTCCAGGTCAAAGACGCTCTCGACTTTCCGATCGACGCCGAGAATGACCTCATTCATGCCCAGTGGTTGCCGTAGCAAAGCCGCAGCTGTTGCTGGTTCAAAGATGTGGTCTGCCATCATCAAAAGGAAAGGTTCGTGGATCAGATCCATTGCGCATAGAGCGGAGACTCCATTGTTCTTCTTGCGATAATCGGGATTCTCAACCCAGGCAACATCGACGCCCCGGAAATGCCGATTCTCGTACCACTCTCGAATCGCATCGCTGCGATACCCAAGCACGATGACAAACCTCTCGATGCCAGCCTCGCGTGCTCCTGAAATGACATGTTCCAGGAGCGGCTTGCCATGGAGCGCCACAAGGGGCTTGGGAAGTTCTCCAGAGCAAGAGGCCAAACGGCTCCCGTTGCCGGCTGCCAGAATCAGAGCGAGTTTAGCGTTTGTCATAACGAGCCTCCACAAGTCCACGGTTTTGCATCTCTGCTTGCCTTTCCGGAGCGCGGAAAGTAGTCGAAATGGTGAATGTCAACCTTTGTTTTGCCAAGGATCCGCGCCTCGGTGATGCTGGTGGTAGACGAAGGAAACCAGTACTCACCGCTCTTCCGAAACTCTTGGGTGAAATGCACACTGTGGATCCAAACGGTTGTGATCTTGGCTGGCTCGCCCTCGACGCGCGCCAACGCATAGTCTTCGGCATCGACCCAGATCCGTCCGCGAAACAGGACCACATCCTGGCGCTTCGGGATTACATCGATCTCGTAAGCGAGCCGGCCATCGAGAGGGGCGGATTCGATCATCTGAAATCCGTAGTTATCCGAGGTGACCCGGCTCTTGGCGCGCTCCAGTGGCATCGAAGTCTCGGACTCCGATTCCAGAATCTTGCGCAGCAAGAGGTTCGCTGACTTCCAACCCTGTTCGGAAACAACCTGGAAGCTTTCCGTTCCATCCGGAGCGCAGGTGACTCTGACTTCCATCCGGGCTTGTTTGTCGAAGCGCGGGTTGTCAAGAACGTATTGCCGGCTGCCCGTGTATCCTCCGGCCGAGGATTCGCGTTGTACTTCGTGCGTGAACATCCGTGCGATAACTTCATCCGCCGATAGAGAAGGCGCGGCGGTCGTTTGACCGATCAGCGACGCCGGTGCGCAGGCAAGCAGTGCCGAAATGAGGATGCGGAATCTCATGGTCAAAACTGGAATACCAATTTCCCGCGGTATTCTCTCCATGCGGGGTTATAGAATCGGCCGAACGAGGAACTGTCGAGATCGTTCTGCACGTCGCGGGGATTATCGTGATTGAACATATTGAAGACGGAACCGCCTACGACGAGATGCATCCGCTTAGCACCGACGTGGAGTGTAGCGGGCCGGTTGATCTGCAGGTCGCAGGAGGAGAACCATGGGAATCGCCGGTCATCGCGCGGACCGATGTACTGGCGGTACTCGTTTTCGACCGAATAGGGAAAGCCTGTGTGCAGGTCGTAGACAGGCAGAATGTTCAGTTTCCACGGGCCGGCTATGGTGGGCCAGATCAGGATGCGATTCGGGGCGTCGAAGAGCAGACGCGCACTGGCATCGGGCTGAATCACCGCCTGTGGATTGTTCCCGATGAAGAGGAACGGGTCGTTCAGATTGCCGTAAGCCCGCGAACGCACATACGATGCATTCAAAGTCGCGCGAGGAATCTGATAGCGCCCAGTAACTTGAAACTCGCGGTAAGAATCGCTGCCCCCATTCGATAACGACATCACACCGGATTCCGCCCCCATGACAGGAGAAACTACGAAATCCTTGGCGGTGTTACGTTCCTGGTAGCCAGCGCGGGCGGTGAATCTGCTGGTGACCTGCCGTTCCAGTTCAACATTCCAAGATGTGCTTCGCGGACTCTGCAACCCGCCCGCGATGGCGTTGACAAAAGCGATCGAACTGGAAACCTGGCCGCCGGAGTCGTACACCGACACCGTGCGCGCCGGAAGAGTTGGAAACGTTGGGAGCATCAGGGGTACGCGATCATAGAAGATTCCAGCTCCTCCGCTGAGCAGTGTCTTGCCGTCGCTTGTGAGTGTCAGGAGCATGCTGCCGCGTGGCGCAACGTGCGTGGAGCCTGTAACGGTATCGCTATCCAACCGCAATCCGAAGGTGAATGACAACCTGCTCAAAGGCGCCCACTGATCGGAGACATAGGCCGCAGTCTCGTTCTGGCCGACGTCGAAGGTCGAAGTGGGGGTAAACGAGATTTGTTCAATCGTCGTTCCCGAGGTCCCGATCAGTTCGACAGGAAGAGAGGTTTCCAACCCGCTGAGTGAAGAGTGCGAGTACTCTATACCGGTCTTAATACGGTGTGCGCCAACGAGCTGACGAGGTGCAAATTGATAGCTCTCCTGTGCGTCGTATCGGGCGGTGCGCCGGCTTTGCCGGTTAAAGAATCCACCGGCGGTTGTGTCGATCATCAACTCGTATGGATCGTTGCTCTGTGCGTTGGTATCAACGTCGTATGTTTTGTAGCTGAATTGTGAGATCAGAGCGCTGTCGTCTCCGGTCATATACCGGTGCTGTTCATACACCTCGTATCCGCGTTGACGGAAATCCGTTGTGGATGGCTGAGGCGTGAAGGTATTCAGCCCCATGTAGTCTAGCTTCTGCGGATAGATCGTTAGCGATACGGTGGCCGTCTGCTCGGAGCCGTGCGTTAGATCGAACTGCGTATACGAGTTGAACCCTTCCAGTTTGGTATCCCGCTGCAACGGGGGCAGGCTGTTTACTGGAGTCCGCACGAACCTGTATTCAAAGGATTGGGTCCATGCGGCCCGGTCCCTGAGAATTGGGCCGGTGAAAGTCATGCGCGGAGTTGCTGCGCCAAGTCCCGCGATGGTGCCGGCGCGATCGCGCCAGCGAGGAACGATGTTCTGAATCGTAAAGTGATACTTCTCGTAATTGCTTGTTTTTGTTTCAACCGTCGAAAGTGCCCCAGTCAGCTTGCCATATTGAGGGTCATATGGATTTGAAATGACCTGGACCGAAGAGACCACGTCAATCGGCAGGTTGATTGCGGAACTACCGGAGGCCGGATCAGTCACGTTGGCGCTATTCACCAGGGCTCCGCTCTGGGTGCTGCGAGCGCCCTTCATATTGATACGACCATCCGGCCCACGAACCACGCCTGGAACCAGGGGAAGCAAGCTTTCAAATCGCTCGTCTGCGTTGGGTGCATCGTTGATGATCTTTTCGGAGATGGTCACGGAAGAAGTTGATACTTCCGCTTCGTTTGAGCTTCCCGTTACGGTGACTGAGGTCTTGACCTCAGCTAGTCTCAGTTTCAGCGGCACCTTCAAATCGACTCCGGGAGTCACAGCGACTGTTTGCTCTGCGTGCATCCCGGGAAAGTCGGCTTCAATTGTGTAATCGCCGGGAGCGACTTCAGGGAAACTGTACTTTCCGTCAGCATCGGCCTCGGTCTCGCGGGTTGTGGAGCCCTTCAATACGACCTTTGCGCCTGGCAATACGGAAGGCCCTCCGGAGTCCAAAACTAAAACAGTGCCTTCCACAGAGCCCGGCCTGACGGAACTTTGCCCGCGTGCAGAAGGAGGAAGAAGCACACACAGGGCAAACATGGCCGCGACCAGGAAGATGCTTTTGGGTTCGATCTTCCTCATTGCGCGAGTGCGCCCAACTACCGGATAAGCAAATCTCATGAACACGTCTGGTCCTCATCAGGCAATGCCTTCATTGCCACTTCGGTAATAGCAATAGGCTTGCCAAAAGTGAACTGTGCGCAATCACTTAAGAATCAACAGGAGGATCGAAAGAGTCGACACATGAGTCGAAAGTGTCGATGCCGAACGGAACAGCTTCGTCATTTGTGAAATGGACGAGAGGAGAGCTGACCGATCGGGGAACAGTGGTTGCGGGTGTGCGGAGCGCTGACCCGTCGGAAAGGTTCAGCGCCTGCCTTCGCGGGGAGGGGAATGCGATGCTCTTCGAAATATGGAATTGCGCCGATGTTAGCAAGGCCAAGCGGCCAGCCCCGGCCCAGCGCAACCCCGACCTGTAGACGGCCGCTTCTCTAGATTTGCAAATCCAGATGAATGGCGCATGCTACCAGAAGAAGAACGACGACCTTGGAAGAGGGTTTCATGATCTCTTGCTAGCAGGCGCACTGTTCCTTTCAGAGAATCACCGGACCGCGGCGCGAAGACTACCCTTAGCCAGTTCGGTCTCATTGTCACCGACAGATTGCGGCGATTGCGGTTGTGAAATCTGATAGGGTCCGTAGTCGATCGTCAACACGGCCTTTCCGCCGACGCGAACCTTAGTCTCGCTTTGATTCTGCTCCGGGAACCAAAAGTCGCCGATCTTCGAATTTGTCTGGTGAATCAGCGTCTGAGAGATCCAGAATGAGGGATTCTTCGCGGGCTGAACCTCCATCCTGGACACAGCACCATCCGCTGCATCAACCCATATCTTCCCTCGATAGAGATACTGGCTGCCCGAGACTGGATCGACTTGCAAAACATAGGACAGCCGACCGTTGAGCGTCTCACTACCAAGCAACTGGAAGTTGTAATTCGCCGGCGTCAACGCGTGGGCACCCCGATCGAAAGATGCGTCCTTTTCGCTTTCCAGCGCCCGCTTGAGAACCTTTTCACAAAGCGTGTGCGAACCGCTCTGGGAAACGATCCGGAAGCTCTTCCCGGTAGCGGCATCATACTCGAGTTCGACGTCCATCCTGGCGGTGATGCTCTTGAAGAAACCTCGATACTCGACCTTGTAATGACGCGGTGCTTGATAGCGCTTTAACGTCTTTGCCTGCGTCTGATCGTGGTGTTCGATGGACTGCACAATCTGGGCAGTATCAGGTGTCGCTGGCGAAGGAGCGGGGGGGGCACTCTGCGACAAGGACCAAGGGCCCAAGGATAACAGCCCCCCTGCAAGGAGCGAAAGCTGGCATAAGCATTTACAGTAGCGCAAATTCAAAGTTGGGCTCCTTCCTGACTTTCCGATGTGCTGGCATCGCTACCCATGCTGGATACTTGTCCCGACCGCTCCGGATCTCTTCAATGCGGCCGAAAGACTCCACCTGGCCCTGAACAACCGCGACTTCGCAGCTCCGAGTTGGATGCCCTGCGCGCGTGCAACCTCCTTGAGAGAGCAATCGTCGAAGTCGCATGCCTTCAATATGGATCGATACTTTGGGTGCAGTTTCAAGGCCTCGCGCCGCAACAGGCCGCGAAGTTCTCGATGCGAATACTCTTCTTCCGGATTCCGGCGCACATCTCGGAGGCTTCTCATGCTGAATCGAGCCTCCTCTCCTTCTTGCTCGTCGAAACAGAACCATCGAACGTGCTTTTCCCTCCTTTTATTGGAGAGCGCTGTGTTGATTGCGATTGAGCTCAACCAGGTCAGAAAGCGAGACTCCCCGCGGAACCTTTGAATGTTTCCGCATGCGCGCAACATCGTTTCCTGAACCAGGTCGTTGGCTTCATCTGCATTCGCGGTATAACGGCGAGCAAAGCAGTACAGCATCTTCTGGTGGCGGCCGAGCAGCTCACCCAGCGCACAGGACTCTCCGTTTTGGGCTGCGATGACGAGTTCTTCATCGCTACGCTGCCAACCGCCACCTTCTTTGGTCTGGAGCAAAGGTCCAGGACTCAATTCGCTCGAAAGCGCCAACTCCGGCTTGTCTGCCAACTGCATTGCATCCTCCATACGCGCCCGGAATCGGCGCCATCGTGATCGTCATGCAGAACAGATCGTCGCTGTTCCGCATGCTTCTTTTACCCTCGAACGTTGCTCAGCCCGGATCGTACATTCCTTCTGATTCCTGCTTTGCCCGCTACCAATGTTTCGATCATTCGCGCCAATTCCTCGACTGAGATTTCGCAGTTCGCTTTGTGATCGTAGAGAGGATCATCCAAATGATTTGCTCGCTCGCCGATCACAAGGATCACCGCCTCGGGCCAACGCCGGCGAATGTACTCAGCCGCGCAGCGCAATTCGCGCAGGGAAAAGGATTGGTGAAAGACGGCGACATCCACCGACACAGCTTCCGGAAGAGCACACAGATCCCACAAATTATTCACTCCCCAAAAACCGCTCTTTTGCCCTGTGGACAAGGCTTTACGGACTGCTAACCTCCACTCCTCGATACCAAGTGAGAGTACATTCATGGTCTTTCTCATATCGGGCGTTCCTGTTGTAACGGTGCTGCTCGATGTTGGGATAGAGCAATGAGGATGCCAAATCCGCGATAAATTATCCCTTTTGTTTTCAATATCGATTTCCACCCATGAAGCGCAGTGTCGAAAATGTCGTCGTCAGTTTCGAATCTGTCGCGACACTCTCGCTTGAGCGGTTGCTGAACGATGGCCTTTCAAGGTGCGCCGGCATCTTTCTGCAAATCAATGCAGCCCATTGCGAACTGGATGAATCGCATCTGTCTCTGGCGGCGTAAGTCATTGTGTTCGGGATTCATTAGGCAAGCATTAGGTGACGTTGTTCGCGCCTGCTCGTCGCGACATTGTTGCTGAATACACGGGCCGAGCAACGATGGCTTTGGAGTTTGGCACCTCTCTTGCTTGAGTCAGATCAGGGTAGCGCCCAGGGGTAGCAGCGAGAATTGGCAGCTCTGGTGAATCTCATGGGGTCTGCGCACTGGCAAGATCGGAAAACTGTTCAGCACTGCGATCGCCAGAGGAGTCGGCCGTTCTGAAGAAAGGTTGAGAGTCAGAAGGAGAGGAATTGAATATGCGTTCGCAAAGTCTGAGGTTGATCTGTTTGAGCCAGATGGTTATGGGCTTGGCCTTTGTTTCAGTGGGGTGTAAGAAGGTGCAGCCAATCAAACTGGATTGCAACGCCACTCCGCCCGCCATCTATCCGGGTGAACAGTTGACTGCAACCGCCGCTGCCAGTTCGATAAACGCGAAAAAGAACACCGACGTGATTTATAGCTGGTCAGGAGCTGGAGTCACAGGCAGTGGAAGCACGGCCGCGATAGTGACCGAAGCTTTGAATCCCGGCAACTACACGGTGAAAGCGGAAGTGAAGGAAGGCAGGAAGGGCAAGGAGGGATTGAAGCCTGGCGAAACGGCGGAGTGTTCGGCCAGCTTCACGGTGAAGGAATTTGAGCCGCCAACGGTAAGTTGCGTGGCGAACCCTTCGACGCTAAAACCCGGAGATTCCAGCACAATCACTTGCGCCGGCGTCAGCCCTCAGAACCGTCCTTTGACTTACGCCTACTCAGCTAAAGCAGGAACGATTAGCGATGTTGGCCCCACCGCAACCTTCTCGTCCGCCGGTGCGCCCACAGGAACGGTTGGGATCACATGTAATGTTGCGGACGACAAGAACCATACGGCGAACGCTGATACGAGCGTGACAATCGTGGAGCCGCCGCCGTCGCCGATCCCGCATGTGCAGGCGCTATGCAGCCTTTCGTTCGCAAGAGATACTAAGCGGCCAACGCGCGTCGACAATGAAGCCAAGGCCTGCCTGGATCAGATTGCCCTTGACCTGAAGCAGACCCCCGATGCCAGAATAGTCATCGCAGCTGACTCGAACGCGAAAGAGAAGCTGATCACTTCGAAACAGGAGAAAATTGCGGCCAGGCATAAACACTCCAAGGTCGAGTACTTTGACAAGCAGCGTGCGGTCAACGTCAAGGACTACCTGGTCAATGACCAGGGAATCGACGCCGGCCGCATCAGCGTGACCACCGGAACAGGGGATGACATGAATGTACAAGACTACCTGATACCTGCCGGAGCCACGTTTGCAGATGACGTACAGGGTACCATTGCGGTCGACGAGACCGATGTGAAGCCCGAGGGACGCAAGCCTCTGCCGGAGCGCCATCACAAAAGGGCAATCCCAAAGCAAGGGCAGTAGCTTGCCGGGGTGTGACCCGGCTCTCATCTTGGAAGGTGACGAGGGCCGGGACCCCCAGTCAGTCTGAGTGTCCGGGTAGAAAGCATGGAGGTTTAGCAATGAATGTGGCAATGATTCTCGCAAGCGCACAGCTCGTTGGTATGGTGCTATCCGTCTCGTTCCTTCTCAGGGTCCGGCGGCTTTCAGTTGGGATTTGGTCAGCAAACCCCTCTGACCAACGCTCGCGCGGGGAGCGACGTGAAGCAACCATCTGAAATCGATCAGACATTCAGAGCGTGAGAAAGGCAGACCTGAGCTATGGCAAGCACAGCGGCGCAGGTAACATTCAAAAGCGGATGGAGCGTACGCACTCCGCATCTTGTATCGAGTAACCGAGAATTCCGGTCCTGGGCTACGAGCACTCCCCTGGGGATGCTGCCAGCAGTGGCATTGCGGGACCTCGAATCGATCATGTCCATTGTGGACTACGAAGCCGGCCGCATCCTGTTCCTGGAACAGGAGACCCTGAGCCAAGTATTCGTCGTTCTTGCCGGAGACGTCAGACTGTCGCTGCAAGATGTCGGTGGCAGGAGGCTGACCCTTCGAATTGCGAGGCCCGGCGATGTGCTTGGAATGCACTCCGCATTATTTGGAAGCCTCTCTGAGTGGTCGGCGGATACAGTTTATCGGTCCAAGATAGCTTTGGTCACACGGTGCGATTTTCTTCGTTTTGCGCAGCGATATCCAGAGGTAAGTCGCCTTGCGACACTCGAGCTCATGACAATTCACAGGAATGCATGCGTCACGCTGCGTATCGTTGGATTGACGACCTGTGTTCGCAAGAGATTGGCATCGCAATTATTAGAGTGGGGACAGCGAGGGGAAATGACTGGAGACCAGACCCAGTTTCGCATGGCCCTGACCCATTCTCAGATTGCGGAGTTTATCGGCGCAGCGCGTGAGACTGTCACGCGTGCGCTGATAGCCTTCAAACAACGCGGACTGGTGGAGATCCGGGGCAGTATGCTGAGGATCCCCTCTACAACAGCTCTCAGGAAGTACGCTGAACGCGGTCATTGAGCCTGTCCCGTGCGCCGCTTTACGAATGGGCGCCAATGATCGCGTAGTCACCGTCACGGATCACACCCGCGACGATTACGTACGCTTCACATTTAAAGCCCAGCTGTTGGTCGACAACCGCACTGCCATACGTGAGATAGAGTCGTCGAAGTTTTCCATTGCCGAAAACTTCGATTGCACGAACTTCTCAAAGCCTCGCCAGATTCATTCAAGGAAGATGCTGGCTGCAGTAACTGATCCGGGGCGAAATTGCCAACTTCCATCTCGTAGTGATCGGCCCGTGAGCACCTCCGATTAGCACGCAAAGGCCGCCGACAGCCTTCCGAATCGTCGTCGACAGTTTCGACAGGGTCCGCGGTTGGCGGAGCTCCCTTATGAAAACAAGGAAGTTAGCGACTCAGAAGTTTGGCATTCCCCTTGCATTTCCTCCATGGTGTGAGGAAATCAACGATGTATTGGAAATGCCTGCTCTTGATTTGCTTAATGACGGCGATGCCAGCAATGGCGGAGGACATTGCATCTTCCGGCGCGCTGTTTGGAAGCATCAGCGGTACTGTACTGGACGTAAATGACGGTCTTGTCCCCGGCGCGCTCGTCACGCTCCAATGCCCTTCCCCCTGCGAGAATCAAACGGCAAGTGCGAACGACATAGCGGCTTTTAATTTCCACGGGCTCAAGTTCGGAGTTCCTTACCAAGTTCAGGTATCCGTGGATGGTTTCGAGAATTGGACCTCTCCCGCCGTTGTCCTCACCTCGGACCACTCGGTTTTTTTCATGACGGGAATCAAGCTCAGGATCGCTGACCCAACGACATCGATAACGGTTCATGCTTCGAATGTCGAAATAGCCACCGAGCAGGTGCATGTCGAAGAGCAACAGCGCGTTCTGGGTTTCATTCCAAATTTCTACACCGTTTACGACTCCGAGAATGCCGTGCCCCTTACTACGAAGCTGAAGTTTCAACTTGCGGTGAGGGTTTCTGTCGATCCGGTTACCTGGACAGGAGTCGCATTCATGTCTGGCGTCAGGCAGGCCGCGCGGACCCCCAACTATGTACTGGGCTCCAAAGGATACGGCCAGCGTTTCGGCGCCGAAGCTGCCGACGGATTCAGCGACATTCTGATCGGTGGCGCTATCCTGCCGTCTCTTCTGCACCAGGATCCACGCTATTTCTATCAGGGCACAGGAACGACAAGATCTCGTCTGGGGCACGCCTTGGCCAGTCCATTCGTTTGTAAGGGCGACAACGGCCGGTGGCAACCAAATTACTCAAGCGTGGGAGGCGACCTTGCGGCCAGCGCTCTCATGAACATTTATTATCCGCAATCGAATCGGGGAGCAGGAATGATCTTTGGACAATTTGCCATCAGTACCGCCGAGCGCGAAGTGAGCGGGTTAGTGCAGGAATTTGTCTTGCGCAAGCTGACTCCCCGCGCCCAGAAGGCAAAGTAGCCCCTTCCGGTGGGAAGAGTTTTTTGGAAAGGACATCGCGATGAACGGGAAGTCACAGAGAGGGTCGCATCTTGAAATGAAATGGCGTTTCATTGTCCCGGCGGGCCAACCGAAACCTCAGTGCCCGCAAGTGCTGATGACGTGGGTTTCCATAGCTTCGCTGCACTCGCGACTGAGCAATTGAGGACTCGCACATGAACTGCCGTAATGCATTTCCGGCCGCCGATGGCTGCAAGAAAAAGTACACAGCACTTGACACCAGCCGCCGTGCGCCTGCAGCGGATCGGGTCAGGCTTTATCTCCTCTCCTATCTGCTGACTGCAGATCGCGCAAAGGCAGAACGATGTTTCGTGCCTGGTCTCGATCTGGCTGCTGACGACAACGCAGCGATTCGGGATTGGGCGCATTCATGGGCACGGCGCATCGTCATTGGCAATGCACTTCGACTCATCGCGCCACACCCCGAGACAAGGGCTCACGACGCCGACTCCGGAGGGTCACGATGATGCTAGCGCAGAATTCGTCTGCTTCTTGGCGGAAACTCCTTGCCTTCGTCCATCCGACAACAATTACAGGAAAGGATCAACCATGCGGTTCCAAACATTCACTCGCAGGAGAATCAACGACGATCGGACCGAGTCGCTTCCATTTCAACAGGAGCA
Organism: Acidobacteriaceae bacterium; assembly: GCA_003159975.1. Classification (GTDB taxonomy): domain Bacteria; phylum Acidobacteriota; class Terriglobia; order Terriglobales; family Acidobacteriaceae; genus Telmatobacter. Next base: position 22,546 of record PLPU01000189.1, read on the forward strand.
TTACAGAAAGGCTGGTATCCCCTACTCGCCATTCGGCGGCATGCCGGTCCTGGAAGCTCACGAAATCGTCAACGACTTGAACCGGAATCAGGCTGAACATCAATTCGTTTACTATCTGGCGGCGTAGTCGAATGGCCAAGTTCGCTGGTAAGCGCGCGTTTGATGAAGGCTGGCTTTGTGCGGCGGAGGAAGGCAGTTTGCCAAGACTTGCATCCCAAGATCCACGGTTCTCGGCAATTCTTGCGCTTCCAGACTTTGAGCGCTTTGTGTATGTCTTATCGGTCCTCGAAGGATGCACGGATCAGGAATGTGCCACTTTTTTGGGTGTTTCTCCGCAGCAGATCGAAGAGGCGCGGCTTCTTGCTCTACAGCACTTTTGGAAACATGACTGAAGGCGGAATTCGGGCTCGCGGGCTTCCGCGGGCCAGGCTTCTGTAAGCCGGATAACAGATCAACTTTGGCGGCTCTTGAATGGAGAACAAAATGAATCCCGAAACGAACAAATATTCTGGCAACTCCGTAGTGAACTCATTAACGGAACTGGCGTTGAATCTGGACTGGTCATGGAGCCATGCCGCGGACGAACTCTGGAGGCAACTCGACCCGGAGTTGTGGGGACTAGCGCACAACCCATGGGTGATTTTGCAGACAGTCTCCCGCGAAAGGCTACAGACTGTCAGCTCGACTCCGCAGTTCCGGCGCACCCTCGATGAGGTTCTGGAAACAAGGGCCAAGCGCGAAGAAGCGGCGAACTGGTTTCAGCGCTCCGTGCCGGAAGCTTCGCTCAGCGGCATTGCATATTTCAGCATGGAGTTCATGCTGAGCGACGCGTTGCCTATTTATTCCGGCGGGCTCGGCAACGTGGCCGCTGACCAATTGAAAGCAGCCAGTGACCTTGGCCTTCCGGTGACGGGCATCGGCCTGCTCTATCAGAGAGGCTACTTTCGGCAGCAAATCAATGCCGAAGGCATGCAGGAAGCACTCTATCCTTTCAACGAACCGGGGCAACTACCTATCCGGCCCGTGCGGCAGCCCAACGGGGAGTTGTTGCGCATTGCTGTGAACTTACCCGGTTTCCGTTTGTGGCTTCGTACCTGGGAGGTCAAGGTGGGGCGGGTACAGCTCTACCTGCTCGACACCAATGACCCCGCAAACCCGCCGACCTATCGGGGCATTACAAGTGAACTGTATGGCGGCGGACCTGAGGTGCGGATCGCCCAGGAGATGGTATTGGGGATCGGGGGATGGCGCCTGCTACGCGTGCTTGGAAAGCAACCTGAGATTTGCCATCTCAATGAAGGTCACGCTGCGTTCTCCGTACTCGAAAGAGCGCGGGACTTCATGGAGAGCCAGGGCGTGCCGTTTGACGTTGCGCTTGCGGCAACCCGCGCTGGGAATCTCTTTACTACCCACACCCCTGTGGAGGCAGGATTCGACCGATTCGCGCCACAACTCATGGACACTTTTTTCAGGCACTATGCGGCCGACATTCTGCACATTCCAATCAACACACTGCTCGCCCTCGGCCGTCACAACCCAGAGGACAACTCGGAACCTTTCAACATGGCATTGTTGGCGATGCGGGGCAGCGGAGCAGTCAACGGTGTGAGCCGGCTGCATGGGCTGGTGAGCCGGAAAATCTTTCACAACAGTTTTCCCCGCTGGCCGGAAGCGGAGGTACCTATCGGCCATGTGACGAACGGTGTTCACGTTCCTATGTGGGGTTCTGCCCAGGCCGACGAGTTGTGGACGGAGGTGTGCGGAAAGCGCCCGTGGACGACGCATCTGAAGCCAGATGACCTGATCAGAGAACTGGGCGAGAATGTCCGACAGGTTTCAGACGTCCGCCTCTGGCAGATGCGTTCGGCCTCACGAAAATCCCTCGTCGACTACATCCGTAAACAACTGGCGCGCCAGATGGCGGGTCATGGCGGACGGCCAGAAGAAATTGCCGATGCCCAGAGGATCTTTGAGCCGGATACACTCACGATAGGTTTTGCGCGCCGCTTTGCCACCTATAAGCGGCCGAATCTGCTACTGCATGACTCCGAACGCTTGTTGGCCATTCTGACGAATAAAGAGAGGCCGGTACAGTTGGTGATCGCGGGCAAGGCTCACCCTCAGGACACTCCGGGGCAGGCGATGATTCAACGTTGGATCGAGTTTATCCGCCGTGGCCACGCGCGTTCACACGTAGTGTTCCTCGCCGACTATGACATGCGAATGGCCGAGCACCTGGTACAAGGTGTCGATCTCTGGTTGAATACACCGCGCCGTCCTTGGGAAGCATGCGGCACCAGTGGGATGAAGGTGCTGGTCAACGGCGGTCTCAATTTGTCCGAACTCGATGGCTGGTGGGCAGAGGCATACTCCCACGATGTAGGCTGGGCGCTCGGGGACGGCCTCGAGCATGGGGACGACCCGGCCCAGGACGTCAAAGAGGCAGAGCAGCTCTATGCCCTGCTCGAACAGGAAGTCATTCCGGAGTTCTACAAGCGGGACAATTCGGGTATTCCAGCTGGCTGGATCGCTCGGGTGCGTGAAAGCATGGCTCGCCTGACGCCAGCGTTTTCTGCAACCCGATGCGTATTGGAGTACACGGAAAAGTATTATCTGCCCCTGGCCGCGGCGTACTTGCGCAGAGCCAACGACAGTGGCAAATGTGCAGAGAGCCTGCTCGACTGGAAGCGTCATCTCGCCGAATATTGGTCAAGGTTGCGATTCGGCTCGGTGCGAATCGAGAGCACCGAAGAGCATCATCATTTCGATATTCAGGTTCATCTGGACGAAATGGATCCTGGCGCGATCCAGGTCGAACTCTACGCCAACGCCGCCAATGGCGACGAACCTATTCGGCAGGTCATGGTTCGCGGCGAATCCTTAGTCGGACAGAATGTCTGCTGCTACTCCGCGTCGGTTCCCGCGACTCGGCCGGCAGAGGATTTTACGCCCAGGATTGTTCCTTTTCACCCCGAGGCATTTGTCCCCTTGGAGGCATCTGACATCCTCTGGTACCGGTGATGCTTCGTATTCCTGGTTGTTCGACACGCTAGTCCGTTGCCGAGGAGATCAGAGCTGGATGCCAGCTATCGATCCTCACGCTTTACCCGTCCGCAGTTCGAGGACAATTTCACACGAACCGAATTCAAGTCAGGGGAGAATTGGTGAATAATCTTGCAGTGCTGACAAGTGGAGGAGATGCCCCGGGGATGAATGCCGCTATTCGAGCAGTCGTTCGCACGGGACACTCGCGCGGAGTGCACACCTGGGGTGTGATGCATGGGTATTCGGGCCTGATTGCGGCAGACTTCAAACGGATGGGCCCGCGAGATGTGAGCAGCATTATCCAGCGCGGCGGGACGATTCTCGGATCGGCGCGCTGTCCTGAGTTCAGAACCGAAGAGGGCGTAGAACTGGCGGTCCGGCGCTTGCGCGGCGCAGGGATCGATGGGCTGGTGGTCATTGGCGGCAATGGCTCGCAGACCGGCGCCAATGCGTTGAGCAAGATGGGATTCCCGGTGGTCGGCGTAGCCTCGACGATTGACAACGACCTGTACGGTTCGGAGGTCACGATCGGTGTCGACACGGCCGTGAACGTGGCGCTGAACGCGATTGACAATCTGAAGATCACCGCGAGTTCGCATCAACGTGTGCTGCTAGTGGAAGTAATGGGGCGCAAATGCGGTTTTCTCGCGCTCATGGCCGGCGTGGCCGGAGGCGCGGAAGCAATTGTCATCCCCGAAGTAGATCTTGCTCCGGAGCAACTGGCCGAACGCATCCACGGCGCGTACGAGCATGGAAAGCCGCACGCCATCGTGGTCGTCGCAGAGGGTGCGCGATATAACGCGGAGGGTCTGTGCCGATATTTCGAGGAGCACGGACTCCTGCGCGGGTTCGAGTTTCGGTCAACAGTGCTGGGATATGTGCAGCGCGGGGCGGTGCCAACATGCAGGGACCGTTTGCTTGGCACCCGGCTAGGAGCCGAGGCGGCCGATCGCATTATTGCGGGAGAGAGCGGAGTCCTTGTCGGGGTGGAGAACGGCGTGATCAACACGACGCCCCTCGAAGAGGTGGTCGTGGGCAAGAAGCCGCTGGACCCGTGGTTCCTCAAGGCGGCTGACGTGCTGGCGCGGTAGTCGTTCGACGCCTGCGTGCTGATGGGACCCAGGCACACAGGCATAGAATCGAATGTGGCAGCTCTGGAAAGCAACAGAGGTGGTGCGCAAAAAATACGTGAATGTCAGGCTGTTTCGCAAGTGCCGACGACACCTCAAGCAGCGCCTTGTACCGGCTTCCTTCCAAGGAAACCGGATTCTCACGGTCGTCCATCCCGCACCTTCATTGCCGATCGACCACAGGGAAACTGACATGCTTCGATCAAGATCGAAGACGGCTAAATTCAATACAGGGTGACCGGAAACAGAAATGGTTAATCGGACTGCGGTCACGGCAGTCACTGCGACAGGCGCTCAGAAGCTTCCGAGCGTCAATCGGAACCGCGCTTTCCCATTCTCATCAAAGCTCATCTCGAATCCTGTTGCTCCTATCTGTGTCGGGAAGAAAGCACCGATGGATGCGCTCTGATGTGTACTCCAGCCTGCGGAGCCGGCATCAAAGCGGCCGGCCTCATACCAAAGCGCAAGGCCGGGATGAGAGGAAACATGCCGAATGGGCCGGCCATGCAGAATTACACCTGAGCCAGCAGTCACTAGCGTATTTGCATGAAACTCCTGGTACCGGAATGCAGCCATGTTGGTTTGATCGCCAGCAGTGAACTGATCGAAATAGTTAAGCTTTCGGCCAAAGCTTGTGCCGACATGGTTGGTCGCAAAGAGAGTCACTTTGGGGTCTAAAGGCCTAAAGGTGTTGAAGTCTGCGTGAAGGAACGGGTAGTCTCCGGTGCTTCGCAGGAAATACCCGGTCTCGCCTTCGAAGCGTGTACCGCGCGTGGGCAATCCACCGGAATCCTGATGATTTATGATCCACCGTGCCTCCGGAATGGTGAATCCCCCGTTACGTGATGAAACGCCGTCAACGACCACTGTGCGGCTGTACGAATCGTACCCCGCTTGGGCACCGAGTCGAAGCTGGGCAAAGCGCCAGGTCCCAATTCCGGCGTAAAAGGCCCCCCCGATTCGGTCTCGATTGTCGCTTTGGCGGTCCGGCCCTGTGTAGCTGTTGAAATGAGTTCTTCCGCCAAAGAACTGGGAAGCGATAAAGTACTGGCTCCCGCCGAACGGCTTGTAAGCCTCCACCTGCAATGCGGGATCGTAGCCCAGATTTGCCGTACTCAAGATTTGAGCTTTGTAGGCGTTTCTGGGAATCAGCGCCGTCGACAGCTTCACCCCAAAGCGCGATGGTTCACCGGGCGACACGGCGTATTGCCCCGAGACGCGCACCAGAATCCGGTCAGTGGGGCGTTCGGCGAACTTGACGTTGTAGCCGCCCAGACCTGAAGCCTCCTGCTGCCATTCGTAGGCCGCCCCAGGAACAGCAGTGGCGGCGACCATACCGGATAAGGTATTCTCCAGCTCTTTTTCCGATACGGCTCTATCTCCAAGGTTGCGGTGAATCTCGGCTTGTGCATCTCTCTGGAACGACGGATTCGGACTTGAAACAGCGAGCACCTTTCCCATGTCGCTCGCAAACCGCATTCTCGCCTTGCGCTGGGCCAGATGCGCATTCCAATCCTGCTGTGAGAGTTCAAAGCGGGCAAGCTGAGAAGCATGTGCCTTGGCCGCCTCGTACCCGGCTTCGATGATCTCACTCCAGCGCTGGTAATCGGTTCCAGAGAAACGCTTCGTGTCTACAGAGATAACCAGATCCGCCTTGGCAAGCGAACGCTGCTCGTTTTTCTCAACGACCAGCGAAATGGACTGTCCCATGACATCGGACAGAGACTTGAACTGGTCCGGCTTCACTTTTGGAGTCTCAAAAGCAACTGCAATTACGATCTTCGCTCCCATGTCTCGAACGGCGTCAACGGGAATGTTATCGAGCACGCCGCCGTCAACAAGAACCATCCGGTCCAACTTGACCGGCGTAAATACTCCGGGCAAGGACATGGTAGCGCGCATTGCGGTAGACAATGAACCCTTGTCGAACACGACTGAATCACCACTCACCAGATCGGTTGCGACGCAGCGGAACGGTATCGGTAGTTGATCGAAGTCGGTGACACCAGAGTACGCCATCGTCGATCGGCTGAGTAACAGCGATAAGGACTCGCCTGGATTGAGACCGGACGGAAGCGAAAAGCCCCTTCCGAACCGTAACGTGAAGTCGCCAAACGTTCGATTCCACTTTTGCTTATCAGCAATGGGTTGGTCTGCGAATCGCAGACTCGGATTTAAGAGAGCATTCCAGTCGGCGTTTTCGACGGTCGCCCTGATTTGCGATGAATCCATGCCGGTTGCATAGAGGCCTCCGATGAGGCCTCCCATGCTGGTCCCGCCAATCCTATCAACGGGAATATGATGCTCTTCGAAATAACGAAGCACACCGATATGGGCCAATCCGAGGGCACTGCCCCCGCTGAGCGCAACCCCGATGGAGGGCCTCTCTGTTTCTGCTTGCTCTTGCGCAGTGGCTGCGGCAGAACAAAGAAGGCTCACTGCAATGCAGCAAAACGGAATTGTTATCCATCGCAGCATACCGACTCACTGACGGCCAAGTGTGCGCTCGAGTTCAGCTCGGGCGACCACATGGTCCTTCTCGGCATCGAAGAGCTGAGCGTCCGCCTCAGCTAATTGCGCCTCCGCTTCCCTCAGCGCCGATACATTCACCGTGTTCGAATGGACCTGATCGCCAGTGATGCGGAGGTTTTCCGTTGCGGCTTTGACTTGCCGGCGCGCCGCGTCGAGCTCGTCCTGGGTGCGATTCAGCTTGCGAAGTCCCTTTTCGATGTCGATGCGAACCTGACTTTCAGCGTGATGGACGTTTTCTTTTGCCTCTGAAACCTGCGCATGACGCTCACGAACCAGGCCAATGCGTTTGCCAAACTCTGAAATCGTAAACTCCGACCGGAAGCCGACGATTTCGGTGTTGTCCGGCAAAAGCGGAGTCCCATTCTGGTGAATGTTCTGCACGAACCCGGTGACATCGGGAATGTATTCCGCGCGGGCGGCACTGAGTCCCGCACGCGCCTTATCAAGCGTATGGCGCGCCGACTCGATGGAAGGGTTGTGCGCCAGTGCCTCCGATTCAAGGCCCTGAGCCGAATTGGATATCGCGGGAGAAGTTCCAGAAGCTGAAGGAACCTGGTCTTCTTCTGGCTTGACCAGCGCGAATTCGGTGTTCAGCGGCAAACCGAGCAGATCGTTGAATTGGACGCTCATGTCGTCGATAGCATCTTCCACCGAGCCAAGCGCGTGCCGTGCAGTTGCAAGCTGGGCTTCGCCTTCCAGGACCTTCGCTTCGAGTACAACTCCGGACTCAACACCTTTTCTGGCTTCATCCAGAGCTTGCTCCCCAGCTTGGACACGCAGTTCAAGAGCGTGCTCGCGTCCTTGCGCTGAAAGAAGCTGATAGAAGAGTGTTTTAGTATTGAGCGCGACTTCGTCGCGGGCCAGTTGGAAGTCGCTGCGCGCCAAAGCTGCATCTGCGCGGGCGACGGACACGCCCGCATGGATCTTGAACATCTGGGTTATTGGCTGCGCCGCCACTGTTGTTGTGATGAATGCATCCTGCTTGCCTACCTTGATGTTAACGTCGTTGTTTGGGATAGGTCCCGTAGCTCCGTATACGCCGAGCGCGCCCTTCGAGATGGTAAGGAATTCAGACTGATCAAGATGCGTTGTCGCGCTTTCGTTGGTGATGACCGGGAAATAATTCGCACGCGCTTGCGTCACTCGCGCATCCGCTTCTTTGGCTTTATCGCCTGCCATCTTCACCAGCGAATTCTGCTTGTTGGAAAGCTGAATCGCCTCGGCGAGTGTGATGGACCGGGTTTGAGCTCGCGACGAGGATGCGAACAAGGATAGAAGCAGAAGTGGCGTGACGATTGTCGCGTTGCGAATACGCCTGCTTTGCACAACGACAAAGAGAACCGGTATCGCCACAAGAGTAAACACCATAGACCCAACCAGGCCGAAGGCGATGACGCTGGCCATGGGAGACCACATGCTCGATCCTGAAATAATCATCGGAACAACTCCTACCGCAGCCGCCATTGAAGTTAGAAAGATCGGACGCAGACGGCGCTCGCCGGCCTCGAGTGCGGCTTGATCGAGAGGGACTCCATCCTTCATGCGCTGGTGAATGTAATCGACCAGAATGATCGCGTTTCTGACCACCAGTCCACCCACGCTGATGAGACCAATAAATGCTGTGAATCCGAACGTATTGCGTGTCAGGAAGAGGCCGAGGGCAGCTCCAGGGACCGCGAGTGGCAGCGCGGTCATGATGATGAGCGGGTCCAGGAGCGTGCGGAACTGGATGAGAAGAATCAGGAAGATCAGCATGACGGCGGCCGCCAGCACGTATTTCATCTCGCCGAATGTCTCCTCCTGAATCTCCGATTCTCCGCCGTAGGCGATCTTGTAGCCGGGCGGCAGGGGCATGGCGTCGACCTGCTTGCGAGCCTGTTTCAGAATATTGCTGGCCAACTGTCCATGGGCGGGAAAGGCACGCACGGTAAGGGTGCGTACGCCGTTCCTGCGCACGATTCTCCCCGGCTGCCATTCCGGATTCAATTTTGCGACGGCATCCACCGGGACCCTTGTTCCCGTAACCGGCGATGTAACGTACATGTCCTCTACCGACCGGAAATTGTCTCTCTGAGCAGGATCCAACCGCAGTAGAACGTCGAGATTGCGATCCCCTTCCCAGGCGGTGGTCGCGGGCAGGCCTTCGAACCCGGCGGCAAGTTCCTGAGAGATCATCTGATTGCTCAGACCCAGGCGATTCGCCACTTCCTCGCGCACATGCACGCCAGCTTCAAGAACCTCTTCGTGCCAGTCGGTATTGATGTAGGTTGCGCCCGGCGTATGCCGCAGCACGTCCTGCACATTGTTGCCGATCGACTCCAATGTAGCCGCATCCGTGCCTGTGATGCGGACCTCGACCGGAGCCTCCATGCTGTCTCCCTGCTGGCACTCCTTCACCATCACCGTTGCTTCCGGAGCAACGTCCTTGAGCGTGTGCCGCAGTTTTTCGACCAGGTCCGGCGTCTTCTTCACGTCGTTCGTGTTCACCAGAATCTGAGCGTAGTTAGGAGCGGGTATTTGGGGGTTGACGTTGTAGTAGAAGCGCGGGAGGCTCGACCCGAGATAGCTGGCATATTCCTTTACCAGGGACTCGTGCGCAAGAACCGACTCGATTCGGCGTGTCGTCGCGTCGGTGGTCTCGATCCGGGTCCCCTCGGGCAGCCAAATGTCGATGACGAACTGCTCTCGCTCAGCCATGGGAAACAGGTGTTGCGGCACGATGGACAGAAGACCAAGTCCCGCCAAAAAGGCGAGCACGGTGCCGACGAGAACGGACTTCTTGTGCTGCATCGCCCAGGCGATGATCACGTTATAGCCCTTTTGCATGTAATCGAGGAGGGACAGTTTTTCAGGCTTTTCCGAACCTCCGTGGCTCTCCGGCTTTCCGTGGCTCTCCGTCTGCAGCCCGGTCCGGATGAACCACTTCGACATCATCGGAGTCAGGAACATCGCCACCAGGTAGGAGATAGTCAGCGACAGCGCCACGGTGATCGGCAAAGCCCGGATAAATTCCCCCGTTGCGCCTGAAAGATAGAGCATCGGGGCAAAGGCCGCAATGATGGCCAAAGTTGCAGCCAGGACCGGAACGGCCATCTCGCTCGCAGCCCGTTCCGCCGCTTCGTCGATGGGCACCCCATGATCCAGCAGTTCAATATAGTTGTCGACAATGACGATTGCGTTGTCGACCACCATGCCGAGCACGATGATCAGGGCGGCGATCGAGACCTGTTGAATCTCCACGTGGCAGATCTGGAGGGTGCTGAAGGTCATGGCAATGGAGGTGGGGATTGCAATCGCTGCCACCAGCGCCACGCGTAGAGGCAGCAGAACAATCGTTACCAGGATTACGGCAATGATCGCGATGCCAAACTCCCTCATGAAGTCCTGGACGCGCTCGTGCACCATCTTGGGCTGGTTGGCAACCAGATCGAGCTTGACGTCCGGCGGAAATCCGGCCTGAATGCTTGCCAGCTTGGCGTGCAGGTCTTTACCGAGATCGTCGATGTTGTTGCCTTCGTGCATCTCAACCGAAAGCAGGATCGCCGGCTCGCCATCCATGCGGACGTAGCTGTCCGGATCCTTGTACGTCCTGTGAACGGTCGCCAGATCCCGAATGTAGACCGGCTGGCCTGTTGTACGCGACACATCGACCATGAGTTGCCCGATGTCCTCTTCGGTGTGAAGCCGATCGCCCGACTGAATTGGAACTTTGTTATTGCCGTCAGACACGCGGCCGGCATACTCGATGGTGTTGCGTCCCTGGAGAGCCTGCATCACCTGATACGGAGTGACACCGTACTGGGAAAGTTGAGCATTGGAGGAGTCGATCTCGATTGCTTCCGGCTGGTCGCCGATGCGATGGATCTTCGATACCATGGGAAGAGTGCGAACACCGTCCTCAACCGTCTGAGCATAGTCTTTCAGCTCGCGATACCCATACGAGCCGCCATGCACCGCAATCAGGACCGCAACCGTGTCGCCGAAGTCCGAATCCACCATCGGACCCAGAACACCGCTGGGCAATTCCTGGGCTTTGAGCAGAGCCAGGTCGAGACGCAGCTTGGACCAGAACTGATCCGCATTCACGACGTTCTTGTTCAATTCGACGTTGATGACCACCATTCCATTGCGAGTGGTCGAATAAGTCTTCTCCCGGCGGACCTCTTCGAAGTGAAACAGGTGTTCTTCGATCTTGCGCGTGACCTGGTCTTCAACCTCCTGGCTGGTCGCGCCCGGGTACACGGCGGCAACAATGCCGGTTCGGATCGTAATCTTGGGATCCTCGCGGCGCGGCATTCTCACCATGGAATAGACACCGAGGAGGAAGACCACGGCAGACAAGAACAGCGTTACCTGCGGGTAGCGTAATGCGGCGCGAACAGGATTCACTTTGCACCTCCTTCAATTTTCACAATGGAACCCTCGCGCACATTTTGTTGGCCGTCTACGACCACTTGCTCGTTTCCGTTCAGGCCAGTTTGTATCGCCACCTCATTTCCGATCATTGAGCCAACTTCGACTCGACGGGCATAGACCCGATTCTGTCCTGGAGCCAGAATGTATACCTGCGTTACGCCTCGCGCATCCCGGACAATGGCTGAACCAGGCACGGTGATTGCATTCACTTGGGCATCTGAGATCAGATGTGCTTCGCTGACCATGCCTGCACGCAATTGATGTTTGGGATTCGGAACGACGATCTTCGAGACATATGTACGTGAAGCGGGATCGGACGCCGCGGCGATCGCCTCGACGCGCCCGTCGAACCGCTGCCCGTCAAGCGAAGGAATGGAAACCTCCGCACGTAAACCTTCTCGTACCTTTCCAACTTCTGCCTCTGGGATTCCCACTCTCACCTTCACGGGGTCCAGATCGACAACAGAAAAAACCGGGACGCCAGGAGCGACTGTATTTCCGACCTCGATTTGACGCATTCCTATGAAGCCCGAAATCGGGGCGCGCAACTGACAATCGGCAAGCCGCTTCTTCGCTTCCTGCATTTGCGCAGTTGCGGCGCTCAACTGGGCCGAGGCGGCTTGCTTGTCTTCGACACGCGTTCCGCTCTGCGCCATGTCGTAGCGCTGCTGCGAGGCAAGAAACGCCGCTTCGATCTTATGGAAGTCGTTGGCTGGCAGACTTTGATGGTCGTAGAGATACTTGAGGCGCTGGTATTCGTCCTGAGTGCGCTCGAAATCTATCCTCGCCTGCTCCAGTTCCTGATGCCTCAGCCCTGCTTTTGCTTTCGCGTTGGTGGCGGAAGCCGCGTCTGCCTCGCCGGATGCAGCATCGAAACCGTTCCGATAATCCGTGGAGTCCAGGTCCGCTAAGAGCTGGCCCTTAGTCACTGGTTGCCCCTCCTCGACGTAGACGTGCGATACGCGACCGCCAACCTGGAAGGCTGTTAAAGCTGTAACATTTGCTTCGACCGATCCACTTACTGCAACCGATACTGGCTGCTGGACATGGTTGGGAAGCTGGAGTCGCACGGGCACGGGCTGATCCGCGGCGACCTCCGGTTTGTGTTGGCATCCAGCCAGCAGGAGGACGGATCCACAGATAACAGCAAGAGCCCGCTTAGCGTGGGGAAACACAGTCTCAGCAGAGCAGCAGAAAGCATTCATCTCATTACCTCTCACGAATTAGGAGTATTCCGATCTTGGTCCGGCCTTCGATGCCAGGCACCCCAATCTCGCACGCGTCTTCTGCACCGTTGCCATCTGAACGAGAGCTGTGTTCTTGTCCGGCTCGGCACCACAACGCATTCAAGAGATCGCGGCCGACAATCCCTCATTTGCAGGAGGAATGCCAAATCGGAGCAGACCGCTAATTGCCGTGGAATGAGGGGGTATGAAAGGCGATATCGAGATGGAAGTTGTCGAGAGTCGCAAGTGTCGATGCAAGTTCGACAGCAAGGATCGACCGCTCGTTCAGGTTGAGTCCCCTTTTACGTCAACAGATTTAAGGACCACACCTAAACTCAGATAAGCAGATCAGAGGCGACCGGCACGCAGAAGCGCAAGGAAAGGGAAATGGTCGCTGGTCAAGTGGTGTTCTCTTAATCTGTCCTCGGAAAAAATCAATGCCTTTCGCCTGGGGTTGCTCACGCGGGGTCGGGTGCATAACGGGGTCTGCCCCAGAATGCTTCTTCGATCAGGTCTGCCGGAGCGGCCATCATCCTGATCGCGCGGTCGCCTCACTGCGGCCTTATCAAATTAAAAACGCTAACGGTAGCCTGCCCGCTTCGTCGAACAATGTCTCTGAGCCAATGAATTGATCGTGCCCATGCGAAGGTTCTTTGACTTCTGCTCCCGCTCCATGCTACAGATGCCTAAACTGTCGTAAAATATGTCGAAGCTGTCGTCGCCAATTTCGACATTCAGCACATGTGGTAATTAATCTCGTTGCCAGATCAATGACTTGTATGGGAGGGAGTTTGGCACTCCGAGTGCTTCACCAACTTCGATGGAAAGTCTGACCTCACAACCGGATCTGCAACGTCAGAACATGCGACTTCAGTTGCTCCTGGATTTGACCAACAGCATCACGTCAAATCTGGACCTTCGGGAGGTCCTCCGCGCCACCTCCGCCAATGCGCGGGAAAAGATGCTGAGCGATCTAGCCGGCATAGGACTGCCCGACGAGGAGTCCGGGAAATTCAGAATATACGCGCTTGATCTTCCAGAGGGACCAGGACTCGTAAAAGAGGGCATGCTGATCAGTTTCGTAGGGGCAGGAAGAGCTGCGTTTGAGACTCTCAAGCCCACAATCGCATACACGTCAAATCCTGACGACTTTTCCCCCGAGGAACAGGCGCACAATGCGCTTCTCACGGAAAAGAAGATTGTTTGCAATATTCCTCTTGTAAGCCGCGGCCGCGCTCTGGGTATTCTGAGAGTCGGGCGAACAGCAGAACGTCCCTACGATGCCGACGAGATCGACTTTCTCCGCCTGGTTGGCGGCCAGGTTGCCATCGCAATTGAAAACGCCTTGGCCTATGAAGAGATTACCCGGCTGAAAGACAAGCTCGCCGAAGAGAAGCTCTATCTCGAGGAGGAGTTCCGCAGCGAGATGGGGTTCGAGCGGATCATTGGGAGCAGCCCGGCTCTGAGACACGTTTTGCAGTTGGTTGAAACGGTCGCCCCAAGCGATTCCACCGTTCTTTTGCTGGGCGAAACCGGAACCGGTAAAGAACTGATCGCCCGCGCCATTCACGAACGCAGCCGCCGCAAGGAACGCACGTTTGTGAAGTTGAACTGCGCTGCCATCCCCACCGGCCTGCTGGAGAGTGAACTGTTCGGGCATGAGAAGGGAGCTTTCACCGGCGCGATCTCTCAAAAGGTCGGGCGCATGGAACTGGCCGATCAGGGCACGCTTTTCCTGGATGAAGTAGGCGATATTCCAGCCGAAATCCAACCGAAGCTATTAAGGGTCTTGCAGGAGCGCGAGTTCGAGCGGCTTGGCAGCACGCACACGCGCAAAGTGAACGTGCGGCTGGTGGCTGCTACCAACCGCGACCTGGAACAGATGGTTGCCGACCGGGAGTTCCGCAACGATCTCTATTACCGCTTGAACGTGTTTCCCATACGCATTCCGCCACTTAGAGATCGTAGGGAGGACATTCCGCTGCTGGTCGGCTACTTTGTGCAGAAGTGTGCGAAGCAGATGCAAAAACGCATCGAAGCGGTTCCAGTATCCGTAATGAAGGGGCTTACGGCTTGGGACTGGCCTGGCAACATCCGCGAACTTGAGAACTTTATCGAGCGAGCCGTAATTCTGACTCGCGGCAAGTCACTAGACGCTCCGCTTGGGGAGCTTCGCAAGTCCAAAAAGGACGAACCGGTGCGGGCCTCGGCTTCAAGATCGGAAGACGACATTGCACGAATCGTCAGAGAGACGGTTGCTTCGATGAAAGGCAAGAGCGCTGAAAGCGAGCATTCCAAAAAGCAGCATGACGAGATTGTCCGCGTACTGACCGAATGCAAAGGCCGGGTCGGAGGCGCCGAGGGTGCCGCGGCACGCATGGGGATCAGCCGCACCACCCTCATCTCCCGTATGAAAAGGCTCGAAATCAATCCCTACGATTACGTCTGATCCCACATCCTCCAGCGCGACCGCAATGAATTGAACGTCTTTCGTCCGATCAAGCCGTGATGAGGCTCAGATCAAAGCAAGGATGCCCTTCGTCCTGTCGACGATACTCTCGACTCTTTCGACTCTTGATCGACTCGGCGCCTTTAACTCTTTGAAAAATAAAAAGATAGTCCATCTTTTCGTTTGGCGCGACGATTGCCTTTAGATCATGGGAGTAAGAAATGTTAAAGATTTCCATTTTCGAGAACGGTACTAAGCGCCAATTGGTCCTGGAAGGCAAGCTCGTTGCGCCCTGGACCAACGAGTTGAAGAGAATTGGACAGGAAGCTCTCTTTGATTGTGACCATCGCGAACTCGTCATCGACTTGCGGAGTGTGACCGCTCTAAGCGCTGAGGGGGAAGATCTATTGCAGGCTCTTGCGGATCAAGGCGCCAGATTCCGTGTTAGCGGAGTCTTTATGCGGCAGGTTATGAAACAAGTGTCTCGACGATCACGGTACGCCAAAGAATCGAGCGGAAAGGAAATTGCCTGATTGCGAGTGTGGACCACCCAGCCGGTGCGGCCGCGAGTTTCGACCAGACTGACCCATCCAGCCCAATTCTTGATACCGGTCCACTCGCTTGGCCGCCATGCGCGGGCTGATATTCAAGCAGGCCCAGGCTGCTTCAGCATCAGACTTCCCCTCATACGGTCCTCGCCATCTGCTCTCGACTCTGTACCGTCAATCGGGCATTCTCTTGGTAGTCAATCTGGTCTTCTGCATTGCCAAGTCTCTGCAAACTCAGCCTTGCAGGTCCCAATCAAATGGGCAATTCAGTGAAATCCCACGTATGGTTTTCAATAGCTGGCTTTTACCTTAATGAAGGACCCTGCCCACTCGCGGGTTTGAGTCCCATTCAACCGTCCAGGGAAACACGTAGCGCGGAGCGGCACCAACATGCCGCGACCATCTGCTCGGCATTGGGCACGGAGCCGAGGCCGCCCAGCGCATCTTGATGCCGACTTAGTACAATCGACCACGTTACCGCGTGCTCGGGATGATGGTTTGTTGTTCATGCTTTAGGTAAACTACGGGCACGCCTTATCTTATCTGGAACGATGGTTCCTGACTGTATTCTGCGAGGGTGAAAGGATGGCTTCTCGCCGAGCGCTTCTGCTTCGTTCTAAATGGCCCCGGACCGCGATTGCGGCGGGTTTGGGAGTTTGCCTCGCCTGTGTGTTGTTACTGGCGAACCCGGCTTACGCCCTCGATCCAAGCAAACGCCTCACCCAGTACATGCACACATCATGGCGGATCCAGGATGGTTCCGCGCCCTCTGGCATGTACACGATTGCGCAAACGTCCGATGGTTTCCTCTGGTTCCTATCTTCTCGTGGTGATATCTACAGGTTCGACGGTGTCCAGTTTCGCCCTTGGCGTCTGCCTGCTGACGCTGGCTCGATCGGCAGGATCCTAAACATAGTTGGCGACCAAGCAGGTGGGCTGTGGGTGCTTGGAGCGAACGGAATCGCTCACCTCAAAGGTGGGCTTGTTACGTCTCATTTTGAGTTGGAAGGGACGATGCCGAATGCGGGCAATCTGAGCGAGGACTCTGATGGCTCGGTGTGGGTCGTACGAGGTGAGAATGGTATTTCAGAGCCTGTGTGCCATATTACCGAGCGCGCAGTAAAGTGCTTCGGAAGAGCAGATGGAATACCGATTTCCCCCATCGATGCGATAGTGGAGGACGGATCAGGCGGCTTTTGGCTCGGAGGGCAGACCGCCCTTGTCCACTGGCATTCCGGCGTCTCGGAGGTGTACCCGATCGAAGGCCTGAAGTCCAATACAGGAGCCCCGGGGATAATGAGCCTGGCACGTTGGTCCGATGGTTCCGTGTGGGTCGGCATCGTTTCAAAAGGACTGGGGCAAGGGCTTGCAAGATTCGAAAATCGTGCTGTCAGATCGTTCGTCACGGGGTCTTTCGATGGAAGCAAGTTCGGCATCTTCGCCCTGCACTTCGACCGCGAAGGCAATCTTTGGGTCGGCACCGATAACGACGGCGTCTTCCGTGTCCATGGAAACACTGTCGACCACTATGCACGGGCGGAGGGCTTGTCCGGCGATTTCGTCCGCACACTCTTTGAAGACCGGGAAGGCATTATCTGGGCTGCCACTAGCAATGGTGTAGACAAGTTCCACGACCCGCTCGTCACGACTTTCTCAGCCGTTGAGGGCTTGGCAAAAGACTGGGCGGTAGGCGTTTCCGCCAGCAGAGATGGCTCAATTTGGGTTGCGAATGCGGAGTCGCTCGATCGCATTGAGAAGAACGGGGCTATCTCATCGATTCGCACCGGAGGCGGACTTCCAGGAAGCCAAGTCGCGTCTTTGTTGGAAGACCGGGCCGGGAATATGTGGATCGGGGTGGATGACGGGCTTTATGTATTCAAGAATGGACATTTTCGCCGCCTCCCCGAACCAAATCATCATCCGCTTGGACTGGTCTTTGACTTGATCGAGGACGTCGACGGGAATATCTGGGCAGAGTGCGCCGGCACGGGAAAGCTCGTACGTATCCGCGATTTCCAAGTGCAACAAGAATTCTCGCGATCGCAAATTCCAACCGGCCGTCTTGCCCCGGATCCGCAGGGAGGAATTTGGATTGGCACTCACACGGGGAACTTGGATTTGTTTCGCGGCGGCGTTCTGAAGAGCTTCCCCGTAGGTTCTAAAGCTAATCCCTCGGCCAATCAGATATTTGCCGAAGCAGACGGATCTGTCCTGGCCGCCTTTGACGACGGCCTCGTCGGATTGCGGCAAGGTAAAGTGCAGCGAATGACGGCGAAAAATGGCTTGCCCTGTGAGGGCATTTTTTCTTTCGTTGAAGACAAGGAGAAACGCTGGTGGCTCAATACTCAGTGCGGCGTCGTTGAGTTCTCGGACTCCGAGTTCGAGCGATGGTGGGCTAACCCGGAAACCGTAATCCGGACACATTTTTACGACGCTTTGGATGGAGCCCGGCCATCCGCCCGACCACCCTTCAAATCATCAGCGAACTCGTCAGATGGGCGCGTTTGGTTTGTGAACTCGGGAGTAGTGCAGATGCTGGATCCGTCCAGGCTCTCGCAAAAAGCTCTCCCCGCAGTGACATACATCGAATCCGTCACTGTCGACCGAAAGGAATTCGCGGCAACCGGTAGCCTTAGGCTCCCCCCTCATCCGCGCGACCTGCAGATCGATTACACCTCACCCACCTTTACTATTCCGCAGAAGGTGAATTTTCGTTATCGCCTCGATCCGATTGACCATGACTGGCGCGATGCCTCGACGCGCCGGCAGGCTTTCTACACGGATTTGCCTCCTGGGAAGTATTTGTTTCGCGTGGTTGCATGCAATAGTGACGGAGTTTGGAACGAGCAGGGCG
>PLPU01000023.1:0-5752 GCA_003159975.1 Acidobacteriaceae bacterium
CGACCTGCTGATTACGAATCAGCATACCTACTATTTCTTGTTGACACAAGACAAAGCAGATATGCATTAAGTCGTTTATTTTGTTGACATAAGCTACCGATTCGTTGACAATAGAAGACACAGAGAGTCATTGATGTCAAGCAGAATGTTGACACTATGTTGACTCAATCCTGCGAAGAAAGGTGCTGAAAATGAACATTACAGAGAACTCTGTTAAGCAATTGTTGACACCAGAAACAGGAAACCGCATCGTATGGGACTCGAAACTGCGAGGCTTCGGCGTGCGCACAACGGCTGGAAGTGTCAAGAGCTTCATTCTCGACTACAGATTCAAAGGGCGGCAGAGACGGTACACGATTGGCCAGCACCCGGAATTTTCTGTGGTTGCAGCGCGAGCTGAGGCCGAGGATCTTCGGAAAAGGATTCGAGATGGGCACGACCCAATGGAGGAGCGCAACCAGAACAGAGGGGAGCCTCTGCTCTCCGACTTGATGACTGAGTACAAAGAGGACGCCCAGAACCGAAAGCGCGCAACGAGCCTGCGAAACGACAAGAGCATGATCGACAAGATCATTAGCCCGAAGCTCGGCAGGCTTCGCCTCCAGGCAGTAACTGAGCGTGACATCGCTACGCTGCACGCGTCGCTGAAAGAGACTCCCTACCGGGCGAACCGCGTTCTGGCCCTGCTCTCGTCGATATTCAACTTCGGAATAAAGAAAAAGTGGACCACCGTGAACCCGGCGCGAGGGATCGAAAAGTTCGCTGAATCCAAACGCGAGCGGTGGCTGACCATCGAGGAATTGCAGAAATTCAAAGAGGCTCTTAATCGCTACAAGGATCAGAAAGCGGCCAATGCTCTGCGGCTCTTGATGCTTACCGGCTCACGCGAGGGGGAAGTCTTGAAGGCAGAGTGGGAGCAATTTGACCTTGCTCGCGGCGTGTGGACGAAGCCGAGCCACAACACAAAGCAGAAGAAAGTCGAACATATTCCGCTGAGTGGTCCTGCACTCAAGCTGCTTGAGGCGATTGTGCCAGAGGATGCGGCCGGTCCACTGTTCCCCGGAAGAAGCGCCGACAAGAACGGTGGCGCCCGCGTGTCGCTGCGCAGGCCGTGGATTCAGGCGTGCAAAGCGGCGGGTCTGGCCGAGGAGATTCCTTTCCAAGGGAAGCGCGGACCTCTCGTGCGCTACCGTCCGACCGTGAGGATTCACGACCTACGGCATAACT
The DNA here is from genome assembly GCA_003159975.1 of Acidobacteriaceae bacterium. Taxonomy (GTDB): domain Bacteria; phylum Acidobacteriota; class Terriglobia; order Terriglobales; family Acidobacteriaceae; genus Telmatobacter. The sequence continues at coordinate 1,228 of PLPU01000023.1, forward strand.
TTGCCAGCCATCTGGCGAGCAATGGCGTCTCCTTGCAGATCGTCGGCAAGCTGCTCGGTCACACTCAGGCCAGCACAACGATGCGATACGCGCACCTACAGGATGAGGCGCTGCGATCCGCGACGAATAAGTTCGGTACGATCTTCACAAAGGCCGCAGTAAAGAAGACCGCAGTAAAGAAGGAGGCCTAACATGCCGAGCAGCAAAACAGCGGGCCTTCACTGGTACGTGCAATTCGACATCGAGCGCTCTACGAGTTACTGGGATCTGGTGCACAGAATCGCAGAGGGCTGGTGCACGGTTGATTACGTTCCCGCGTGGCTGAAAGACGCCGTAGCCGCAGAGCGTGGCGTGTGTTCCGGGCAGGCATCGGTTCAACTGGAGTTGATCGGCGAACAACTCGGACTTGTGCCTACCTACAAGAACGGTGCGCTGCGCATGGAAGCCATCGGCCCTGCGAGAAGCGCGGCGAAGGCTGCGAAGCTGCTATCTCCCTTTCAGGCGGAAGCTGGCGCGCTGATGGCTGGGGCCACGCGCGATGGGCTCAGGCTGGCAGTCGGAGAATATGCGCGCATTGCGCAGAAGCTGGATGCGCAGGGTTTTAAGCTGCTCGACAATCTGGAGCCCAGCTACCGGCGCGAGCTTGCAGCGTGGAACCAAAAGCACGGCAAGACGGGCAAGGCTGTGCACACGTGGAAGAAGGCTCTGGCAAGCGACATCTTGAGGCGCGGCGCAACCAAAACCCTGAATCGCGCTGAAGAGGTCTACAGAAGCTCGCTGGCGTTCGGTACGCCGTGGCAGGGCAAATAGTGGAGCAGTTATTATTGACTGTGCGTAGCCATCGCGGAGGATGAATCAAATGAAAGCACAGTGCTCAGAGCGCAACGAGCTTCTCGAAAAGATGTGGAGCGTGATCAGGTTGCGTCTTTTGGCTGACGACCCCACCAAGACTGCCGAAGAGAGACTGTTACTGCCTGATACATTCGCGGCAATGAAAGCAGTTTCTATACACGAGCATGAATGTGGGTCCTGCAAGCAGCAAAGCGCCGATGAATTTTGTGCGGAAGGTGAGCGCCTGGCCGCAAATTATCTTGTCGTAGCGCGCGGCGCGCTCCAAAAGAGTGTGCTGGATGTAGACAGCATAAACCAAGCGAGAGTTGGCACTGCGCTCTGTGATTTTCAGCGCCATCAGCGGCACTGCGCAGTATGCCAATAAGCACACCTGAAACTAGAGCAACTGATTGTGTATCAGTGATTCAAGATCTACAAGAGCACAAGAAAGCTCAATGTTTGCAAGACTTTTTGAGTCTTAACTCTCTCTCGAAAATGCCTGTGTCAACACAGTGTCAACACTAAGGCTGATTTTTGAGCCTAACAGCCTGTGAGCCATCTCAGAGGCTCAAGAGCCTGCCTGAGAGCCTCTGAGCCTGCCAGAAGGCCTCACAGAGGCCAGAAACCAGCTTTGAGGCTCTGTGAGCCTGCCAGAAAGGCTCTAGGCAGGCCTGTGAGGCTTAGAGTGGCCAGAGTTGGCTCTGAAGCTGCCAGCAAGCCCCTGGCAAGGCCAGAATTGGCCTGTGTGCCTTTCAGGCTGTGGCAGTTTGTCCGCGCAGAGCACAGCGCAAATTTCTTGCTTTCCCCTCTGGTGCCGCGCCTTCGCTGCGCTTCGCTCACTGGTTTTGTCCCGACGACCAAGCCCCTACACCGCCGAACATTGTAGCGTCTGCGCGTCTCTGTCATGGTGGCGGTGTGGAGGCTTCAATGATGGCAGCAAAAGTGACAACCGCAACGCAAGCCGCCCCAGCTCTGCTGGGTGACTTCGTGGAGCCCAATACGCTGGCCGGCGAACTCGGTATCTCGCCGCGCACGCTCGCCCGCTGGACAGCGCAGCGTCAGGGACCACCTCGCGTAAAGGTGGGCAAGCTAGTGCTCTTTCGCAAGGCAGCAGTTCTCGACTGGCTCCAACGCAATGAACAGCGCACGCTTCGGGCGCGGTGAAGACTCAACGAGAGCACGGCAACATCGCCGATGTTCAGCGAAGTCTGTACCAACGCACAACAAAACCACTGCGAGGAGATATGACTAAGACATCTGCACAGAGCGCGAAGCGGGCATGCGCTGGAACTGCTGTTGCAAAGAAGTCTTCGCTCACGTCCGCCGATTTGGTGCGAACGCGAAAGGCGCGACCTGTCGAGAAACCCTGGGCCAATCAATACCTGGAGGATCGCGCCGTCGATGCGGAGTTTGCTCAGGCAAATAACGCAGAGCTGCACGGTGATCACATTGTCTTTGTAAAGCACCACCCGCTGACACACGCGCGCATGGACTCAAGCCGAACCCGGCACAAGGTTCCCCCGCTAGATAAAGACGGCCGGCCGATGAAGTTTACTCAGAGGCGTGCTGAAGCGTTCCCATATTTTCCGGTGCATTGGGACTGGTCTCGCATCTTCAAAGATCCAGCGGTTGACCTCTTCATCGTGGAGAGCGAGACCAGCGCCATGGCTGGCGCGCAGCGCGGCCTGCCGGTCATTGGCGTGGGCGGCTGCGATGGAGTGTTCATGGCGGGCGCACGCCGGCAGAAGCTCCATCCGATTTTCTCAGAGGTGGTGCTCAAGAATAGGCGAATCTTCCTCGTTTTCGACGCCGACTCTAGATCGAATAAAAACGTTCACGATGCAGAGCAGGCTGCCGCGAAGCTGTTTGCGGAGGCTGTCCGATGAAAAAGACCGGAGCGGTGTATGTGATCTCACTTGCCGATGCGCCCGTGGGAGACGAGAAAACATCGCCCTGTGACGTATGGGCGCAGCCGTGGGGAGCGCAATATATCGGGGCGAAGTTGGACACAGCGAAACCGTGGAGCGCTGCGCAGAGCACGGGACCAGAGCCCATCGTGCGCAGCCTGCATGATGTGGAGACAAAACTTCCAACCTATATCTGGGATAGGCGACTTGCTCGCGGCGAAATCACCATGTTCAGTGGTGATCCTGGCGCGGCAAAAACATTTCTCATACTTTCCGTTGCTGCCGATCTTTCGCGAGGACGCGAGCCGGTCACCGGGAAATCTTGTGAGCCGATGAACACTCTGCTCTGCTCCACCGAGAACAGTCCGGAACACGTCACTGCGCCGCGCGTCCGTGCGATGGGTGGAGACGACCGTAGATTGTTCTTGCTGGACTCTCCGTTCTCACTCGCTGATGTATCGCCGCTCGATCAGGCGATAAAAAAGCACCACATCGATGTTGTAATACTGGACCCTCTTCAGTCCTACTTCGGCGAAGGTGCAGACTCCCACAAGGCCACGGAAGTTCGCCCACGAATGGATGCGCTGACGCGCTTGGCGGTTCGCCACAACATCGCCGTGGTTATCATTCGGCATTTATCGAAAGCCTCAAGCGGGCGAGCCATCCATCGCGGGATGGGCTCTATCGACTTCTCCGCTGCGGTGCGCGTCGAATTTTTGGTGGGCTGTCGCGCGGACGCGCCCAACGACCGTGCGATCATCACGGTCAAAAACAACCTCGGTGAGTATCCCCCAGCATTGGGATTTTCCATTGAGGGCGACGGCCTAAAAGCCAAATTGCGCTGGACGGGTGAATCAACTTTGAAGCTCGCCGACCTTACTGCGCCGGAGGCCGTGAGCAAGGAAGCGAAGACCAAGGTTGCGCAGTGCGAAGGCTATCTTCGTGCGCTGCTCATGCGCGGCCCCGTGAAGGCTAGCGATGTCGTGGCAGAGGGTGTGTATGACTTAAGAACAGTGCAGCGCGCGGCGGAACGGCTCGGCGTGACGCGCAAAGGCTCAAAGCAGAAATCAGAAACGGCAATGGTGTTGCCGAAGTTCGCGCGGGGATACGCCTCTTCTGGAGCGGCGAAGGAGGACGCGTGAAGCATCTACTTACCTCCGTACACTGTTATGTCGTTTTGACGTTATGTCGTTTTGAGCATTACGTCAAATCGACAAAACGACACGGGTGTACAACACCCCCATTCCACCCAAAATTCACCCGTGTGGGCGGAGCCACAACACCCGCGCCGAGAGGAGCAGCACCAAACGCGAACGGGTGTACAGGTGCGCCAAAACCCACAGGATTTTTCACAGATTCGGAGCGGTCCCTCGCAGGCGCTCCGAGTGCGCCCAGTCTCCCTGTGGCGCGGCATGGGCCAAAGGAGTTGTGCCTTTGGCCCATGCTATTTTCCCGGAGACGGACCACGAAAGAGGAGAACGACATGAGCAAGCTCAAAGACCAAATCATAACTTTGCGTGAGACTGTCGCGGTGCTGTACGGGTTGTACTCGGAGCTTTCCGATAATCCGGACTTGGTTGAGAGCGTCTCCGTGATCGGCGCAGAGGACGCGAGGATAAATACGGCCGCAATGCATTTGCTTGCAGGTATTCGGAAGCTAGTGTAGTCCACCACACAGATGGTCATTTATTCAAGACCGCCCGAGCGCGTGTGACCTTTTCCAGGATGTCAGTGGCTTTGGCGGTCCAGATGAAGGGCTTGGGATTCTGATTGTGGCCGTCGATGTA
>PLPU01000044.1:0-19950 GCA_003159975.1 Acidobacteriaceae bacterium
ACTATGGCGGCAATCTGAAGCTGGCCCGTCTGCGCCGTAAATTTTCGGCTGAGACAGTGGCCCAGCGGGCAGGAATTTCGCGCAAGACGCTGTCAAGAGTCGAGCAGGGCGATCCTGCGGTTGCTCTCGGGATATACGCTCGTGTGATGCAAGTGCTGCGGCTGGAGAGCGATCTCGAGAAACTGGCTGCGGATGACCTTCTCGGTCGCAAACTACAGGATGCCAGATTGGCGACCAGGCGCAGAGCTCCAAAGCGCTCAGAGACATCATCGTCGCCTGATCGTGATCCCGGTAGCCAGGACGGGCTCTGCTGATGGCCCGTTTCGATACTGTTCAGGTATGCCTGGACCTTGAGCGCTTCAAGCAACCGGCCCTGATGGGCGCGTTGCATTGCCAGAGCAGCGGGGCCGGGGAGATTTTTTCCTTCGAGTATGAACGCGCATGGCTCAAAGGGCCAGAGGTTTTTGCATTTGACCCCGACCTTGCACTGGCCACTGGTCACCAATACCCCGGCCCCAACCGCGCCAATTTCGGCATTTTTCTGGACTCGTCTCCGGATCGGTGGGGAAGAGTATTGATGCAGCGACGGGAAAACATGCATGCGCGGAAAGAGAAGCGAAAACCGCGCGCACTCTCCGAGTGGGATTTTCTGCTAAGCGTTCACGACCAGACCCGCCTGGGAGCGTTGCGCTTTCGTGCGTTGGAGGATGGGCCCTTTATCGACAGCGACGTACGTTTTGCTGCGCCGCCGATTGCCTCCCTGCGTGAGTTGCAGGCGGCCAGTTTGCAGTTTGAGCGGCATATCGATGAGGAAGAGCATCCGGAGTATGAGCGATGGCTTACGCAGCTGTTTGCGCCTGGAACTTCACTCGGCGGCGCCAGGCCCAAGGCCTCGGTCCGCGATGAAGCAGGCTGTCTGTGCATGGCCAAGTTCCCGAGCCGGCAGGACACCCGCGATGTGGGCGGTTGGGAGTTGGTCGCGCATCGGCTTGCGGCAAAGGCGGGCATTCGTGTCCCGGAGGCAAGGCATCTTCGATTGTCAGAGAGTTCGTACGGGACCTTCCTGGTAAGACGCTTTGATCGAACTGCGTCGGGAGGCCGGCTGGCATTCGTTTCAGCCATGACCCTCACGCAGCGGGCCGATGGCGAGGCCGGAGCCAGCTACCTTGAACTGGTTGATCTTCTCCAGACGCGGGGCGCGAACACCCATGCCGATTGTGAGCAATTGTTTCGCCGTGTCTTGTTTAACATCCTGATTCACAATACCGACGATCATCTGCGCAACCACGGGTTCTTCATTGACGAACAGGGCATTCGGCTGTCGCCCGCCTACGATATGAACCCGTCGATCGACCGGGCAGACTTGTCTCTGGCGATCAACGAGGTCGAGACAGACTGCGATGTCTCGATTGCGATGGAGGCATGCAAGGACTATGGGCTGACTCCAGAACAAGCGGGGGGCGTGTTGAAGCAAGTGCGGGCGGCGGTTGCTGGATGGCGAGGCCAAGCAAACAGGCTGGGTATTCCGGAAGTGGAACAATCTCTGATGGCGACCGCATTCCAGACTTGATCCCGGTCTCGCAAACTGAAGAGACTTCGCTCGTGGTGGGAGTTGCCGCAGGGCTGCGTCACCCTCCGTAACTTAAAAGGCAATCTCCATCCAGTGATGGCCGAGGGAGAGCGGTCGGAGCGCCAAACCCAGCCCACTAAATAGGCAGGGCTGCGCAAAGGGCTCTCCTCCGCATTTTCGACTATACAGAATCCTTCTTATCAGACATTCCCACGCTCTTTGGCCTTTGGATAGTTTTGGCTCACCATGCGCAAAATCCGTAGTCCATCGCTCGAAGGGATCGGAACGAGATTGACGATGCCGAGTACAAAGTTGCACAGTGCAATCTGCCCCCCGATTCGGGGCACAAACAGGAACGGCAGTACCAGGCTCAGGTTGAACAAGGGCCCGGCAGCGGAGATTAGAACCTCATCCCGGCCGCAGCGGGCGGACGCACGCAGGGTGTACGCACCGCCCATGCGGAGCCCGAACTCACGCACCGGTACACCGAGGGCGGTCGCGGCTAGCATGTGCCCTGCCTCATGAAAAAGCAGGCTTCCCATCATCAAGGCCCCAGCCGGGAGACCAAGGCGCCAGCCGAATCCGCATATCCAGATACCTAAGAACGCACAGACGGCCGGGATAAGCCAGCCTGAGCGGTGCATACGGAACGGAATTTTTTGTCTGGACACGGCGCCACCAACACTTGGAAGGTGATGAGCATGCGCAGCTCATCGTGTTTGAGCGTATGAAGGTGTGCTTTCGAAACACAATGGTTGGAGAGCAAAAAATGGAGCCCTGCCTGCTTTTCTGTTGCTTTCTCGGTGCCTCGCAGCAAAGGGCCGAGGAATCGCCGCCCTTCGGGGAGGCCCCTCAAGTCTGTCATGTCATTGAAAACAATCGCCCCGCTCCCTCGCCAGTCTTCAAAGGCGGCGAATTGCAATATTCGCCTTATATTCGCCTATACTTGGCGAGTGGACAACTTCAGAGCGACTCACCACCGTGTGCTGATGAACTTCATGGTGCGCCCGGGCGGATGGCATATTTCGTTTCTGGAGAAGGATTGCCGAACTGTGTTGCCACTCAAGCTCACCTTCGCCAACGAAGGCAAGATTCGTGCCATGCATGATCGGTGCGGGTCGCAGCTCCTGGAGGACAAGCAGGCACTAGAGCACGGCCTCAACACGGGACGCGGGAGCTGCTGGCTCAGTTTGACCGAGCAACAATATCAGGCGCTCCATTCGAAACGACGATGACCGAAGCAGTATTTCGAACTGCAAACGTTTTCATGAAGCCGGCGATCCTTCGGCGCTTTACGGTGGTATTGAGCCGGACGCCAAGTCGCTTCTGTGGATTCCTTTGGTTGGCAAGATTGCTGCACCGCCCATTACAGGGGCCAAGCGGCCGTCTCAACTAAGAGTGCAAGGCATCACGACATACCTGTAGGTGAACGGACCACCGCAGTCGCCTGGCCGGAATCCAACCGCAGATTGAGGATTCCGGAACGAGAATAGTATCCTGGGCGAGCTTTCGGTCGCTCTCAGAAAGTCACAGAGAAAGGATGCGTTGTAAGCGGCGGTAAAGGGCTCGCCGTTAAACTCAATCTCGATGCACTCTCTGGCTTCACCATACTCGGAACTCGCCGCCGAAACCTCGAGGATGTTCTCATGGATCTGTATCTTTACTGCGCTCTTGCGAGAATCGGCGAACTGCATTGTATGCTCTATGGCATCCAGGAAGGGTTGGCGACCAACTTTGACTTCCCTTCCCTGCTCCGTCGGCAAGACAGCCTCGTAATTTGGAAAGTTGCCGGTCACCTTGCGAATCGACAATAGTCTGGCGCCGGCGGTAAAGGAGATGCGCTTGTCGTCGACAGCTACCGCGATCTCGTTGTCCCCCGCGGCGTCGGTCAAGGCGATAAGCGGGTCGATGGCGCCGCGCGGGATGAGGATGGCCAGCGATTCCGCGGAAGCACCGGACAGCTCAACCAGTGCGAGCCGATTGCCGTCGGTGCTTACGATCCGAGTGTGTTCTGGACCCAGGTCAAGCAGCAGACAATTGAGCACGTAGCGGCTGTCTTCAGGGCTGATTGCGAATTTGGTGCGTCGCAACACGGCGGCTAGGATGTCGGAGTCGAGGTGGAAGATCGGCGCGCGAGCCGGCCTGGCCTGTGGAAACACGTTCGGCGCAATCCCGGTGAAGAGCGTCTTTGAGCACCCTGCTCGAACGGTGATCGCATTTAGTTCCGACGCCGAGATCGCTATCTCGCTGTCTGGCAGCAGACGCACATAATCGTGCAGTCTGCGGGTCGGTAACGCAACACGGCCGGACGCGTCGACTTGAGCGTGGAAGGTGGATGCGAGCGATTCGTCGTGATTTGTTGCCTGAAGCGACACCAGGCCGAAACCGGCAGTCGAATCGAGCAAAACATGTGTCTCGATCAGGCTGCCGGAGTTACGGGGCGTAATGGAGAGTGCCTGGGTGAGTTCAGCAAGCAAAGCGCGACGAGCCGATCGGATGGCAAAGAGCACGCATATCCTCCTCGCCGAACAACTCGCAATCCAAAGCCTTGCCAAGGAACGGCGCATTGCATTTCAGGGTATGGGGAAATTCGGCCCAGACACAAGAGCAAGTGAGCAAAGCTTTTGTATTGACGCCGACGTGCGGGTGGAGTAACCCTTCACTTCTCTATATATCGCTCAGACATATCCTCTCGGACGCTGCGCGTCCGCCGAATATCCGCTACCTCAGATTCCCGCTCAATCTGGCCGAGATTATCTGCTGCATAGCTCAAGCCATGTGCCACGGATACGCGGTGAAAATCCGGCTCTCCGATGGCTCCAGACGCAAATGACTCGGGGACCCTCAGTCTCATTTCCAAGAGGGGCCACTGTGTTCGAGCCTGCGAGAGAACGCTCCGATATACGTCAACATTTTTGCCACCACCTGACAGCAGGTACGGCATCCCTTCCGTCCAAGCAGGGGAAGTCTCGTATCGATATGTCTTCGTCGCAGCAATAAGTCTCCTCATGGTTCCGAAGAGCTTGTCAATGACATACTCCTGGACTGGATCTAGCCTCCCAGACGGAATGCTTAATTGGGACTCGAATTTGCGGACGTCTAGACTAGCGAAGTTCTCCTCCCAGCTTTTGCGAACAACCTGGCAAGCGTCGGCCCGATAGGCGAGGAGAATGTGGGTTCCGAGAAGTATCACGGAGGCCTTATGAATCAAGTAGCGATTGTCGCCATCCACCGAAGTGACGTGAAAAACGACTATATCGACCGTTCCTGCCCCCACGTCGACGAGCAAGTGAAGGTCATCCCTGCGTTGTGCAGATTCCACATACGACATGATCTGAGCCACGAACTCTGGAAATGCCTGCACCCTCACTTTGTCCATGCTCCCAGCAGCCGTGGCCGCTGTTCCAGTTCGTGCAAGTACCTCCTTTGCGGTCTGGACGGAGATAGCATCTCCGGATGCACCAAGATCCCAAGCAGCCAATGCTATGTCACGATATTGATCACAAATCTCGGGGTTTTCCCACGGGTCAGTTGGCAGACCTACGTTCATGAACCACTCGATGTCAAACCCAGAGAAGACACTGCTGTATTGTGTGAAGAGCCACGCCCTGGCGTAGCGGGTCACAAGTGCCAGGAATATGACCGCGTTGATCTTGCTGCTAAGATCATGCGACTTTAACAGAGCGATTTTCAAATCCGCACAGACACCTCCTCCGGCGGCCACCCCAAGCACACATGTACCATCTGGCTGAATTGTGAAAACACCGGGAAGGAGAAAGGGTGTGCAGTTGGGAACCGCTAGATCCCAACGAACGACATACGTCATTTCACGAAATTGAACGCAGACCTTTGTGAACGCGGTCCCGAAATCAAGTCCGACGGTGCACTGCGTTTTGCCGCGACGTTGGCTTGGCTGTATCGCGAGGGCCGCTCCCAGTCGCTGCCAACTTTGATCAGGCTTACTTTCGGCCTGCTCATGACATATCGTGTACTTGGACATTTCAGGCGCGACAAATTGCCGGGTCTTTGGGCGCTGTGATCGCGGCGATGACAACGGCCGCGTCTTTTGGTGTTGAGCGATAGCCTTTATGTTGCGGGAGTCGGAATTTGCATTCTTTGCAGGGACCATTTTGCCGGTTGTTGGCTTCGTAACCATTGGCATGACTGCGGGGCTTGGTTTATAAGGGATTTTCGCCTTGGAAAGACTCCGCTTCTCGGGCTGCGTATTGGGAGCCGCAATCATTGAGGCAGCGACCTTCGGCTGAGTAGTCACAGCCGGCCCTGTTTTCGGGGCAGCAATTGCTCCAGCGCGATGTGGCTCTGAAGAAAGGACACCGCCCGTCGCACTGGTAGTCTTTGCTTTTACGGGAGGCTTTGACTTTCCGCTCAAACCAGTATTGCCTCGTAGTTTCAAATTGTCGGCCGCCTGCAGCAAAGCACTCTTCCAATCGGCCATTGTCAGAGATTCCCTTCTACGAAAATAATCCCCTTGCCCACCGGCTCGCGTTTCGAACGCACCGTACTTGCTTGTTCAAGCTTTGCGCTCTGCAGTTCAAACCGCTCGGTCAATCGGTCGATTGCCCTTTCCGAAGCTATTACTAGCCCGCGGTTCCGTGGTTCATTCCCCAGGTTCATAATTCGTTGGCGTTCAGTAGCGACTTTGCGGTCCCGGTAGGCTTTAACAGCCTGAAGTTGGAATTGAATTCGATCGGTGTTTTCCGATTCCTTGCGCGTACCCTCTGCATCAAAGTCCTCTATCAGCAGGAACTCCATTTCCATCAGAGCGTTTGCCGCTTTCGATGCATCCAACTCGCCCGAGGCCCCCGGCCAGTCCCTCCCAAAGACGCGCGCAGCATTTACAACCTCAATCGAAGCTTCAGGGCTGAGCGGAACTTGTCCTACCAGATCCACCGCGCGCGCGCGTACCGCCTCTTCAGTTCTCAGTCCGTCAAAGGTCCATCGCTGAACGGCAAATGCATACGTTCCGGGTGGCGCTGCCACGCTTGACACGTGAATACTCGGAACCTTCACACAAATTACATTAACGGCACCTGACTCGTTACCAAGCTCTTCACTGATGAAGCGAATAAGCGGATGAAACTGACTAATCTGTTCATCTGAGGTGCTCCCAGACTTCACTTTGTTTTCAAATCTGCACCGCCTAACGCCACCTTCAGCCAAACGGCTGAGTCCTTGTAATCGCTTCGAAGCTATGAAACTGTCCAATTTTGCGCGAGTCGCCGGAGGAAGGGACAGTTCAACTTCATACAAGTCGTCTCCGGGTTGAAACCAACGATGGCCTGGAGCAGACTTCTCCAGGTAGTCACGAACATAGAGAAGAAGGTCATCGACCGTAATCTGACGCGAGAATTCCCGGGCTGCGTGCACTTTTTTCAAAATGTAATCACTGTGAGCAATAAGTTGTCCGGCTTGCTCCTCGAGTTCCTGTTCAGATTGATTCCGTTTCTCAAGTGCCAAAGCGGTCTGGCTGATCCGTTGCTCTTCTTCCTGGGGAGTGAGACGGCCGGTTAGAAGTTCAGCGGTGAGTTGCTGGATTTCATCACCCAATACAGCTTCCAACCCACCTAGCGCTCGCTCAAACAGATTCAAGCGCTCGTATAGGCGTTGAACAATCCGAGCGTCAATCGTTCCGGCGTATACGAAATTCAGAATGATGATTTTTTCGGCGGCTTGTCCAAGCCTGTCGATGCGTCCGATTCGCTGTTCCACCTTCATGGGGTTCCAAGGGAGATCGTAATTAATGAGAAAGCGGCAGAATTGAAGATCAACACCTTCGCTAGCTACCTCGGATGAGAGAAGGACGCGGATGCTGGGAGTCTCCTTGAACTGCTCGATCACCTCGGTCTTGTCTTCCCTCATTCCACCCATGAGCACTGTAGCCTCTATACCTATCTCACGGAGGCGAGCAGATAAGTAATGAAGGGTTCCACGAAAGTAGGAAAATAGAACTACTTTTTCCTCCGGATATCCAGTGAAAAAATTGCGCAGTGTCCGGGCGAGGCAATCAAACTTTGAGTCGTTCCTCTTAAGCTGCTTCAAGTCATATTTACCGCGAATCTCGTCTAGCAGAAACCGGCGGAATCCTGAGATGTGTCTCGGGTCAGTCTCAACGCCAAGATCCTCATAAAGGATCTCTTCATCGTTATCTTCTTGGCTCGCTTCTCGATCCTGAATATTCCACGATGCTGCGGCTGCATAAATGCAACTGGACAACTGCCGTTGCGGCGTGGCGAGGAGAAAGCCATCTGATACGTCGTTTTCCCAAGCATATTTCTTGACCGCTTCGGTTACCAGCGCATAAAATTCACTCTCCACGGAGGACATCTCAACGGAGGTGACGTTTGGCATTCGTACAACCTTGCGCTCTGTGACCTCGGCCTTCCGCGTTCGAGTCAATACTCGACTGAGAGAATTTACTCTTTCGATTCGGTCTGCAAACCTGACACGCTCCGCTTCACCCCATGGTTGGTCTCCCCAAGATTCAAGTTCGGCTATCAATAGCTCCAATTGCTTTGATCCGGACAGTATTGAATTGCCATGTGCTTTACGCAGATAATCATGGACGGACTCAGGTGAGCCATTCTTCCCCAGAGTCGCCAATCGCGCCTGTACCAAGGGTTCATTTGCAGCCAAGACATGTTGGAATTGCTCGCGGTACGCGAAGCTCTCTGGATCGACGAGGTTCAGGAGGGAAAAAAGGTCTTCGTTTTTTAGGTTGATCGGCGTTGCTGAGAGAAGAACGATGTGCTCAGCCACATCCCGCAAGAAGCGCCCTAGTTGATGAGTCGCGGTCGCCGGATTGCGCAGATAGTGCGCTTCGTCGATGATTACGAGATCCAGGAGCGGATCTTTCCCAGATGCGCTATTTAGGACTTGAGCCAGTTGTCGCCGTGACGACTCGCTTTCTCCTTGGTCTTCCCAGTCAAGCGGTGGTCTAACGCCTTGCATGCTTGCGATCATCGCCTGACTAGCAGGGAATTGTGGGAGGGGTCGTCGCAATTCGCTTGTTAATTCAGCGGCATCGACGATCGATGCTTCCACTCCAAAGCGATTGCGAAGTTCCAATCGCCATTTGTCACAGAGCATCTTGGGACAGACAACTAGGAGGCGCCTCGCGTCGACGCGGGCTCTGAGTTCAGTCCAGATCAGCCCTGCTTCAATAGTCTTGCCTAACCCAACCTCGTCCGCGATTAACAATCCCTTTGAAGGTGATTCCAAAAATGATAGCACCGGCTTGTACTGGTGGGCGTAAAAGTCGGTATTTGTGGTGTTCATGCTGTAGACGAGATCAGCAAGGCGTCCCGACAGCTGAATCTGGGTCAACCGTCGTCGCAACTCAGCTGCTCGGCCGAAGCGACCCGTTCGAATAGCTTCTTCGTCTTCGGGGGGCGGCGCCTCAAGAAACTCCAAGTCGAAATCCGCATACCATGTGGTGCTTCCAAAACGAACCTGGACCATCCACACACCGGCCTTCTCGCGCACACGACCTGTGCACGCTCCGACTCGTGCAGGATCGTTCTTGAGACGTACCTGCCTGCCTTCGGAATATAGAACGGCGGGGGTGTCGCTCTGGCCCAGGTTGTCGCTCATAATGACCCATCGTATTCGATGCTGCGGTCAGGAGCCAAGCCCAAAAGCACGTGGGTAAGGCTACAGGTCGGTGAGACTTATTGAAATTTCGATTGTTTCCCTTCGGGCGCTCCGGGGTTACTAGAACGAGCGGTGAGTGAAGGAATGTTCGACCGCTGTCCTCAAGTGGCGTTCCCTTAAGATAGAGCCACCTTCAACAACACTACAAAGGGCACGCGGGCTGTGGAACCGCTCTTAATCCTGGCTTCACATTCGTGGCTAAAGCAATACGCCATTCTGCGGTCTCTGAAACGTCGATGTTCACGTTAGCCAATCAATCGTATGGATTCCTATGGCTCTCTTGTTGAGTCCAATCGTGACTTCCCTTCCCTACCCTATTGGCAAGACTGGCTGGCAATTGTGGAACTTGCCTACCTCTCCGCAACTCGACAATCCACTGGCCCCGCAGCTGGAGGTTGCCCAGTCCGAAGGGCTACATGCCAGGCGCGATACAATCCTGAGAGGTCGCCCAGCTTTTCTGCCATGTGCTGAGTGCTTCCGAAATGACTTTGGATTTGAATCTCACCGATCTCACGCCGGCCGACTTGCTTGCGCTGCATTCCCAAGTGGCGGACGAACTCCGGGTTCGTGGCATCACGCGCAGCGCCAACAATCCGACGGGCGACTTGGCAGAGTACCTTTTCTGTAAAGCATTTGGATGGAAGCAGGCCGGCAACTCACACGCCAATATTGACGCCGTCGGTCCGAACAACACCCGCTATCAGATCAAGGGCCGCCGACTTACCCGATTCAACAATTCCCGTCAGCTGTCCGCACTTCGCGACCTCGACGGCGCTTACTTCGATTTCCTTGCCGGCGTTTTATTTGGCGAAGACTATAGTGTCATGCGAGCAGCGCTCATTCCGCACGCGATTGCATTGAAGCACGCCTCATTCGTCAAACGCACAAATAGTCATCGCCTTCTTCTGCGTGATGACATCTGGAATTGTCCCGGCGTCCGCGATGTGACGCTGAAACTCAGAGCAGTCACTTTCTAATTTGTGGTGGGTTTGGAAAGAAACCAGCAAAATGTGGGCCATCCGCCCTTTTTGAAGAAGCTGGTTGAGGAGGCTGGAAAATGAAAAAACAGATTGAGATTTACATCAGGAAGAGTGGCGATAGAAACCTGCTGATGTTCCATGTTCCCGCAGAGTTGAAGGAACAGCTTGTTCAAGGCATCAAGAACGGTAGCTTTGAGGCTGAGACTGTGAGCATCAATTTTGAGATGTCTGTTCTTCCGCAATGGCAGAGTGGAGAACTCCCTAATCACGTCCGACTTGAGGTGAATGAAATTACAGCAGGCTATGGAGATTGAAAACACTTGGGCGCCTCTGATCAAGCCGGCAGGTGGCCCACCCTGTCTCAGTCACCAGAGTTTCGGCGTCCAATCCTTGACGCACTGATATAGCGACAAGAGTGGGAGATCGCGAACCGCACACCACCCATGTTGTGAATGGGCGCGGCGTTGGCCCCGAGGGAATGCTGCCTCACAGTGAGAACCTATGCAGAGTATGCAGATTAACCTCGCACCGGAATTGACGCCACCGACCGCATAATCTTGTACTGGGTGAAACCATCCCGTCGCCGTCAGCACAACGCTCCGATGCCTCACACTGGTACGCCAGATTGCTTCTTTGGCTCCTTCAGGCTTGATGCAGACTGGCTACGTCATGTCTCGGAAGATAAAACTGGCTGTACGACTCGCTTCTACAGCATGTTTGTCGCTTGATCTGCTTGCCTGCATTTGAGCGAGCAGCTGCTTCGGCACACACTCCTGAAATTTCACGAGATATTCCTGGTCTAAATTAAACGACTCTAGACCGGCCGGCTCCGCCTCAAGCTGCTTCCGAAAGTCCAGCGGAAGGACGGCCTGGTTTATCCTGATCGACAGGTTGTCCGGCCTGCCCCCGCACGACGTGAACGCAGCGGCTAACTCGGAATTCGCGAGCAATCCCGCGAAGGTCCACCAGATCGTCCTTCCTTTCTCTTTTTCGGCCTCGACCACTAGGCCGTTCTCGGCCACACAATCAGTCTCATCGAGAGTCTGGTTAATTTCGGTAACAGCCCGCTTGGACCACTCCTCCTTGGGCCCGGCACCGAGTAGTATCCGCCGGACGGCCTGACACATCTGGTAGCTGAGTGGCTGACTCTCGCCAAGCCAGCGAGAACGGCCGATGTATTCGGAGGGCAACACATGGGCCGTCTTATGTTTGAAGTCTACGTGCGTTACCTGCCAGGCGCGTCCGCCAAGCGAAAGGACAGCGGGCTCGCCGTCTGATCGCCTAAAGGACAGCGGATGCACATTACCTAGGCTCCGTGGGCCTGAAAACACTGTAAAAACGGGCGGTGAGTCGAAGACAGACAGCAGCTCCATGAAGTTCTTGCCTCCATAGAGCCGCTCGCCTTCCGGTCCGATCCCCAGAATTCCGCCATCCTGCACCAATATTTGGCGCGAAACCATGTGGGTTAGCACGCTCTCTACATCGTCTTCGGTGAGTTGCATGGGGGCAAGGAGACTCAGCAGCCATTCCCTCCATGCACTCCTCCCGATTCCACCTTGCTGTAGCACCAGTGTCATCAACTGCTGTGCGACAACATGAAGCGGCTGCGGCGGCGGAGCCAACGGCTCAACATATCCCTCACGCCAAAGCAGAACGAGAGCACTTGCTTGCAAGAGGGCCGCCCGCGAGGTTGCCAGGAAGAGGCAGTTGCGCCGCGTGCCTGCTCGTCGGCCTGTTCGCCCCAGTCTCTGAAGAAACGATGACACAGTTCCCGGAGCGTCTAGTTGGATGACATGGTCAAGGTCACCGACATCGATGCCCAGCTCCAGCGTGCTTGTGGCTACAATCACGCAGTCTCGTGCATCACGAAACGCTGTTTCCGCGTCGCGACGCTGCTCCGCGCTCAACGAGCTGTGGGAGACGAACGTGGGAACACCTTCAGACCGCAGTAGGGTGGCCAGTTCTTCCGTCCGTGCGCGGCTATCACAGAACACAAGTCGCTTTTCACCCCTATGAAGAGTCTTCAGGACTTTGGCTGCATTCTGGAGGTTACCAACAAAGTCGATAGCGACGTCTGCTTCTGCAGTCGGAGCAGCAGGAGGCACCACAATGATGGATTCACGGTCTGAATCCCCGGCGAGCCAGCGCAGAAGCTCCTCGGGATTCCCGATCGTTGCCGATAATCCAATGCGCTGCATGTCCTGCTTGGTAATATGGCGAATGCGTTCAAGGATAGCAAGTAGATGCCATCCTCGGTCATCTCCCGCGAACGCATGGATTTCGTCAACGACAATCGCGCGCACCGATCCGAAGAAAAAGAACCGATCCGTCCGCCGAGAAATCAACAGTGCTTCCAGGCTCTCCGGCGTGGTCAGTAGGATATCCGGGGGCTCTGCGAGGGTCTTGGACTTCGCCGCCTGAGCCACATCTCCGTGCCAGAGGCCGCAGGTCCGGCCGACGAGCCTTGCATAGAACGAAAGCCGGTGTTCCAAGTTGTTCAGCAGTGCGCGAATCGGGCACACGTACAGAACTGAAAGTCCGCGCCAATCCTCTGACAGCATTTGAGACAAGAGGGGAAGAACTGCTGCTTCTGTTTTGCCCCCGGCGGTCGGCGCGAGCAACAAGCAATTCTTTCCTGAGAGCACAGGGTCGATCGCTCGCTCCTGAAGTGGGCGCAGCGATCTCCATTCCAGCGAATTGACTACATGATGCTGGACCGAGGGATGTAGCTTGTCGAATGCGCTCACAGACTCAACTCAATGTCATCCACAGTGGCGGCTTCCCGTTCGTCCAGGCTCATTTCGGCGCCAGAAAGCGTGAGTTCATAGTTCCGCCGCGGGTCAAAATCAGGAAAAATCTCGATGCGATCGAGAACCTCTCCAACAAGTTTCTTTAAGAAGAGTCGGGGAGCCAATCCCACCTTACCCCCGAGTCTGCCGGTGAGTGCGCGCGCTAACTCCTTCACGTAAGCGTCATCGGCAAATTTGCGTACTCGATCTCCGAATTCACTGCCGTCGGCAAAAAGGTCGCGGACTCGACAACCAACCTCAACCAACGCCGGCAGATCGAAGTTCCTGAGTCGCACCTGGACCGCACGAGGATTGTCAAACCGTGTCTCTGCTCCGAAATCAACATGCAAGCGCTGAGCAAGCGGAGGCAACTTCTGAATTCCTTGTGGGCCATCAAAAAATGCCGGCGTACCTGTGATTAGCAGATATAAGCCAGGAAACCGGCCACTGTGGACCTCATCAATCAGTTGTCTCAGTGCGTTGAGTGCCTTTTCCCTAACGTCACCACGGACTCGCTGCAGGGTCTCCACTTCGTCCAATACAACCACGAGGCCAGAGAAGCCACTATCTCTGAGCATTACAAGAAGCCCTTGTAAGAAACAGAGCGCACCGAAATGGTCCACGTCGCCCTTTATTCCGGCAGCCCGTTTGGGGGCTGCTGCAACATTCGGTTGTCCGGAGACCCATGCAAGTAACGCCTCCGCAGTAGCGTTGTCGCCCGCCGCCATTGCAGCACGATATCCCCGGAGGCTCGCACTAAAGGCTGGTGCGATCTGAGTGATCGAAGCCAGGCGCTTTTCCATTAACTCGGAGGTCTTCTCCAAGAGTTCAGCCTGATCCGGGGCACGGTCGCCTGCTTCAGCCAGAACATCTTCCTCAAGTGCAAAGAACCAAGAGTCGACAATGCTTCGGAAGGCCCCCTGATCCTGGTCCGCCGTCGAAAGACGCTCCATCAGTCGACGATAGACGGTTTCCAGGCGATGGAGTGGAGTCTCAGTTTCGCTGATCTGTACCTCAGAGACCGCGAACCCGTTGCGTTTGGCGCGTTCCTGCAACCACCGTGCAAAAAAAGTCTTTCCACTCCCATATTCGCCGCGGACCGCCTTTAGGACACCTGAGCCAGCGCGTGACGCTTCCAGTTCTCCGTCGATCGCGGACTCGAATCGATCCATTCCAACCGCAAGAAGGTCCAAGCCGCGGCGCGGAACTGTGCCTGCTCGCAGTGCATCGATAGTCTCTCTTCTTCGCTGTCGACTCACTGTCATGGTTGGGCACCCTCGTTCAGCGCAAACTGCTCTCTCAGTAGCGCCAGATTCAAGCGTACGGTTTGGGATGAATCTATAATGAGTACAGGGTACCCATCAACATTCAGAATTCTCTGTAGAGACGCCAGTATTCCGTCGACTCGAATCGGCGGAACCGCCAATCGCTGCGCTAACGCCGGCTTCATTTGCACACCATTTCGTTCGGTGAGCGCACGCACCGCTTGCTCCACCTGTTCTCTCTTCAGCCTGCCCCCAAATACTTCCATCTGCTGTACGAATACCTCTGATGCCAACAGTGCTGCAACAGAATCCCCTTGCTTTTCTATATCTTGGAAGAGTGGAAGTGGGGGACGTGCCGCGGCTTTTCCCTTTCGCTGCGTTATGCGCGGCAACGTCACCGACTCTTCGCCTGCATTATCGAGCCACCAATCAGGCGCGACGGTTGCCTGCACCTGCCAGCCTTCAATCTCCGTGAGCGATGGGGCGACCACAGAAATTGGCGCGAGGCACTCCTGCGGCGTCAGGCCACCGTGGTACCCCTGCCGACGATTGGGTGTATAGCGAAGAGACTCAATAGCCGGGGAGATGAAATGTTGACCGTCAGCGAGCACACGATGGCCCGCAACCACCAACTCGTCCCCAGAGAGGGGCTGATCAACCACGACTGAGCGCCAGCGATCTGACGCATCTTGTCGACGGATCAACTTCGATCCTTGATCAAGCACGTGCCCGTGATCACTGAGGAGAATCACTACCCGACCCGCGTCGCGGGCTTCGCTCAGTAACGCCCGAAGTACAGGCACCTGTTCCAGACTCCACCGAATTGCTAACTGCTCGGGCCCCTCGAGTGAATCGTCCACCACATTCACAACCGTGCCAACGACTTTTCGGTTTGGGTTCCGAATCTCCAGACGGACGGCTTCGGCGAGGTCGCCGCCGCTGGCTCCGATTTCATCCTTGTGAAATAGGACCGGCGGAAACGTGGACTTGCCGGCAGCACGGAGTTCTCCATGTTCCTCGAAACCTCGCTTTTCCATAGCCTGCCCACCAGAGACAAGAGATCCGCAGAGCAGGCTGGCTCGCGAGAATGACGTGATCGAAGGAAGGGCTGCAAGAGCAGATCCAAAGGAAGAGCCATCCACAGGGGCCCATTCCGGCCAGCCGTGCCTCACCAAGTCTGAACTCAGCTCACGCAACACGGCCCAACTCATTCCATCCATCACCACGACCAGCACGCCTGCGGGCACCTTCCGCGCGAGAGGTGCAACCACTTTCGCGAGAACGCTCTCGACAGGAATCGTTCTGGAGCCAGATTGGTCTGCCAATGTTGCAGTGGCCAGAAGCCCTGCAAATTCCCGATTTTCGTGCTCGCGCCTTACCGTTACCAGATTAAACAGACGTCTGTAGCTTCGGCTAACTGCCTCTGGCTCATCGCCAGCCAGCAATTTTTGCCTTGCCCAATCTACCCAAGATGCATCCGAAAAGTACTGTTCCACGGCTGCATCCAGATTTGCGGCAGGCTCAGCAGTTCGGTTCAACCAGCGAAACAATCGTACTGCCATCTCGGTTCTATCGCGCCGTCCGCGTAGTTCTTCCAGTTGGCGTGCGGCCTCGTGGGAACTAATCGCAGCAAATGCCAGCTTCAGATGGGCAGCATCGCCGCCGTTCAGTGCCTCGGCGAATTCAATCAAACGTTGTTGGAACCCGACGGGTGACCACTTACTCGCCTTGGCATACTCGCTCGCTCCGATTGCCTCCAGGATTCTATCCGCCTGCGCGAGTTTATCTCGCACCTCACTTGCTCTGCCCAAACCGCAGAGGCGGGTAGCCCATTGTTCACTTGCTTCGTTCCACTGGCGAATGAGGGTAGAACTGATAGGCTGATTGCCCGTATACCGCTCCAGTCTTCCTTGTGCCGTCCCAAGTGCCACACGTGACTGAGCATCCGTTGGCTCTTGACGCAGCGCACCAAGGGCTAGTCCTAGAGCCAAAGCTTCAGTTCCAAAACCAGACTCCATACTCTGGATCAATAGAGCCGCTATCTCGCCTAGGTTCAGCATGAACCAAGCTCGGAGGCTCCGACGAAGTGTCTCATCAAGCGACTGCCACCTAGCAGATGCAGAATCAGTGGCCAGCCATTCCAGGAGCTCCTGAACATCGGGACGCGCGTTTTCCAGCCCAAGTCTTTGGCTGACGACAACTTGCCAAACGGCATCCGGGGTCAAGACCCCGCTTGGCGCTGGGTTTGGTGCAGATTGCTCCAGTGCTTCCAGAGCCGCTTCTGCCAATTCTGGCTGCAGACGCAATGCCGGATCTACAAGTCTTGCCTTGAACCGAGCCATCAACAGGGTCCAAGGATCGACAGTGAACAGTCGTTGTTTGTAGAGCCTTGCCCGAACGTCATCGCCGACTTCGGTGATAGCAAGTGGAGTGACGACTATGAGAGGCGATGACGCGTCCTCAGACAACCGTTCGCGCAATGCCAACTCCGAGTCGCATTGGGCAACTCGCCATGTTTCTTGGGCAACGGCCACGGTCTCGCCGCCTTGCCATCGGCTGGTGCTGAAGATGCCGATCACTTCGCTCGGTTTTACCTTGGAGCGCAGTGGTTCGACTTGCGAGATTAGCAACGACTCTATCATTCGCTCTTCTTTACGATCCGCCAGGAAATCTCCAGTTCCGCGTCATCTGTCAATTCACGTTCAATTTCCTCACTGATGGACTTCCACCCTCCAAGTCCAGACGCATGCCGTGAGCCTGTCAGAACCTGCTGACCGGGTTGAAAAGGCGGAGGCGTCACTATAGGTGGTTCCGGCTGGAAAGGAGGAGATTGCAGGGGCTGTGCTGGCGGCGCTGGTCGGTCAAGCAAAAGTTTCATCGCGTCATCCAACCACCGTCTCACCACTCCATCGAGTGATGTAACGTGCTCGTCTGCTTCGAGTGCCTCCTGAATTTGGAGCCGCAAGCCCTGGGCCACAGAAGCGCGGGGCTCATCCTGAACCTGCCCGAGTCGCTCAAAGACATCAATACGGACCTGGTCGAGAGCCCGGTGGACTGGCAAGGCCTGTTTGAAAACCACACCCATCCCTGCCGGTGAGGTTTCCATCTTGGCGACACGAATTGCTTCGAAAAGATCCAGCGGTTTCCGAGTTTGCTGAATCGTAGCGCAAAGTGCATTCATCCTGGTAGCGGTCTTGAATCTGGCCAGATCGCTGCAGCCGCCACAGATCTTCGGGAGTGTTGAACTGAGCTTGCCAAGATAGTTCGCTACGTCGCCAGAGTGCTTCGACACGAGTTCACGGACCTCTGTATCCAGCTTCTGCAGGCTAGCCAGCTTGGGCAGCGGCTGCAATGTCACACCAAAGATGTGGCTGGTATAAGAAGCAACCTCTTCCCAAACTGCCTGCTCGGGCAACGCCTGTCTTTCCAGAAGCACTTCATTTCGCAAGCTTGTGAGGGATTCGGGCATCGGAATCCCCTGGAGAGTAAGCATTCGGCTCGCCTGGCGAGCATACGTTAGGATTACCAAGTTCTCCAGAACAGTCGGCAGCCCCATCGGGGTTGGCTCGTTCATCCACCGACGTAGTTGGCCGACGGTAGCCGTACGATTCGGTAATTGCGCCTCGCGCGGGTCGAACCGATCGAACCAAGTTGTCTTCACTGCAAGGAATTGCTCGGCGACATAGGCTAGTTCGAGTGGATCGAGAAGAGGTCGAAGCTTTTTCCGGACGTCGCGGTCTATTGCAACCCGGCTGTCGGGCGCTTCCATCGCCTCACATATTTTGTCGAACGCCTGCTGAACTAGTGCGTTCGAAAGTGTCATGTCGTCTTTGTTGAACTTCGGATGCGCGGAATATTGACCATCCAAAGCCTGCTCGATCAGATTGTCTAGCGCAGATCGGAGGTCAGCCGCAGCGGGGGGGCGAACTGTCACCGAAGCATCCAGCGACTGGAACTGTTGCTCCTTGTCCAATTGCAGACCTTCGTCGAGGATGCCCGTCTCGGCGTTCATCACACCATACGCCATTCGCAGCGCACGACGGAGACGTTCCTTCAATTGGTCGCGCTGATTCGCGAGCACCGTCTTTGCCTCAGCCCGATCGGCCAGCGACAAGTGAGAGCTGTATTGACGTAGGCGGTCATCATTGGAAAGCAGAAACTCCAAGACCACGAAGCGGCCCAGGTCCGTTTTCAGCCCTTCGCTAAAAAAGCACGGAAGCCACACCAGCGTCCGCGAGCCTTCCCGATTTGTGCGCCGGAATTGCTCTAATCGGTTCAGATCGTCAAACGGGGTATGGTGGTCGCGATCGAATGGGAAGTCAACGAGTACTCGCCAGATATCGCCATCGGACTGCAACGCGGTGTTATCGGCCTCCCAGACATTTGCAAATCGAAGTTCCACGTCGCGCGGCGTAGCACGCCAAGTTACCCGATAGGAGATTTCGAAAGTGCTTTCATATTTGATGCTCAACTCTTCAAAGAGGAGTTGCCGCACCTTCTGCAGTCGGTTGCCGGCATTATCTTCATGCTGCGCGTTTGCCAAAATGGAACTTGTGTCTACATCCGAAAGAGGTAAGCTGATGATCGGATCCACACTCGTTCCGGTGAACTTGACTACTCCCGTCTCGGCCGCCCATGCGCGGCAACGTTGCTCGACGACGGCGGGCTCCCCTCCAGGCAGCGGAACCTTAATGGTTCCATAGTTAAGTGCCGCCAACCTTCTTGCGGTCAACCCGTGAAGCGTCTCCGCCTCTGGTGCGAGGGCCGATAGAACAAGAGTACCAACGATGCGCTCATCGGTCCGAAATCGCCGAACCGCCGGGTCATCCAGCGACGCCTCAAGGAGTTGCTCATTTGTGAGGCCGGCGGAGCGCAGCAAAGCCGGGCGCAGTTTCTGTTCCCAGAGCTTCCGAGCCTTTTCAAACTGGTGCCGCAACTCCTGACTGAAAGCGTCATGCCCCTCCAGCATTGCAGAGAAGAGCGCGCCCACCGGAACAAGTTCTCCCAGCCTCATGCTGTCCTGGTTCTCAACCATTAACTGCATCATGATCTTCAGCGCTGTACGTTCTCTTTGGAGCGCGGACGAAACCACGACCAGCGTCTTCACCAGTGCAGGGCTGAATGGATAGAGTTGCTCAAAGTCTTCAATGTTACTTTCACTCGTTAAGAGAATATCCCGCACCGACTCCGGCGCCCGCCGCACCTGAGCGAAAGCCTGCTGAATCAGGAGGCGCGCCGTGTCGTTCTTGGGCTTCAAGATGCGATGACGAGCGATGGCGGCAAGATTGCGATCTTCGAGAGTGATCCTGCTGAAGCGAGCTTCGAAATACGCGAGAGCATCCTCAAAATTACGAACTTCCGCGCCAAGAGCATGTTCGCCCATAAGTGTGCGCAAATCCCGTTGCCGCGCAATGAAGCTAATGATGGGGATCGGTCGACTGCCGGCACCCGCCTCTACAAGCTTCACAAGTTTTGGTGCTTCCCGGTTTACGAAGGCGGTGTCGCCGGACCGGGATGCCAGCCAAAGGATCAGCTCGTCCAGGAACAGGATGACCCCGTCGTAGCCGAGTGACTTGGCATGTTGGCTCAATACCGAGAGACCATCGTCCAAACTGACGAAGCCTGCTGTTTCGCGAGCTGCAGGGAAAAGGCTTCGCACCAGCGCATCCACAAGC
>PLPU01000588.1:0-2858 GCA_003159975.1 Acidobacteriaceae bacterium
ACCATCGCCCGCTGGATCGGCAGCTATGTGGCTGAATTAGGCGGTCTCGACATGCTGGTCTTCACCGGCGGCATCGGCGAAAACGACATCGACTCACGCTCCGAGGTTTGCGCCGGCCTGGGCGCGTTGGGAATTATCCTCGACGCCAAGCGCAACAACGTTCGCGGCGAAGCCGTCATCTCCGCCGAAAACTCGCCGGTTACGGTGCGCGTCATCCCGCCCGCCGAAGACTTGATAATTGTGAATCACGTGGTGCGCCTGCTGGGCGAGTAACCGCCGTAGAAGGCCGCCGCTTGCCGCCGTGGCTAGAGGTGCCGCTTGGCTCGATGAGCAGCCTTCCACCGATATCCAGGATCGTGACCTTCATGGGTCCTCTCCACCCGAGCTTTCGACGCAATTCAATCGGAATGGTTACTCGACCCCTCGTGCTCACCCTAACGCTGAATGCTTTCGTCTTGCCCATTGTCATTTGCCCCATTCAACATATCGGCGCGATGGGACAAGACCTTCATATACGGAATTTTGCGACGATCGCGCTGCGTCTCCGCGGTGATCCCCGCAATGCTCATCCGCCGCTTGTTCTACACTAATGAGTTCTATCCGGAGCCTTCCTTCATGCCTGTTGTCTTCATTTCCGATAAAGCACAATCTCTTCCATCGCCGGCCCTGCGCCGCTTTGCCTGGGGCGTGCTGGTCTACTTCATTGCCGTCATTTTATGGGGAACCCTGGTACGCGCCACCGGCGCCGGAAACGGCTGCGGCAACCACTGGCCGCTGTGCAACGGCACCGTGATGCAACATTCGCCGAGCGTCGATACGATGATCGAATTCACCCATCGTATCACCAGCGGCCTCTCATTTTTCTCCGTCGTCGGCCTGCTTTGGTGGACATTCGCGACCACCATGCGCGGCCACCTGGCGCGCGCGGCTGCCGTAGCCTCGGTAGCCTTCACGCTGGTCGAAGCCATCATNNCTGCTGCTGGCCGCGCTCACTCTCACTGCCCACCTGCTCAGCCGCCGCACAGGCTATCTGCGCAGCACCATCCGCCTGACGGCTCCATTCGGCGCGGTTGCCACAGTAGTCGTGGTCATGATCGTCGGCGTCACCGGCTCGCTGGCCGCGTTGGGTGACACGCTCTTCCCCGCGTCTTCATTGGCCAACGCGCTGGCACAGGACTTCTCCGCAACCAGCGGATGGCTGGTCCGTTGGCGCTGGACGCACCCCACCATCGCCTTCATCGCCAGCATCTTCCTCATCTGGCTTCTGGTGCGCGCTGCCAGGCGCACAACGGCGTGGGACAATCGCCACCTCTCGGCGCTGATCCTGTTCCTGCTCGCCGCGCAATATATATTGGGAGTCTTGGACGTGGTACTGCTAGCCCCGCTTTGGCTCCAGGTAGCACACCTTCTGGGCGCCGATGTCCTGTGGGCCGCATTGGTCGTGCTCACTGCAAGGCTCACGCTGCAGCCGAAAGAAGCGAGTCAGCAAGTCAGCGGGTCGGCGAGCGGCCACCGGCCCCGGCTTTTATAATCCCTAATCCCTATTCCCTGCCTCTACTTCACCAGCACCCCCGCCGCCGTATACGTGCTGCCCTCCACAATCGCATCGGCCAGCACCGGCAACGTCGGCGTTGCAGTCAGGTTCTCGATCACTCCATCCCGCAGCAAAACCGTGTCCTCAGTCTTGCCACCGCGAATGCTCGGATTCCACGCGAAGGCCTGGCTGTTAACCACAACCTCGGTTCCTTGCGGTGTCGCAACCCATTCGCGCTCGCCGTAGCCGGTCGGCCCACCCTGGTGATGAAAACGCTCCTCGCCCGGAAACCCTTGCGCGGCGTACGCGTCCTGCGCCACTTTGAAAAGCCCTGCTGAAGTCGCGCCTACCCGTGTCGCATTCAGCAACGCGGCATTCACCTGTGCGGCAGCTTCAAAACGGTGCGCAAGCTCCGCCGGTAGTGCGCCAAAGTGAACAAATCGCGTGATGGAAATCGCCAAACCCCATTTTCTCGAACACAGATTCAGCATCGCGTATTCCTTGAGCCGCTTACCCCGCGCCACCGCGTGCTTGTACTTCAAAATGCGATCATCCACCGCGTAAAGATACACCGAGGGCAGAATCCCGCGGCGCAACAATCCGGCCGCGGTAATGGACTCCAGATCGTATTCGCTCAGCCCCGGCTCCACCTCATGCAGCGCCTCAACCGTCGCGTCCGCCGTCTCCGCGCCCAGCCAGCGATAGCGCGCGATCTCCGTCTCGCTCAACGCCGCGCGCAGCGGCGCAAGATTCACCAGCGTCAGCCCCGCGCCCGGCGTGTCTGAACCCAGCGGTCCACCGGCCAATTTCTCCGCCGCTGCATTCGTGTCGTCTGCCCACCATGGAAACAGTACCGGCTCAAAATCCAGCGCGCCAAACTCCTCGTCGTGCAGCCGCGGCGCCTCGTTCTCGGTAGTAAAGTAGTAGCGCTTGCCCACCGCCGTCACCAGCAACGAAGCCACGCCGGTCTCGCATGGCGTCAGCACGCGCAGTTCAACCGCGCCGCCCGTCACCCACGCCACATTCTCATTGCGACGAATGAGCACACCGGCCAAACCTTGTGCATTCAACCACTCAACCAGCTTCTCGTGCTTCGCGTCCAACTCAGCGTTCCACGCCGCTTCCGTCACCAGCGTCGTGCCGCCAACCACAAGGCTCTTGCCGATTCGCTTGCTCATACCTTCGCTTCCTTTTGAAGGACAGGGACTAGGGACTAAGGGACTGAGGGACTGGAAAGCTCCTTCGAAGCAAAATCGCCTCGACGGAAACGTATCGAGCCCCTATTCCCTAATCCCTAATCCCTAATCCCTAGTCCCTTAGTCCC
>PLPU01000479.1:0-8693 GCA_003159975.1 Acidobacteriaceae bacterium
GGGACTAGGGACTAAGGGAACAGGGATCAGGGAACAGGGAACAGGAGGACGGTGCTCGGGAATTGCCCCTGATTCGGTGCATTCGACGGGGCTGGCGGCGCGTACTCCTGGTGCACAGGTCTGTTTGCGGTGTGACGTATGTCTCTCCGGGCTACCGGGGTTTGTGCAACAATGACTATTGAGATTGTGCGCCGGGAGTGCCGGCGCGCGGAGGAAGAAAAATGGGCGATCTTTTACAGCCGTGGCATTTGATTGTGCTGGGCGTGGTTGCATTTCTGCTTTTCGGCGCCAAGCGGCTGCCGGAGCTGGGCAAGGGACTGGGAGAGGGATTGAAGGGTTTCAAGGAAGGGATCAAGGGCGTGACGGACCCGGCGCCGGCGCCTCCTGTCGTGCAGCAGAGCGCGCCTCCTCCGCCAACAACGCCGGGCGAAACGAAGTAAGGATCGCGGAAGCCGACTTTCATTCCGGTCGCATGAAGTGTGAGTTCAAGGTAAAGCAAGAGGCCTGCGCCAGCGAGCAGGCCTCTTGAACGTTTGGCGGGGGCTATTGGTATTGTCTGACGAGTCGCCCAAGCGCACGACAAGCGGAGAAAATGCCCGCAGGGGCTAAAGCCCGGCGATTTTTGCGGCTTGTTCGGCACGACTGAAGTCGTGCCCTTTCGCACATCTACGTCCATGCTGAGTTCTTGAGCAAGCTATGACTGCATGTCCTTTCAAAAAAACATTGATGAGGCCGGCTTTAGAGGCTGAGCAGGGCAACGGCGGCCAGAGCTACGGCGATGCCTGCCATCTGGCGGCGAGTGGGCAGCTCGCGCAGCACCAGCGCGGCGAGCAGAATGGTGCCGCCGGGGTAGAGGGAGCAGACCACGGCGGCTACGTCAAGGCGTCCGAAGCGGGTGGCCTGGATATAAAAGAGATTGCCGAGCGTATCCAGCGTTCCGGCCAGGATGCCGGTGAGCCAGAAGCCGCGCCACGGAGCTTTGGGCGGCACGGCCGCGATGACGAGGATGAGGGCCGCTACGCCGGCCGCGCGGGCAGAGGTCATGGCCCAGAGAATGCCGCCGCCGCTGGCCATTTTGAAGAGGATCAACTGGGTTCCAAAGCCGATGCCCGCGAGGGAGCCAAGCAGCAGGGCGGCCGGCGGGGTGGAGCGCACAGCGGCGTCCGGTCCCCCGGCGGTTGGGGTGCGGGTGATGAGCCAGATGGCGGCCAGGCCCATGGCCAGCCCTATGGCGGTCAGAGGAGTGGGCAGGCCGTCGTGGAGGATTGAGAAGGCGACGGGAACGAGAGCAGTGAGCAGTCCGGTGAGGGCGGCGGTGAGCCCCATGGCGCCCATGGCCAGTGCTCGATAGAACACGGCCAACGCCAGCGAGCCCTCAAAGCCGCCCAAAGCGGCATAGAGAAGGAACGACGAGCCGGGAATGGCGATCCCCATGGCGCGGCAAAGCGCCAGAAGCAGGAACAGGGAGACGATGTGGCCGGAGGCGACGATGAGCAGGGCGGGAGCGCGGCGCGCGCCCACGCCGCCGACGAAGTCCGANNTGGCGGACAGCAATCCGAGTCCGGCCGCCGTTCCCGAACCGTTCACAGGCTAATGTGAATCCTGGGCGCTGGGGTAATAGCCGTTCTTGGCAGTCACGTCCAGGCCGGGGCGCTCGACGCGCACATCGATTTTGCGGAATTTGCCGTCGATGAAGGGCTCGTGGGTGATATAGCCCAACGTGTACTGGTTGCGGGCTTCCATGGCGATCTCCTGGTAGCTCTTTTCAATACCGTTGAGATCGCGCTCGGAGTCGGCTGTGCCACCTGTTGCCGCGATGTACTTGTAGAGCACATTGTCGTACATGGTGAAGGGCAGGTGGAAGCGGCTGAGGTAGCCTTCACCCCAGCGCGCGGAGTCGCCCACCAGAGTGCCGTAAACGGCGATCTGGTTGGCTTCAAGGTAGTGAATGACTTCCTTGATGGTTGCCTTGCTGCCGTTTTCCTTGCCGTCGGAGATGACGTAGATGATGCGGCGGCGGCCCTTGGGACGGGTGGACAGTTCTTTGGCGGCGGCCAGGATAGCGTCGTTCAGAGTGTGAATCTCTTTGGGGATGGTGATGACGCCGCTGCCGGAGCCGACGGAGCGCCCGGGCTGGATGTTGGGGTCGGCGCAGTTGCCGTTGACGCGAATATCGCATCCGGAAAGCGCGCCGCTGTTGATGGGGACCAGCATGTCTTCTCCGGCCGCCTTGGTCATGGAGAAGACAAAGGGGACGCGAGCGCTCTGCGCGCCGGTGAAGCCGCCGGAGCGGTCCTGAGCGCCGTTGCTGTAGGAGACGACGGCTAGTTCGTCATAGGGGGTGAGCGCGCCCTGGATGGCGTCAAGAGATCTGTTGACCTTTTCCATGACGTCGGTGGTGAGGCTCTGGTCTACGACGAAGGCGATGGAAAGCGGGGCGGGATCGACGGTGAAGAGCCGGAGGGGTTCACGGGTGTTGTTCTCGTAGACCTTGAAATCGCGGAAGGTAAGGCCGGCGACCAGTTTGCCCTTGGAATCCTTGACGGTGACGGGAACTTCAACAAAGTTGACATTCAGGTGGAATGTCGGGAGTGCGTCCGCTCCTTCGGGGGGAGTGGTCTGGAAGTCGTCTTTGGCCGGTGGGGCAACCGCCGTGCTGGAGGGCGCGGGCGGTGTCGCGGAGGTTGACGAGGACGCGCTGGAGGGGACCGGCTCGGTTCCCACACCCTTGCCGGGCGTGATGGGGGTGCCGTCGGCACCCATCAACGGCGGCGGCGCCTGGGGAGCAGGGGCATCCGGTACCGCAGGCTGCTGCGGTTGTTGCGGCTGTTGCTGCTGGGCCAGTGCCGCCGGACTCAGAGCCGGACCTAAATTGAGAAGTGCCGCCAGCGCCAATGCTGTTAAACCAAGCTTCACAGGTGTGTCTCCAGAAAACAGTGAACAGTGAACAGAGGACAGTGAACAAGTGATTCAGTGTGCAAGAAACAGTGAATCAGTGAAGAAGTGAAACAGTGAAGAATGCTACTGAGAACAGGCTTCTCCGACCTCTCTGGTTCTCTCCATTCAGTTGGATGCGGCCGGGATGGAAACGGCTTGCAACTGAACCTGAAACCTGGCAACCGACCCCAGTAGTGCTGCATTCGTCAGAGTATCAGACGCGCCAGAAGGGCGCAGGTTGCCAGACGGGCCAGAAAGAGTTCGCATATGCTTTCGGCGTATGCTGTCTTTGGGAGTCGAATTTCGTCTAAAGGTCCAGTATGTTTCCCCGATTGGGAATTGCCGTGGTGTTGTTCGGCCTGCCGGGGTTGCCGGCGGCGGGATGGGCGCAGCTTGCCCCATCGCCGGACGCACCGCCGGTGAGCCATGCGCCGGCCCCGGCGGCCGATGAAACACCGGTGGCCACATTCAAGGTGAATGTGAACCTGGTGGACGTATTCTTCACGGTGAAGGACAAGCAGGGGAACCTGGTCCCTCACCTGACCAAGGACGATTGCACGATTAACGAAGACAAGGAACCGCAGAAGCTGAAGAGCTTTGTGGCCGAGACGCAGCAGCCGCTGACTTTGGGAATTCTGTTGGACACTTCGGGCAGCCAGCAGAACGTGTTGCCGCTGGAGCAGGACGTGGGCAGCCAGTTCCTGAGTCGCGTGCTGCGGCAAAAGGACGAGGCATTTCTTCTGTCGTTCGATGTGGATGTGGACCTGCTGCAGGACTACACCAACAGCCCGCGTCTGCTGACGCGCGCCATGGACAAGGCGGAGATCAACACCGCCGGGGGCAATGGCGCCGCGGGCATTCCGGGCGCAGGCGGGGGAACGGTTCCCACCTACGGAACGCCCAAGGGAACGCTGCTGTACGACGCGGTCTACCTGGCGTCGAATGAGAAGATGACCCAGGAGTCGGGCCGCAAGGCGATGATTCTGCTGACGGACGGCGAGGACGAGGGCAGCAGCAGAAAGATTCAGGAGGCGATTGCGGCGGCGCAGAAGTCGAATGTGCTGGTGTACGTGATTCTGATNNGCCGACCGGGGCTTTTACGGAGGCTTTGGGTATAGCGGCTACTCGGCGATGAAAAGGCTGACCGAGGAGACGGGCGGGCGGTTGATCGACGTAGGGAACAACGGCAAGAAGCTGGAGGCGGCCTTTCAGCAGATTGAAGACGAGCTGCGCACCCAGTATGTGGCCACCTATACGCCCAGCAACCTGAAGCTGGACGGGACATTCCGGCACCTTGGGGTGCAATGCCAGGGGGATGGGATGAAGGTNNGGTCTGGCTGGATGGAAGAATCTCCACAGTCCACGAAGAGATTTCCGGCGCAGTTACGGTAAAGCGCGCGAGCAGCGGGGCGGAGTGTGCGGTCGGGTTGATATGCACAGAGCTGGGCATTGACCTTGATCTGGGCAGTGACCTTGTCAGGACGCAGACTGTCCTGATTCTGGACAGCTTGACCTCTGTTTTCAAACGACAGTAATCTGGCACTTCGAATGAGTTGTCGTTAGTATCGGCTCATGCGGAAAAGACTTTAGCCTTTCCAGGAAAATCTTTCATTTCGTGGAAACTCCGCTTCGAGGAGGTTGCGATGGTCACCAACTGGACAGCCAATGACGGCTTTGAGATCAGTCCCCGGTTTCGCGCGACACTCGAGGAGCGGATTGCGCGCCTGGAGAGAGACGCGGAACGCGACGAGGCGCAGGTGAGCCTGCTGGAAGACGGGGATCATATCCGGCGGCAGATGCGGCTGGTGGCGGTGGAGCGGTCAGAGGCGCTGCGCATGCGGCTTTTCCTGGACCGCGCGCAGACGCGGCTTCCGCGGCCGCTGATCCCGCTGTAACCACCTGCGACGACCTGCGTCCACCTGCGGTGGGGCACCTACGATAGAAAGTGCTGTGATGCGAAGGGCCGCTGCCTTCTGTTGAAGGCGCGGCCCTTTGTGTTGTTGCGCGGAATTTTGGAGCACCGGGTGGGGATTGAACCCACGTATACAGGTTTTGCAGACCTGCGCGTTAGCCACTTCGCCACCGGTGCCCGAAAAGCAGGGATCAGAGATCAGGGGTCAGGGATCAGCAAAGCCGAACTGACAACTGACGACTGCAATTGAAAAACCCACCACGCTTGTTGGCGGGTGGGTCATTGGGGTGATTCTTGACTCGGAATCTAGCCCAGCGAACACGCCCGCTCAGCGCAGCTCTGACAGCAGCAGCACAGACACATTGCGGGAGTGAATTGGTTGGGCATGAAATCTTTCTGCCAGAGTGAACAAATGCGGTTCAAACCAGCGCGTATTCGTAGAGTAGGGGCACGTGGACGGCTTGTCAAGGAGAGGACGGCAGTTTTTCATCGAATGAGAATCAGGACGGAAGATGGAAAGACCCGATGGCCGANNGTTATGCGAATGAGTTATGCAAACGAAGCGCTCAGGGCCTGGAGTTCAAGATTGCTTTCGATATGTGAGGCGTTGAAGGATTCAGTCGGCACGCGGACTTGGCAATTCGGAATGTCGGAGTCGACAAATGCGTCAAAGACAAACTCATAGAGCGACTGGCGGCCGGTGGGCTTCTGGTTGCGTGCGCGGAGAAAGTCGAAGCGGAATGCGGAACAGGACTCGAGTTCCCGGAGGAATGCGGGAGAGAAGAAGTCAGGCGCGTTGGCAACGGCCATGAAGATGAGCGAGCGCCAGCTCATGCGCAGCAGGTCTTTCATGCTGGAAGAGCCGTTGGGGAGGCGATCCATCCGGTCGGCGATCTGGCGACTGAAGTGGAGCAGTTGCAGGACGAGGCTGTCGAGCGGTTGGCCTTGCTCTGCCGCGCGAGTGAAGAGCGTGACGGAACCGCGGCGCAGGTCGTCGCGCACATCCTGCAGGTCGTCGCCGAGNNCAACTGATGCGCAGGATTTCGGTGACGTTCAAAAGGTCGCCGTTGCGCGCGCTCGTCTTGAGCTGCAGGAGGCTCTGCTCCTGGCCGCGATGGATGGCGAGGAGGGCGTCGTAGACCTGAGGATAGCGCGAGCGTGGATATTGCTCTTCAATGAGCTGAACCATGGTCCAGACATCCGCTTCATGAGCGGTGGAGGCGGGAAGGCGCTGGCCGCAGAGGCGCTGGCGGAAGCGCTCGCTGAAACGGAGCTTGTCGGCGGTGGAGAGGCCGGGATGGTCGAGGTGGTTATCGGTGTAGGGGTAAAGCAGGCTGTAGGCGAGGATGGAGGAAGTGAGTTCCATGGGCTGACCGAGAAGAGCCTGCAGTCCGCAGGCGGTCCAGGCATTGCGGCAGGCCTGGATAGTGTCTTCCATGGTGAGAGTGGGGTCAAAGCGGCGCGCCCAGCGGGCTAGCTGCGTGCCCACGGGGATAAAACTGTTCGAGAGCAGATCTACCGCCTCGCCTTCGAGGCCAAGTGCGGTGGCTGCGAAGCGAGGAAAGAGCGCGACAATCCGCTGGTGAACAAGCCGGCGCTCGGTTGCGGTGCGCGGGGCGTGGCGGGCCTCTCGCTGGACGGCGCGCAGGGCGTGGTCGTAGGACTTCTCGTGCTTGCGCTGGGCACGCACTGTGTAGCGAGGCGAGAGCGGAATGCCGCGCTGGGCGCAGGTGTTCCACAATTCGATCGTCTGCGCAACCTGCGCTTCAACCCAGGGCCAACCGTATGGGTGTTCCATGTTGTTGAAGGGTACGCAACGAAAGGGCGGCGGGTTCCATCGCGAGTACTTATGCGCCAGATTGCCAATCCACAGACCAATCCACAGACGATGGCTGGATAATTGATGAAGGCCAAGACGGGCGGGAGCGGATTCGATGCAGCTGGATTATTTCGTGGTGGATGTGTTTACGGGCGAGGCGCTGAAGGGCAATCCGCTGGCTGTGGTGATGGACAACGTTGACCTGGCAACCGAGCAGATGCAGGGGATTGCGCGCGAGTTCAATTTGTCGGAGACCACGTTTGTGGAGCGGCGGGCGGCTGAAGTGGAACGCGCCGAGGGCGTGCGGGTGCGCATCTTCACAACGCAGGAGGAACTGCCTTTCGCGGGACATCCAACGCTGGGTACGGCAAGCGTACTCAAACTCGTGGCGCCGGAGACTGTAGAGGACGATACGGTGACGCTGGCGCTGAAGGTGGGCGCGGTGCCGGTGCGTTTTTCCGGTGAAGGATTGTTTGGCGAGATGACGCAGCGTGATCCGGAGTTCGGCGCGGAGCTCGACCTTGCGGAGGTGGCGCGGTTGACGGGTTTGGGCGTTGATGATCTGGATCCAGGCCTGCCGCCACAGGTTGTATCGACCGGGACCGCGTTCGCCATTGTCGCACTGCGTTCGTCGGCGGCGCTGGCGAGGCTGGAGGTGAACCAGCGGGAGGCGCAGGCGTGGCTGCGCGCGCGCGGGGCTCGGTGGTTTTATGTGCTGGGGCCGACCGGAGAGGCATCGCCCGCGTGGCGCGCGCGTATGCAGTTCAACGGCGGCGAGGATCCGGCGACGGGATCGGCGGCAGGTTGCGCCATCAGCTACCTGGTGGAGCGCGGCGCGGTGCAGGCAGGCGAACGGATTCATCTGCGGCAAGGCGTGGAGGTGGGGCGACCCAGCGACTTGTATCTTTCTGCACACATTAAATTGGCGAGGGTCACGGATGTGCGGGTGGCCGGCAGCACCGTTCTTGTAGCAAAGGGACAGCTTTTCCTGCCGTGATGCACACGCTTTCAACAGGCTTTGACGTATGCAAGTGTTGGCTTCTATTAACCCTAGCTAACTCTTCCTTGTTTCATCCGGTTTTTCATGCCGAGTTTCGCTAGCCTTTCTCTCTTCCCATCGACCTCCGCCTCTCGTACTCTTGGCAAGCATTGAAGGAAATCAACCGGCGCGTTTGCCGGTCTTGCCCACAGGCTTTAAGCACAATTCTGATCGCGCGCGAAGGTTAGCCTTCCTGGGTTATCGATTGTCCGATGATGCCTTGCGTGAACTCTGCGCTTTCTCCATAGCTCAAGTCACGTAAAGGGATTCGGACGGAAGATCAACCAGGTTTGTGCTGCCGAGCCACGGTCGCCGATCCGGTAACTCATCACGCCAGCCAGCCACCAGAGCGGACAAGGGCGGAGTGTTGCCTGACGGAAACACACATTGCACGATTGACATTGAACCAAGGAGTTCTTACCCATCATGCGGCCAAAGAAAGTAATTCTCTGCGTAGACGATAACGAACAAGAGCTTTCCGTACTCAAGTTCATGCTGGCAACCAACGGATACCGGGTGGTCTCGGCGGTGACCGGGCAGGAGGCGATCGGCATTTTTGCAGCGACCACGGTGGACCTGGTGCTGGCCGATTTTGCAATGCCGCAGATGGATGGGTGTCAGCTGGTAAGCCGGTTGAAGCAGATCGCTTCGCATGTGCCGATGATTCTGCTGGGCGATCCGCAGAAGATGGGCAGCGAGATGCACGCAGCCGACGCGCTGCTGGCCAAGAAGAGTTGCTCGGCACAGGAGTTGCTGGAGCGGATCAAGTTGATCAGCGCACGCAAGCGCGGTCCGCGCAAGGGGTCGATGCGGATGGCGCAGGTGGAGCTGGCGGCGGCGTCGTGAAGGCAGTTGTCAGTTTTAAGTTGTCCGTTGTCAGTACCCGGCCGTCAGGCGTCAGGCGTCAGGGGTCAGAGATCAGAGATCAGTTGACGAGGATCACGCGCTATGGCCTGACTGACGACTGACGATTGAAAACTCAGTAC
>PLPU01000460.1:0-4827 GCA_003159975.1 Acidobacteriaceae bacterium
TGATGATGGTTTCGTAATCGATGTCGGCGGTGTGGGTGGTGACGCTGTTGAGGAAATGGCGGTCGTGCGAGATGCAGATGAGGGTGCCGTTGTAGTGGTCGAGGAAGTCCTGGAGCCAGTGGATGGAGTCGAGATCGAGGTAGTTGGTGGGCTCGTCGAGGAGCAGGGCTTCAGGCTTGCCGAAGAGGGCCTGGGCGAGCAGGACGCGGACTTTCTGGCCGCCCTGTAGCTCAGACATTTTGCGCTCGTGGATCTCTTCGGGGATGTCGAGACCGTCGAGGAGAATGGCGGCGTCGGCTTCAGCGGTGTAGCCGTCCTCGTCGCCGATGACGCCTTCGAGCTCGCCGAGACGCATGCCGTCTTCGTCGGTCATTTCGGGTTTCTCGTAGATGCGGTCGCGCTCTTCAAGGGCGGCCCAGAGTGGCTTGTTGCCCATGATGACGGTGTCGATGACGCGGTAGGCGTCGAAGGCGAACTGGTCCTGGCGGAGTACGCCGAACTTGCGGGGGCGGACTACGGTGCCTTTCTGGGCGTCGAGTTCGCCGGTGAGGACCTTCATGAATGTCGATTTGCCGGAGCCGTTGGGCCCGGTGAGGCCGTAGCGACGGCCGGAGACGAAGCTGACGGAGACTTCTTCGAAGAGAATTTTAGCGCCGTAGCGCATGGAGACGTTGCTGACACTGAGCATGGTGGCGAGGGTTCCTATGTATGGGCCGCAGTTTGGTTTTCGGCTGCGGCAGCCGTATGAGGCCTGGTTTGTTGATGGGGCTCGGCATAGCTTCCCATGTCTCAAAAACGAGACATGGGGCACCCGACATTTTTCAAGATCCCAAAAGAGAGACCTGGGGCACGCGATCGTACCCGAAAACATTGGCCCTTCTAGTTTCTCATAGGCGACCCCCCGCGGTGGAGCGGAGGGTACCGTTGCGCTGCGATTCAGGGGAGGCGGGAGGTGTAGAAATGCGAAGCGGCGAGGAACGTTATAGATTGGGGGACAGCGCCAATACAGGAGGTTTCACTCTGTGTGCGCGATTGAGAGTTTGTCCCTGCCGAAGAGGGAGGAATCCGCATTGCGGCGGGCGGAGCAATTGCGCGGCCATGCCCATCGGCCCGATCGCGGTGACGATGCGTTCCTCAATTCAGGGCTATACTGCCATTCAGAGTCAGTGATCGAATGAGACGCCTGCCGATTTTTCTTCTATTGCTGGCCTGTGCCGCTGGGCAACTTGCTGCGCAAGGTGCGCCGGTGATGCCGGCGTGGCTGGTTCCTTACCCAGGCGCCTCGGCGCAGAGCAAAACGACGGAGACCACCGTTGAGTCCAGCTATACGATCAGCGCCGCGCCTAAGGAGGTGCTCGCTCATTTCCAAAAACTGTTTGATTCGCAGGGGATTCCAATCGATTTCATTGGGGCTCCGGAGGGATTTTATCTCCATGCGGAGGCGCCGGAGTGCAATCTTGACATTTCGATTCTGCATGGGGATAAAGGCACGGCAGTGAAAATGACTTGCACGTCGAAGGTGGGGACGGTGCAGAAGGTCGTGATGGCGTCCATGGAGGATCAGAGCGATCGGGAAGCGGCGAATCCGGCGAAGACGGCCGATAAACCGGTTTCACCGGGGGGCAAGGTGGCGGCGGCTGGGTTGAGCTGGCCTGCGTGGCTGGTGCGCGTGGATGGCGCGAAGCTGGCGGTACAGAAGGTTGCAGGGCAACTGAAGAGCTCTTTTACCGCGGCTGGGCCCAGAGGAGATATAGAGGCTTTTTATATAGACTTGCTGGATACGAATAATTACCAGGTGACCAAGAGGCTGCCTGTGACAGCGGATGAATATGGACCCTGGGTGGAAGGGACTTCGGAGCCTGATGCTAAAAGCGGAAAGAAGATGGTGATCCGGGTCAAGATCAGGCCGGAAGGCCAGGACTTCCGCGTGGAGATAACGATGGAGTGAAGTAGCGAAGGAGTGAAGGAGTGAAAGAGTTAGAGAGTGAAGAAAGAAACCATGTTATCTAGAAAGGCTCCTGGAGTTTGGCGGGGATATTTGACCCGGTGAATATTTAAAGGCACTGAACCTACACCTGTGACACGTAACCGCGGACGATTGGCAGCGTCTCAAGTATAAGTCTCAAGATGGAAGGACGCGGGCTTTCGTTGAGGCATCCATGTGTTGTCGCGAACAGGCTTTGCGACCAGGCGCGAAGCGTTGCACTGAAAGGTCGAACCAGTGACTCAATCTGTGAAGCGAAATATAGCGGCATCGTCGATTATTCCGTCCAGGAATTTGTTCTTCACCCTTTCAGGCATGCTGTGCTTCATTCTGGCCTCAACCGCGATTGCAGGAGGGCAGTCGCGGATTACGGGCGATGTCGATGATGCGGCGAGGGTGAGGATTCCGCAGTCACGGCCAGGGTTCATGGCGCGGGCGGGATTGATGGGTGCGCAGGATCTGGGACCGGTGGATGAGAGTACGCAGTTTGACCGGATGACGCTGGTGTTGAAGATGTCTTCAGAGCAGGAGCGAAGTCTTACGGCTCTGCTCGACGGCCAGCAGACGAAGGGTTCGGCAAACTACCACCGCTGGCTTACGCCGGAGGAATTTGGACAGCAGTTTGGACCCGCGCCGGACGACCTGACTAAGATTCAAAGCTGGCTGGAGCTGGAGGGCTTTCAGGTTGGGAGGACGGCCAAAAGCGGGTTGTGGATTGAGTTCTCTGGATCCGTGGGACAAATCAATGCGGCTTTCCAAACGCAGATGAGGCGATACTCTGTTGGGGGCGAGACGCACATCGCGAACGCTACCGACATTTCTATCCCTGCGGCGCTGGCTCCGCTGGTGGCTGGGGTGCCGTTGCACGATTTCTTCAGCAAGCCACTGCTGGTGCATTCAAACGTGCAGAATTCGCCATTGATCACCGCGTCGTGGAGCGGAGCGCATGCGATTACCCCCGGCGATTTTGTGACGATCTACGATCTTTTGCCGCTGTATAAATCGAACATGAACGGCGCCGGCCAGACGATTGCGATTGTGGCGGAAGCGGATGTGGCCGCAGCGGACGTGACGGCATTTCAAAACCTCTTCGGGCTGCCCGCGAATCTGCCCACCATGGTTGAGAATGGCCTCGATCCTGGTTTCGATGTGTTCCTCGGGCTTGGCGCGGAGGCGACAATCGACGCGGAATGGGCTGCGGCAGTGGCGCCGGGAGCAATGATCGACGTGGTGGCGACTGCGCCGCAATTTGTGAGCGATCCAGCGGAACTGTCGGCAGCCTACATCGTCGACCAGAACCTGGCGCAGATTATGAGTATCAGCTTTGGAAACTGCGAGGCGAACCTTGGGTCGGCGCAAAGTGCTCTTTGGAATCAAGTGTGGGAGCAGGGCGCTGCGCAGGGCATAAGCATCTTTGCGGCTGCCGGCGATGCGGGCGCGGCGGGATGCGCGAGTCCGGGCGCGGACTACGACAATTTCGGAAACGTGGCAGCGGTGAATGGGGTTGCGTCGAGCCCTTATGTGACTGCGGTGGGCGGGACGGAGTTTGATGAAACGGTCAATGGGGCCAGCGTAAGCACGTTCTGGAATACCACGAATGCGGCAAATCTGAGTTCGGCGACGGGGTACATTCCGGAGATGGTGTGGAATGATAGCTGTCCGGGGAGCCTGTGGTGTCCGCCCGCAGGCCTGTACCCGCCCTATTTTTCGGCGGTGGGCGGCGGGGTGAGCTCGATTTACGCGACGCCGCCGTGGCAAACGCTGGCGGTGACGGGACTGAACGTGCTCGAAAGCTATAGCCTGCCGGGACAGACGGGAGTGAGCCCGCGGGGCATACCGGATGTATCGCTGGCGTCGTCGGCGGACCACGATGGCTATCTTTTTTGCTTTACCACGACGGCCTCGATCCCCGATTGCCAACTCACGGCGGGAGCGATGACGCAGAATACTTTCCAGAATGAGGCGGGCGGGACTTCGTTTGCTGCGCCGGCCTTTGCGGGGATCATGGCGGTTGTGAACCAGAAGGTGAAGTCGGCGGTTGCTTCTGGGAATGCGAGCGTGGATGGACGGCAGGGACTGGCTAACTACCAACTCTATTCGCTGGCCGCGACGGAACAGTACGCAGGGTGCAACTCAAGCAATGAGACTGTTCCAACGACGCTAACCCCGGCGGCTTGCAGTTTTCACGATATTACGGCGGGGAACAACTCGGTGCCTGGATATCCGGATGTTACGGGGTACGACGCGACACCGGGCTATGACCTCGCCAGCGGGCTGGGGTCAGTGGATGCGGCCAACCTGGTTACGAACTGGGTGACCGCGGAGGCGGGCTTCCAGGGGACGCAGACGACGCTGGTTACCAGCCCGGCGGGGAATTCGATCACACTGGCTCACGGGCAATCGGCGACCTTGACGGCAAGCGTGCAGAAGCTGGCGGGGGATACGACGACGGCGACGCCAACGGGAAACATTTCTTTGATTGCCAAAGGGGGAAATCTGCCTAACAGCCTGGGGGTGATCGCCGCTGTTCCTCTTGCAGGGAGCGGCGGGTCAGCAGCCACCGGCAACTTCAGCATTCAGGACCTGCCGGGCGGGACCTACAACCTGGTGGCGCGGTTTGCGGGAGACGGTACGTTTGCCGGCAGCGATTCAAATCCGATTGCAGTGAACATCACGCCCGAGGTGAGCACGACCACCCTGAACGTTGGCGTGAGCAGTTGGCAATATGGCATGGATTTTGGATTCAACGCGACCGTGACCGGGCCAACCGGACAGGGAATGCCAACCGGGCTGATCACATTTTTTGATAACGGGAATGTTTTGGGGAAAGTGCCGCTCAGTAA
>PLPU01000288.1:0-3650 GCA_003159975.1 Acidobacteriaceae bacterium
TGCATCTTCCAGATGGTCGGGCAGGGGGAGAGGACTTCAATCAGCGAAAAGCCGAGGCCGCGCGTTTGATTTTCGACTGCCCGGCGGATGGCGCGCGTGGCCTGCGCGATCTGCTTGTTGTCGCCGAGGCCCACGCGCTCGATGTAGACCGGAGCCTCGAGCGTGGCGAGCAGTTCGCTCATGTGGAGCGGATAGCCTTCATTGGCGGCGTTGCGGCCGCCTGGCGTGGTTGTGCTCTTTTGGCCGAGCAGCGTGGTGGGCGCGGCTTGTCCGCCGGTCATGCTGTAGATGGCGTTGTTGACGAAGATCACCGTGATGTTTTCGCCGCGGTTGGCGGCATGCAAAATCTCGGCCGAGCCGATGGCCGACAGGTCGCCGTCGCCCTGATAGGCGATGACGATGCTCTCCGGACGGCTGCGCGTGACGCCGGTGGCGACAGCGGGGGCGCGGCCATGCGCGGCCTGGATGTTGCCCACGTCGAAGTAGTAGTAGGTGAAGACCGAGCAGCCGACCGGGGCGATAAGAATGGTGCGGTCTTGTATGCCCAACTCGTCGATGGCGCGGGCGAGCATCTTGTGCACAACGCCGTGGCCGCAGCCGGGGCAATAGTGCGTCTGGTGTTGCAGATCCGCTTTGCGCTCATAGGTCTGGTAGAAGGACTTGGCGCGGCCGTGTGCTACGGCATATTCGGGATTGCTGACAGAGGTCTCATTCTGAGCGGTCCTGAGAGCGGGCTGTACGGGGGCTAAAGCCCCCTCTCTCTCATTTAAGGAGGTGTGCGGCACGACTGAAGTCGTGCCCTTTCGCACATCTAGGTCAGAATCAAGGATTGTCAGCACACAGTCTTCGGGGATCAATTCGCTCGACAATTCATTAGACATGGATCACCTGCTGTTCTTCCGATTGCGATGCCGGCTGGTGTTCGACAGCCAGTTTTCGCACGAGCCTCAGGACCTCTTCGTGCGTGGGCACATTGCCGCCGACGCGGCTGAGGAACTCGACCGGGCGGGCTCCGTTGAGCGCGAGGCGCACATCTTCGATCATCTGGCCGTTGCTCATTTCGACAACGATGAAGACGCGCGCGTGCTGCGCGATGCGCTGGAAATGCAGTTTGGGAAATGGGTAGAGGGTGATGGGGCGAAGCACGCCGACATTGATTCCGGCGGCGCGCGCTTCGGATGCTACGGCTTTTAGAATTCGTGCTACGATCCCGTAACCCACGAGGACAATCTCAGCGTACTCGGTGTGGCACTCTTCGGCTCGGGTTTCAAGCTGCTCGGCGCAGAGGTATTTTGTTTCGAGATCGCGATTATGGGCTTCCAACTCGTCGCAATCCAGATGGAGCGAATTGATCAGGTTGGCGCGCGACTCGGCTGTGCCGGCTACAGCCCATTCGGGCAGATGGGGCGCGACGGCTTGCTGCGGGAACTCCACCGGCTCCATCATTTGCCCGATGAATCCGTCGGCGAGCAGGACGACGGGATTGCGGTAGCGGTCGGCCAGCTCGAAGGCGAGCGCAGTTAGATCGGCCATCTCCTGTACGGAGTGCGGGGCAAGAACGATGGTGCGGTAGTTGCCGTGGCCGCCGCCTTTGACTACCTGGTGATAGTCGCTTTGCTCAGCGGCGATGTTGCCCAAGCCGGGTCCGCCGCGGGTGATGTCGGCGATGACGCACGGGAGCTCCGCGCCAGCCATGTAGCTGATGCCTTCCTGCATGAGGCTGATGCCCGGGCCGCTCGACGCGGTCATACAACGAACGCCGGCGGACGCGGCGCCGTAGAGCATGTTGATGGCCGCTATTTCGCTTTCGGCTTGCAAAAACGTACCGCCCGCCTGAGGCAGAAACTGGGCGGCGGCTTCGGTGATTTCACTGGCCGGAGTGATGGGGTAGCCATAGAATGCGCGGCAGCCAGCGAGGATAGCGCTCTTGACGATCGCTTCATTGCCTTTCATCAGTTGCTTGCGCATGGGGCAGCTCCTTCTGTGCCGGCGATGGGAGGAATCATGTCCGCCGACCGGCGATTGACGGCACGCAGCACGGTGATGGCGCCCGGCTCGGGGCACGCCATGAAGCAGATGCCGCAACCGGTGCAGCCCGCGCCCGCGTACATTGCCGTTCGGTAGCCGGAGTGATTCAGGTGCTCATTCAAGCGAATCACCTTGGGCGGGCAGGCTTCGACACAGAGGCCGCAACCCTTGCATTCGTCCTCGTCGATTCGCAGGATGCCTCGGTCCAACTTTGTTTCGCTCATACGACGCTTCTTTCCGGCACAACAAAGGTTGTCCTGGGCTGCGGCACGGGGCGAAATGGATCGCTTGCCTGTGCTTGCGATGCCATCGGCCGAGCTCGTCTGGAGCCAACCAAGACACCTCTGAAAGCCCGAGTTACTCTATGCCCGGCGAGAGGGGATTGCCGTGATGTGGGTCACCGCGGCGGGTCGCAAACGGCTTCAACAGGTAGCGGGAAGAGGCCTGTTTTC
The DNA here is from genome assembly GCA_003159975.1 of Acidobacteriaceae bacterium. Taxonomy (GTDB): domain Bacteria; phylum Acidobacteriota; class Terriglobia; order Terriglobales; family Acidobacteriaceae; genus Telmatobacter. The sequence continues at coordinate 2,481 of PLPU01000288.1, forward strand.
GTTTTCGGGGACCCAGGAGCATCACGCAGGGGCTACAGCCCGACTCATTTTATGGGCTTTATCGGCACGACCGAAGTCATGCCCTGAAAAGAAACAGGNNTCTCCCACCCATCGAGCAAAAAGACGCTCGATGGATGGGGCACCCGCGGTTTCATCTCCCGTGGGTCGGCAAAGCCGGTGGGTGACCAAAAAAGAAACGAGGCCGTATGTTGTTGAAAATGCGCAAGGACGTCAAGGTCCGTGCCTTCCCACCCTTGCGACCGAATGCACGTCGCAAGGATGGGGCACCCGGCTTCTCCCTCCGGGAGAAAGAACGTCTGAGGCTGTTTCATCTCCCGTGGGTCAGCTTCGCCGGTGGAGGACTGAAACAGAACCCTGGAAGTATCTCAGTGGAACGAGTTTTTCCGCAGTTTGTTCAATCCCGATCCTCGATCAACAGTGGGCGGAAAACTTGCATCCAAACACATTGGAGAGCCAAAGCGTGAAAAAGCCGGCAAGCGCAACCGATCCCCTCTGGTACAAGAGCGCGATCATCTACGAGCTGCACGTCCGAGCCTTTTCCGACTCAAACGGGGACGGGATCGGGGACTTCCCCGGCTTGATCTCGCGGCTCGACTACCTGCAGGATCTCGGGATCACCTGCATTTGGCTGCTGCCGTTTTTTCCCTCGCCGTTGCGCGACGACGGCTATGACATCTCCAACTACGTCGACGTCAACCCGTCGTATGGAACCCTGGACGATTTCAAGTCGTTTCTGAAGGGCGCTCACCAGCGCAATATACAGGTCATGATCGAGCTGGTCATCAACCACACCAGCGATCAACACCCCTGGTTCAAGGCTGCCCGCATGGCGCCGGCGGGCTCGCCGCAGCGCGAGATGTATGTCTGGTCCAAAACGGACCAGCTTTACAAGGACGCCTCCATCATCTTCACCGACACGGAAAAGTCCAACTGGACCTGGGACGAGACGGCCAAGGCTTTCTACTGGCATCGCTTCTTTTCGCACCAGCCCGACCTCAACTTCGATAACCCCCTGGTGATGGAAGAGGTTCTGAAGGCCATGCGCTTCTGGCTGGACATGGGTGTCGACGCGCTACGGATGGACGCGATTGCGTACCTGGTAGAGCGCGATGGGACATCCTGCCAGAACCTGCCTGAGACACACGCTGT
>PLPU01000428.1:0-3562 GCA_003159975.1 Acidobacteriaceae bacterium
GCCTCTCCGCGGAGGCGAATCATGGCATGAGCACGAGAACGGATATGTTGGAAACGAAGCTTGCATGCAGTACCACAAGAACGTAGCGCTCTCCTACAGTCATACATCGCACTCACTTACGTCGCAACTGCCCAGCAAGGATCCGATTCTTGGATACTTCGAGGATGGCAGCAATTGTCTGATGATCCAGACTTCAACTTCAACGGAGGAAGATCCTCGCCTGTTTTTCAAGTGTGACATTCAAAACGGCGACTTTTATCAGACCGCTATTGCTGAAAAGGGCACACAGAAACTCACGCGTAGCGAACGCATAGACATTGTTATGGGCTTCGAGCGGCGAGGCCGGACTTATCTTTACTCGGCGGTCAATGAATTATACGAAGTGCCTGTGAGCTACTGGTCAGATGGAACCAATGGATCAACAGTCCGGGTTACAAGGACGGGACAGCAAACTTCGCTCGCCATGTGGCCCCGCGTTGTCTTGAGTGCCACGCGACCTATATCAGGCTCTTTCGCCGGACCCACAGACCACTCTATTCGATAAAAGTAGGTTGGAAACAGGCATCTCTTGCGGGAACTGCCATTGGGCGGGGGCGGCTCACATTGAGCGCGAAACGGGCCGGAGCGCCACAAGGTCTGCGGAGCCGGGAAGCGCAATTCTCGATCCGGCGAAGTTCAATCGCGATCGCCAAGTCGACCTTTGCGCTCTATATCACAACGGAGCGCAGCGTGATAGGTTAGCTCCAGCGTTCACGTATCGCCCTGACGAGCCGTTGGACCGGTGCTTCGCTCGAGAGCCTGTTGATTCGGTCGAGAAGCCGGATGTGCATGGAAATCAAGTCGGCCCTCTGAAGAGGAGCCGCTGCTATCGGTCGTCGCCGGCCATGTCTTGATCCACCTGTCATGATGTGCATCACCGCGAACGCAATGCGGCGGAGTATTCGGATCGCCGTCTTGGCAGCCATCGATGGCAAAGCTGCGGTGTCTCGGACACGCTTGGAAGCAAGAAAGCCCGCAACCGCATCGATTGCCACATGCCGATGCCACAGACGGCCGCAATTGCATCAATCACGTCAAATCGCATTCTGCATACGTCAATTCGAACCCATTGGATCAAGATCTATCCAGGTGAAACGGGGGGAATGAGTTTCGCCGGCACACCTCCGAGATCATGCGGTTTCGCTGAGCACGGGCGGCTATCCGACAGTGGATCAACCGATTGCGATACACTGCAAGCCGTGGAGGTTTTTCGTTGTTGCATGTCCGCGGACTCTTTGCCGGCTTCCTGATTTTGGTTCTATCGATTCCCGCTGATTGCCGGGCGCAGCATGTTCAACCGCCAAGCCGCGTAAGCGGGAGCGCTCCCTCTACAACCGTCCTGATCGCCACAGCAGTTGAGCCCCAAGCTCCCGGAACCCAATCAGCGCCGGCACCGGCGCATCAACAGCAGGGTATGAGCGGCATTGCCGGAGGTTTGGGCGCTGCTCCGGTTTACGACGAGCAGAAGCGGCCCATTACCGCAGGNNCGAGAAGGACTTCATTGTGGAGACGAACGGGTCAGGCGTCGGGTTGATCGACTACGACAATGACGGATGGCTCGATATTTACCTGGTCAATGGCTCGACGTTCGCCGCGCTGGACGGTAAGGAAGAACCTCCCCATGCCGCGTTGTTTCACAATAATCACGACGGAACGTTCACCGATGTGGCCGCCAAGGCGGGGGTGACGAACGACCGATGGGGCTATGGTGTGAGCGTTGCCGACTACGACAACGACGGCTGGCCAGACATCTATGTGGGGAACTACGGCAAGAATAGGCTCTACCACAACAATCACGACGGAACCTTTACCGATGTGGCCGAAAGGGCAGGTGTGGCATTGGGCAATTGGTCTCCTGGCTCAGCCTGGGGCGACTACGACGGCGATGGGCGGCTGGATCTGTATGTGACCGGATATGTGCACTTCGACCGGGATAACCTGCCGATTTCAGGCAGCAAAGCGGTGGGGTTCGCGAACTGTGGTTATCGTGGTGTGCCGGTGAATTGCGGACCCAGGGGCCTGATCGGCGAGCCCGACCATCTCTTTCATAACAACGGAGACGGAACCTTTACCGATGTAACGGTGAAGGCCGGCGTTGAGGACAAGGATCGCTACTATGGGTTCACGGCGATCTTTGTGGATATTAACAATGACGGCAAGCCGGACTTGGTGGTTGGCAACGATTCAGAACCCAACTTCCTTTACATCAACAAGGGAGATGGCACCTTCGACGACCAAAGCTACATCTCCGGATTCGCGCTGAACAAGGATGGCCGCGAGATTGCTTCGATGGGCATTGCGGCGGGCGACTACGAGAACAACGGACTGATCGATCTATTTGTGACCGACTTCGGCGATGACTACAAGGTGCTCTTCCACAACGACGGCGACGCAAGCTTTACCGATGTGAGCTACAAGGCTGGGATTGCGCAGACCACGATTCCCTTCGTCGGATGGGGCGATGGGTTCATCGACTACGACAACGACGGCTGGCTGGATCTTTTCATGGTCGCTGGGCATGTCTATCCTCAGGTGGACCAGCACGAATGGGGCACTTCGTTTGCCGAGCGTCCGCTGCTGTTTCACAACGACCAAGGGAAGAGATTCACAAATGTCCCTGCGGTGAAGGGCTCAGGGTTGGCGGTAGTCACTCCGGCGCGCGGAGCGGCCTTTGGCGACCTGTTCAACGACGGCAAGATCGATGTGATCATCAATCCGATCGATGGGCCACCTACGCTGTTGAGGAATGTCAATCCGGATCATCATCACTGGGTCGAATTGCGGTTGGTCGGGGGACCGAAGAGCCCGCGCGACGCGACCTGCGCAACGGTTTACCTGAAGGCCAACGGCATGCGGATGCGCCAGGATGTTCTAGCCAGCGGCAGCTATATTTCCTCGAACGACCGGCGGCTTCATTTTGGTCTTGGCGACGCCACCGACGCGGGAACAGCGGAGATTCACTGGCCCTCGGGCGTGAAGGAAACTGTGAAACTTCCCGCGGAAGACAGGATTTTCACGCTTACGGAGGGGCAGGGAATTACCGCGGCCCTCTGTGGCGGCACACTCTGCGTAGCGGCGCATTGAGCGCGGTCACCCCTGGCCCGATGGCGGCATAGCAAGGCGCACCAACATCTTGGGAGCAAGGCATTGTCATTTCGTGGATAAGGATGATTTTAAGAGGAAGGCGCCAGCCTGTCGTACAGAATCAAGATCTTGGATTCCAGGGAGTACAAGAACCGCGAGACGAAGGTCCGCTTCTGCGGCTCCGCCTTTTGATTGAATCCAGAGGTTGATGCGGTAGCGATAATCATCGTCGGATTCGACGTCGCGGCCTCCAATCAAACCATAGTTATTGGTGACCAACAAAGAACCGTATGCTGAATCGGCATAGTTGGTGAAGTTGCTGTTGGTGAACACGCCCGCCGCGGCGTTGCCGGCGGATGCGGCCTGCAGATTGGTAACAGAGAACGGCACGCTTGACTGTGTCGGCAAGCAGGTCACTGCTGTGAGGGTGGGGCCTATT
>PLPU01000516.1:0-1028 GCA_003159975.1 Acidobacteriaceae bacterium
AATTGACATGGCCTGATCCAAATACGATTGGGCCAGCGGGTTGTTGTTCGAAAACAATTCCACGCCACCCATCACCGACAGCGCACGTCCCCGGCCATCCTGATAGGAATTCGACAGGCTGAGGCTATTCGCGGATTCCGCATCCTTCTTTGCCTCTTCGATATCGTCAAAGGTCAGCGCGAGAGCGGCCATGGAGTTGAGGATATCGATCCTGCGATCAACACGGGGTCCATTGGAAACCAGATTCAGGGCCGCCTGATACGACGCCAATGCTGCCTTGAATTGGCCACGAATCGCATGAACGCCCCCCTGTCGGACAAGAGCGCTGGATGCTTCCTCCACATCGCCGGCACGACGCCACGCATTCTCCGCTTCTCTATATCGTGCAAGAGCCTGGTCAAAGCTCGACTCGGTCCATTGCGAGGAAAGCTGGTCACCGGCCTCAAGAGCGGCGCTGGCGGACAGTTCAGTGGACAGGCGAGGGCTCAGGGGGGCGAGTTCTTCGAGGCAAATGGAGAATTGCCGCGCGCGGCCGTCAATCTGCTCGGGGATCGCAGTGACCGAATATGTTCCCGCGAGAGTTGTCGCGGCCACGATGGATGTGAGCCCGGAGAGTGGAGTCGAGCGTTCAAGGAGCGTGACGCCATCAGGCCGGACCACCGTAACCCGAAGTCTCATGTCGTGCTGCTCCAGGCCAAGGCGAAAAACCGCGTCGCGGTCCGCTGCGAACCAATAATGGATCGGGGTACCGGTGCTTACAGTTTCGGAGATGGAATGAGCAGGGTGAAGCTCAACCGCGGCACGTGGCGAATCGGCAGAAGAGGCTGCGCAGGCGCGCGAAGGAACGAACACACCGAGAAGAACAAGAGACAGCAGTGCCGCAAAGACGCAAAACAAGGAATGTAGGCGCAATGGCCTGCCGGCCATGTCGTGATTGAGCGGCGTCATCTTGTGCGAATTATAGCGAAATCCCAACGGTGTCCCCACGGCTGCAGCGCACAGGTCTACGCGGGCAGCGGGGAGCGGCG
>PLPU01000516.1:1051-6297 GCA_003159975.1 Acidobacteriaceae bacterium
GGTGGTGGTCTTTTGGGTAGCTTTCGGCATTGGGATCATCCTCTTTCGTTTTTGATTTTGAGATCTTCAACTGCGCGGCGCCTTCCGTAATCCGCCCTGGCCGATCACGAAATGAGCCGGGCCTTGAGAAATTCCAGAAGAAACGCCTTCCAACCCGACAGGTCGGCGAATTCATGATCGGTGTATGCGGTATGAATCTTGGCTGCGCCCTCCTCAAAGGTATTCGGAGTGGCCATGGGGTCTGTCCACGGCAGTTGGCACCATTTGGAAGCGCGCTTCCTACCCCCGATCCGCCACTTTGGGAAATAGATGGAGAGCCCGAAGACATCGGTCCTTCCTCGTTTCAGAGCCACTTTGTCTACAAATCTCCCCTTCAAAGCGGCTTCAATCCGGTCGCATGCCCGGTAGAGTGGAGACTCCGGATGGACGGATGGTTCGCGCTTCAATTGCCGGCAGAAATCGGTGAGATCGATGTAGGTTGGAATACGAATGAAGGAGCATCGCAGGCGGGCGCTGACGATGGCGGAGCAAAGGTCCTCTACTTGAAGTCCATCGCGCAGAGATCGAACCAGGACTTGCATGGCGCGCATCAATTCGCCGGAGTAGCGAAGCGAACAAAGGGAAATGGTGAGCTTTACATCTCCTTTCCAGTGCCGATACCTGGAAGAATATTCGTCCAGGACGGTGGCTCCGAGCGCCGAGGGCTCCATTGATGCCTGTTGATTCAACTTTGTCAGGATGGAATAGAACGGCCACCCACGGATGGGGCCAAGACCCTCCGGAGCGACGACGTAATCCGCGCATTGGCGCAACTGGTAGCAAATCTCCGCCATGCTCATCAGGCACGAGTCCATTCCGAGCAAGTGGATCTTTCCCTGGGCGGATGCGCTGGTGAGGGCGCTTTGCAGTTCTTTGTTGCTGAGATGATTCTTCGATCGCGGGCTTCCCAGAATGAGGCGATACTGCGGATGCCGGTCGCGTTCTCGCGTTTCATTCGTCAGCTTGAAGGATGGCATGGCGTAGTCGACTCCCCATGCATGGCCCTGCAGGATTACGCAGTAGCGCTTTGCCGGATAACGGCGGCGTCCCCATTCGAGGAATTCCACGAGGTTTCGCCGCGGGCTGATGTTCTTGCGCGGAACGTACTGGAGCTTGTTTTGAACGTCGGTCTTTCGACTACTTGAGACTTTGTACTCGAAATCATATCGGCGAATCGGATGGACGACGGACGAGTGAAAGGTTACCTGGGCAACGGTCTTCACTCCGCAGTGTCCGGATGCCCGGCAGATGTCCAGAAGAGTATCGTTCGCAAACCCCCGCAAAGCGTGCTGGTCCGCCATGGTGTAGAGCAGGACAGTCCAATCGCGTTTGGTTGTCGCCGTCATTTACGTCGCTCACCGGGGGACGCGAAAGGAGTAGGTTGCAACTTGCTCCGGGCCGTCGGGTAATTCCCGGCTCAGAACGATGAGGTAGTCTTCCGGTGTCAAGAGATATGCGGGGATTAAAAGCGTCAAGCTGCCGCTCCTTCTCTCGGCGTCCGACGGCCGCAGTTCCTGCGACCATATCTTACGCCGGTCGACAGTAAGCAATTCCTCGCGCATCACGCCGTCGGGGTTCCCGGTCGAGTGGAGCGTAATCCTTACAATGCCTGCGCCGGATGGAACGGAAAGACGCTTCATTTCCCCAGTCCCGCGGGAGAGCCCCGAGTCGAGTGTCAGAGACGCGACGTTCGCTTCCTGAACCGGTTGCGGAGCGGAGGGAGCAGGTTTGTTTAACTGCGCGGTCAATTCCGCGATTTGCGCTCTTTCAAGATCGACATCCCGCTGCAGACGGTTCACGTCGGCAGACGCCTGAAGGGACTGGGACGACAGACGCGCCGTCAACCGATAATCCCCGATGCCAAGCAGGATCAGTGCGGCGAGCGCCGCAACAAGGGTCAGGCGGGAGGGTGTGAGGAAGGCCACCATTGAGGAAGACCACCCGGGCTTCGGAGCGGAACCAGCCGGTGAAACTGCTTGAATGCCCTGGAGCCTGACCGCTACTTTCGTTTGCCAGGCAGTCGTCGAGCTTGCCAGGCTGGCAATCTGGGCCTCTTCCTGCGGGGTCAACTCTTCATCGAAGTCTCCCGCAGCCTGATTCAGCAACTGTCCGCAATGGTCACAATTCATTGCGTGGCTCAAGTACTTCTCCGCATCGGGATTTGCGATTCCGGCCGCAACCTCGATCCACACACCATCTGGCGGACACAGGAGACCGGGCGATACGGGCGCGTTCGACTTGAGAAGTGCCAATTGCTCCATCACTCTCTGTTGTGCCAGCACTCGCTCCCGACAACTGTCGCAGGTCTTCAGATGAGCCTGGATATCTTCCAGCGCTCCTCGATCGAAAGGCGATTCCGCATTCCCGTTCCACGCGGGGCGGAAAAGCTCCTCGATCTGGCCGTCGTTCAAGTGGGGTCCCAAACTTATCTCTCCTTTCTAAAACGACTCTGAAGGCAGAATCCCTTTGCCTGCGTCCCGCACCGATACATTGATAGCCGGCTTGGGGGCTGTCATTCGTTCTCGCAATTCTCTGGTCATGCGCAGGATGAGGCTTTCCACCCCTTTTGTCGTAAGGTCGATTCCCGGCAGAGCCGCAATGGCCGACGCCGACAGCCCTACACGGTAATAAAGCCAGAAGACGTTGCTGTTCCGCTCCCGATCCTGTCCTACAGCGAAGAGTGCAAGGTGTCTCCCTACTTCCCCGATCAGGACACCGCGTTCGATGGATTCCAGACTGCCTGCGCTGTCTTTCCTGGCAGGGGGGATGAAACCTTCCGCCATGCCTTCCACCTGATTCGCGCCGCGCTTTTTCGAATAAGCGGACTTGAAGTGATCGCGCACTACATTGGCTGCCAGAACCTTCAGGTAACCAATGAATGCGCCTGGATGTCGATGGTCGAAGTTACGGAGAATATGACGATTTTGGGAGCAGAACTTGAAATAGGTTTCCTGGATCAGGTCGTCGACGGTTCCCTTTGACGAATCACCGAATCTGGCCGCGGTGCGCAACACCGCCTTTGCGATCAGGCGGTGAAATCGCCGCACAAACTCTTCCCAGGCTTCGATGTCGCCCGAGGCGGAGCATCGCCGCAGAAGATCCTCGATTGATATTTTGGAAAGAGTCTCCATATTTGACCTGGGGAGTGCTTAGATTCTACAGGAGTCCCAAGCGTAATTCGGTGAGAACCTGATGACTCTGCTAAGCGCCTCCAATCGTGCCGTGCAAGCACCAAGATTGTTAGTAACATTCGATTGATTACATTAGTACTATCATGAGCTAATCAAGAGCCACCAATTTCCCAAAACCAGCTTCGCGCGTTTCCNNCCCGTCGTTGCTAGGAGCATCTATTCCAGTTCGCTTTCCCCCAAGCGGAACGGCATCAACTTCCTGATGCAGATTTGGCAAGGTCAGCATGAGCTTGCGGAAGGTGCACTGCACGATGAAACGTCGAAACGGGAAAGCGATTCCAGCGAACTACAGGGCTCTCAAAGGGAGCGACCGTACGTGCGTACCTGGGGCACGAAGGGTTGGGCCAGCGGACCCGGACAAACAGATTTCTGTGATGATTTACGTCAGGCGCCGCACCGGCCAAGCGCCGATGCCGGACCATAAACCATGGACAGAGACACCGCCGGATGAACGGAGTGCAATTTCTTCGGAACAATTTGCGCAATTGTACGGCGCGTCACCGGAAGACCTGGGCAAGGTGATTGCCTTTGCCGAAGCACATGGTCTTGCCGTTGACGAGGTAAACCAGGAACGCCGCCAAGTCACCGTTTCGGGGACCGGCTCTGAATTGAACCGTGCGTTCCATGTCGATTTGGGACACTACAGGCATTCGAAGCAAGAATATCTTGGGCATGTTGGGTCCATTCATCTTCCCACTGAGCTTGCAGGCATTGTGGAAAGCGTCCTCGGTCTCGACAATCGACGGGTTGCTCACCCCCACGTTACCGGCGGCCGATCTGGTGGCGTCGCCCTGACGCCGCGCCAGGTGGCCCACCTCTACCACTTTCCCATGCCGCTTGAAGCTTCTTGTCAAACGATCGGGGTCATCGAGTTGGGCGGCGGATATCAACTGAGCGACGTCGCCGCCTTTCTGAGCGGCCTTGGCCTCGAGACTCCGACTATCACGGACGTGCATGTTACCCGCAAGAATAAGATGGCTGGTACTTTGGCCAGGCCAAGCAGCGAGGACCTGGAGACTACCTTCGACATTGATATCGTCGCGTCTATAGCGTCGGGTGCGGAGATTGTTGTCTACTTTGGCGATCCCAGTGAAGCTGGGTTCAATGCCACGATGAGCGCGGCAGTAAGTCCTGGACCAGGCCGGAAGATACCAAGCGTCATTGCGTGCAGTTGGTCCGGCGCGGAAAAGAATTGGTCAATGGCGGCCGTGCGCACAATGAACCAAACTCTCGCGGACGCTGCCGCCAAGAGGATCACGGTACTGGTCGCAAGCGGTGATCATGGTTCGGATTGCAAAGTCGGTGATGGCGCAGCCCACGTAAATTATCCCGCAAGCGACCCAGGAGTTACCGCATGCGGCGGCACGCATACGACGCTATTGCCCTTGTCTCACGGGACGTGGAACGACGGAGGCCGCCGACCGTCCCATAAGCATGCCGCGGGCGCTACCGGCGGAGGTGTCAGTGACCTGACATTTCCCAATCAAGCCGGGGTTCCCGCATGGCAGAAGAAAGCGAAGATTCCCAAATCGGTGAATGACAGCCACTCCGGACGCGGGGTCCCCGACATTGCCGGCCAGGCAAGTGGATACAGCGGATACATCATCCAGCTTTATGGACAGCCAACCACGAAGGTGATTGACCCGTCGTCGGGATTTCCGTTTGGGCCGATCGGCGGCACGAGTTCTGTCGCACCGCTGTACGCGGGACTGATAGCAGTGATCAACAAGAGACTTGGTCAACAAGTTGGATTTCTGAACCCGACGCTGTATCACCTTGCTGCGAATCCAGCGTGGGCAAACGTTTTCACTAACATCAACGACAGGAAAAACAACCAATGGTCGGCTGGAGCCGCGGATGCCGCGCACAGTTATTCGTCGGGTCCAGGTTGGGATGGGTGTACGGGCCTGGGCGTCATCAACGGCCACAGGCTTTTGGCTCAACTTGAATGAAGGCATGTGGAGCATGGACATCCAGCTCAGTCCGGGAAGGCAATACACCTGAGGAGATCGTGAG
>PLPU01000234.1:0-3992 GCA_003159975.1 Acidobacteriaceae bacterium
AAGCCCTGCGCGCGCGCCGCATCCAGCAGCAGAAACGGAAAGCGCCCGTTGCCGGCGATTAGGCCTAGCTTCATAGTGCGAAACCCATCGACATTTGATTCCTAGGATTCATTTCATCAATTGAGCAGCTTCGTCGAGCTTTTTCTGCGCTTCTTCGGGGCGATTCAGGTTTTGAAGTATCAGAGCGTGGTAGCGCAAGTCACGAACAAGAGGTGTTGCATAATGTTGCCGGAGGCTCGGATCGCCTCCCATTGAGACGACCTCCTTCCGGCCAAAATCCTCGCTCAATGAGAGGTCGCCATCCGCTGCCTGATAATCGCCCATCAACCCTTCGATCGTTCCCTTGGTGGAGTAAGCGGCGCTGCTTCCGGAGTTGCCGTCGTGGCCTAGCTTCACGATTTCGACGGCCTTCGCCGCCCACAGCAATGCACCTTTGAAGTCACCCACATCGGCATAAGCTGTTGCGGCGTAAACGAAGGCGGACCGCTTGCCAATGTAGTTTGCGTTCGTCGGCAACTCATCTGCCAATACTGCAGCCCGCAGGCATTTTGAGACGGTGTCATCATTGAATTGCTTAGACAGGATGCCATTCTTGCAAGCGCTATCCACTGCGTCGAACTTGTCATTTAGTACGGTATCTGGCCCCGATGCCGCATTTTCGCTTTTTACTTCGACGGTTTGAATCTGCCCCTGCTGCGGGACTCGTGGTCCATGTCCAACGGTCGTGTTGGCCGAATCGCCCAGAACGAAGATGATTGAGTATTGGCCGTGGGCCGCAACCAGGCTCCCATCCTTCTCGAAAGGGCGGAAGGTCCATTGCTTAAGGCAATCGGCCGCTGCCTGTTGAAGCATTGGCGGTCCACTGACTACTATCATCGATTCAATTTTGCCCGAGGTTCCGATCCGAAGGTCGAACACCACGGTCCCTTCAACCTGCGCGGCTTTTGCAATGGGCGGGTAGACGGGAAAAGCCTTATGGTCGATATGTTGCTGAATCGCCTTCGCGTCCACCTCCAAAGCACTTTGTGCGCGCACGGCGGAGGCTGTGCCAACCGAAAGCAGGACCGAAAGTAGGAATCCCCTACACCGCATGACCGACTTCCTTTCCTTGTTCGATCGGTGCCTAGATGCTACTTGATAACCCCGCGCTGGCTGCGTTCAAGGAAGGCCGCCAGAATCGCCGCATCCTCGTCTTGCAATTCCCTGATCTTCTCCAGCGCCTGCGAGGTATTCAGCTTTGAGGTCAGCAGCAGCCGAAATGCTCTCTGCAACAATTGCAGCCGCTCGGGAGAGAAGCCGCGCCGCGCAAGCCCGATTTTGTTGATCCCGAAGGCCTTGTTCTCGCGCTTGGCCGAGGTAAGCGAAAACGGCAACACATCCTGGGTCACAATCGTGCCTCCGCCGATGAAGGCATATTGGCCCACAATGCAGAACTGATGCACAGGGCAGAAAGCGCCCAGCGTGACGTAGTCCTCGATGATCACATGCCCGGCCAGCGTAGCCGCATTGGCCAGGATGCAATGGCTTCCCACCTGGCTGTCATGGCCGATATGCACGCACGTCATGAGCAGGCAGTTGGAGCCAAGCCGCGTTACGCCGCCACCCTTCACCGTGCCGCGGCTGATGGTCACGCTCTCGCGGATGGTATTGTCATCGCCGATCTCGGTTTCCGTCGGCTCGCCGCCATACTTCAAGTCCTGCGGCGCTACGCCAATCGAGCAGAAGGGATGAAAGACGTTGCGCGCGCCGATCCGCGTGCGCCCGTCCAAAACCACGTGCGAAATGAGCTTGCAATTCTCGCCCAGCATCACCTCCGGGCCGATGGTGCAAAAGGGACCAATCGAGCAGGATTCCGGAACGACGGCGCCCGGCGCGACGATGGCGCTTGGATGAACGCTCACTCCGGCGTCCCCGCGTCCAAAGGAGGATTGGGTTCGTTCACCCTGGGCACCACAGCGCAGGTGAGCGTGGCCTGGCAGGCCAGCTTTCCGTCCACGTAAGCCTTGCCCTCAATGCGCCCCGCACGCGTGCGGAACGACAACACATCGACCTCAATGCGCAACTGGTCGCCGGGCGTCACGGGGCGGCGAAACTTGGCGCGCTCGATGCCGGTAAAAACCACCAGCTTCTTGTCGCGGTCGGGAATCTCGGCCATCATGATGATGCCACCGGCCTGGGCCATCGCCTCCACCACCAGTACCCCGGGCATGATCGGATAGCCGGGAAAGTGGCCTTGGAAAAACTGCTCATTGATGGTCACGTTCTTGATGGCCACAATCCGCTTGCGTGGCTCAAATTCGACGATCCGGTCGATCATCAAAAAAGGGTAGCGGTGGGGGAGAAAACCCAGGATCTCCTGGATGTCAAACGTCATTCTCTAGCTCCAGATCGCGCATCGGCAGCGCCGCAGCGCACTGGTGAGCATTATATCCAAGGCCGCGGTGGGCTCGGGTCACCTCATGCTCTAAGCCATTTTTGCAATCGGATTAAGAGCAGTTTGTTCGAACCCGGCAACAAAGCCGAAAGACCGCATCCGCTCAGGCCATTCGCGCAGGAACGCGGGAAACGCCTCCGCCGGCATGGGGCGCTGAAACAGGAACCCCTGACCGGCATCGCAGCCGATCTCCCGCATCACTTCAAGTTCGCCGGGTTCCTCAATGCCCTCGGCCACGGTGCGCATCTTCAATTGCCGGGCCATGGCTACTATGGTCTGGCAAAGCGCCCGCATGTCTTGCGAGCGGTCAATGCCGTGGATGAAGCATCGGTCGATCTTCATTGCGTCAAGTGTCAGCTTCTTGAGCACGTTGAAACCGGTGTAGCGCGTCCCGAAGTCGTCGATGACGATACGCACCCCGGCGTCCTGCAATTCATGAACGACCTGGGTGAACAGATCCTCGTCATCGAAGAGCATTGATTCGGTCACCTCGATCTCCAGAATCGTCGGCGCAATCGGAATCTCCACGAGCGTGGCGCGCAAATTGCGGACAAAGTCTTTGGTGTACACGCTGGCCGCCGACGCATTCACTGAGATGATTGGCAAAATCAATCCCATCTCGCGCCAGCGCTGCGTGTCCTTCAGCGCGGAGCGCAAACTGAAGTCGAATATGCGGTGAATCAGCCGGGAGCGTTCGGCGATCGGGATGAACTCGGTGGGCGTCACCGGGCCCCATTCCGGGTGGCTCCAGCGAGTGAGCGCTTCCGCGCCCAGCACCTCACCTGTGGTCAGACTCAACTTCGGTTGGTAGAACGTGCAGAATTGACCCCGGTCAAGGCCTTTGTGCATCTCGACTTCCAACCGGTGGTCGCGCATGATGAGGTTGTTCATTTCGGCTTGAAAGGTCATCACCACGCTGCTCCTGGTCGAGCTCGCGCGAGCGGCCGCAAGGCTGCTGAAGCGCACCAGGTCTTCCGCCGAAGTGGTGTCGGAGGGGTAAAATGCGACGCCTGCGGCTACCTCCGGCTTGATCTCCGAGCCAAGCACGCGCAACGGCTCCAGCGCATCCACCAGCGCCTGGATTCGCGCCCTGTCTCCCCGGTCAAATTTGGAAGCCGCCATCGCGGCCAGGAAACAGCGAGCGCCGAAGCGGCCCAGAAGCGACTCCGCATCTGCCGCGGTGCGTAAAGAACTCGACACATGCCGCGCCAGGCCCTCTGCTCCCTTCGAGCCCCACAGCGAGAACTCCCTGCGCAAATTCAGCAGGTCGATCCAGACCAGCGCAAATTCCTGGCCAGGCTCCGCATTCCGCAGCAACCCGGCCAGCGATTCCTGGAACGACTGGTAATTCAGCAACCCGGTCTGAATGTCGTAGCGCTGACCATAGGCAAGCATCTGACGGTGCAGTTCGTCATCGAGGTTCTGGTCCAAGAGATCCCTCAATCTCTCACCCGAAGCCGCTGAGCCATTGCAATCGTGAACAGCCGGTTGTGGCAGGCTCAGTGGGCGCAGGCGATTGCGCGACGGCTTGGAGGTTCCGATTGCGTTCACACCGGCC
>PLPU01000259.1:0-15226 GCA_003159975.1 Acidobacteriaceae bacterium
AAGGCCAATCGCGAGGCCATGCCCGAGGATCTGCGCCGCCAGATTCCCTACATTCGCCGCGCGCTCGAAGCGCTCCGCATCCCCATCCTCGAAGCCCAGGGCTTTGAGGCAGACGACGTGATCGGCACGCTTGCCCGCCAGGCCGCCGAGCAGCAGCATGAAGTCTTCATCGTCTCCGGCGACAAGGACATGATGCAGCTTGTCACACCGCAAGTGAAAATCCTCAATCCGCAGAAGGATAATTTGATTCTCGATCCCGCGAAAGTGACCGAAACGCTGGGCGTGCCTCCGGAAAAAGTGGTCGACGTGATGGCTCTCCGCGGCGATTCCGTCGACAACATCCCCGGCGCGCCCGGCATCGGCGACAAGGGCAGCGTAGACCTGATTCTCGAATTTGGCACCGTAGAGGCCGTGCTAGATCGAGCCGCCGAAGTCAAACGCAAGAGCTATCGCGAGTCGCTCGAGCAGAATCGCGCCGCCGTCCTGCTCTCGAAGGAGTTGGTCACCATTGACAGCCATGTGCCGCTCGCGCTGAACCTGGCCGCGATGGAAACGCAACCGCCGGACGTCGAAGCCTGCCGTGAACTTTTCACCGAGCTTGAGTTCACATCGATGCTGCGCGACTTGGCGCCCTCTGAAATCGGCCCTGCCATTGAATTGATCGAAGACCCGACAGAGGAGCAGGGCGCCGCGTTCTACGCGGCTGCGCGAGCACAGGGCTTCGCTTTCGCGCTCGATGCCAAAGAGCCTGAAGCAACGGAAGAAGACGAAGACGCTCAGCAGCCCATGAACTTCTCGCTGCTGGATGCCATCGAGACAGCCGAAAAGAAAACCCGCTCCAGTGTTGGTGTTTGCGCTGAGCCCGCGGCAGCTCTCCGCCTTTCGCTAACGCCTGAGCTGCGAGCTCTGCTTGAGGATCCGTCGGTGCCCAAGCGGGTCCACGATTGGAAGCTGGCGCTCCATGTTCTGAGCGGCCTTGGAGTCGAATTGCGCGGCGCCGTCGACGACACCATGCTGCTCTCCTACGCGCTCAATCCCACGCACGCCACGCAAGATCTCGCAGATGTTGCCGCGCGTCATGGGCAACTTGCTCCGTCCACGCTTGCCGCGGGCGCTGCTGCCATTCACGCGCTGGTCCCCGTTTTGCAGGCTGAGATTGAAAAGTCCGGCGTCGAGCGCGTCTATCGCGACATCGATCTGCCCCTCGCGCCGGTTCTCTTTCGCATGGAGCAGGCCGGCGTACGCATTGACACCGCCGTGCTCGACGGCTTGTCAAAACGATTTGCCATAGAACTGGAGCGCGTGGGCGAGCGCATCTTTTCGCTGGCCGGCCGCCGCTTCAACATCAACTCGCCCAAGCAACTTGGCGAAGTCCTCTTCACGCATCTGGGATTGCCGGCTCCAGCCATTCGCGGCAAGGGCAAAGCCGTCTCAACAGCGCAGGATGTGTTGGAGCAGTTGGCCGGGCGGAACGAAGTCCCGCGCCTGGTGCTCGAGTTTCGTCATCTTTCGAAACTCAAGTCGAATTACATTGACGCGCTGCCACTGCTGGCCGATTCCAATTCGCGCGTCCACACCACGTTTCAGGCCGCGGCCACGGCCACCGGCCGCCTCTCTTCCGTCAATCCAAATCTGCAGAACATTCCCATCCGCACAGAACTGGGCCGCGAGATTCGCGCCGCATTCACCGCCGCTCCAGGAACGCAACTGCTTTCCGCCGACTATTCGCAGATCGAGCTACGTCTGCTTGCCCACTTCAGCGGCGATCCGCTGCTGGTGAAGGCCTACGCGGAGAACATCGATATTCACGCCATGACGGCGAGCGAAGTCTTCGGTGTACCCATCGAGAACATGGACAAGGAGACGCGCAATCGCGCCAAGGCCGTAAACTTCGGCATCGTCTACGGCATCTCACCGTTTGGGCTTGCCGCGCAATTAGGCATTTCGCAGCAGGAGGCGCGCGCCTACATCGACCGCTATTTCGCGCGCTACCAGGGCGTTCGCGCATTCATTGAGAAAACTCTTGAAGCCACGCGTCGCGAGGGCTCGGTGCGCACGCTTTTCGGCCGCATGCGGCCCATCCCCGACATCGAGAGCCGCAATCCCAACCAGCGCGGATTCGCCGAGCGCACCGCCATCAACACGCCGTTGCAGGGGACCGCGGCCGACCTGATCAAACTTGCCATGATCGCGATTGACCGCAAACTGACCGAGCAAGGCCTGCAAACGCGCATGGTCCTTCAGGTCCACGACGAGCTGCTTTTTGAGGTGCCCACGGATGAAACCGCCGCGATCGAAACGCTTGTCCGCACCGAGATGGAAGGCGTCGTCGCCCTCAGCGTTCCATTGGTAGCCGACCTGGGGTTCGGCGCAAACTGGCGCGATCTCTAAGAGTAGCGCCGGTCTCCAGACCGGGGTCCCCGCGGACAGGTCTTCGTCCGAGGGGTGGTAGACCGGCTGTAACGCGGACGTCCACGTCCGCACCGGTGAGTGAGCATTTCCTAGTTTCTGCTCCGCAACTTCGAAAGCAGGAGCAGAATCTCAAAATACAGCCAGACCAGCGTGACCATGATCCCGAAAGCGCCGTACCACTCCATGTACTTCGGTGCGCCGGCTTGTACGCCCCGTCCGATGAAGTCGAAATCGAGCACAAGATTCAACGCTGCAATCGCCACAACAAACAAGCTGAAGCCAATGCCGATCGCGCCCGATCCGTTGATTGCGGCGAATTGGATGCCGAACATTCGCAGCACCATCTCAAGCACGTAAAACAGCGCGATGCCGCCGGTGGCCGCGAAAATGCCGATGCGAAACTTCTGCGTCACCTTGATGACGCCAGTGCTGTAAATCAACAGCAGCACGAAGAGGGTTCCGAAGGTCAGGCTCACCGCTTCGATCGCGATGCCCGGATAGCGCGTTTCAAGAAACGAAGACAGTCCGCCCAGCACCAGCCCTTCCAGCAGCGCGTAAATCGGCGCCGTCACCGGCGACCACTCCTTCTTGAAGATGGTGATCAGGGCGAATACGAATCCGCCAATCATCCCACCCATCATCAGCGGAGCCACATCCGCCATATCGTGCGACTGGAGAAAGACATGCCACGTCCACGCCGCCGTGGCGATGGCGCAAACCAGCAGAATCCCGGTCTTGTTCACCGTCCCGTTCAGAGTCATGCGGTCGGCGACGTCGACGATGCCGCCGTACCCCCCGCCGGAAACATTGCGAAACGTGTTTTCGCCGAGCGCAGGGTTGGATGTCTTCATCAGTGGCATAGTGTTCTCTCCGTGTTGGCTGTGTGGGAAATGCGGCCGCACAAAACAAGATACGGAAAGCCACAATCCCTGATTCAATTTTAGTCCAGTCGCCGGCAGTTTTTATACTGAAGAACACGATTACTCGCCGGAGTGAATTGCTTTGTGCCGGCTCACGCCGTCTCCGTCGCCACTGCGCAGACTGCTGAAGACAAATGTAGAGAGAATCGTGAGAGCGCCAAGAAGCAGAAATGCTCTATGCAGCCCGCGGATTGCTTCGAGCGGCTCGGAATGACGCGTGGCCGGAAGAAAGAACGCGGTGGTGAGGCCCGCAATCGCAACTCCGAAACTTATCGACATCTGTTGCGTCGTGCTGGCGATGGAACTGGCGCTGCTGGTCTCGGCTTCGGTGGTATCGGCAAAGGCAAGCGTGTTCATGCTGGTGTATTGCAGGGAAGAGAAAGCGCCGTAAACAAATGCAAGAAGCACGATGACCCACACCGGCGTGTGCAGGCCGATGGCCGCGAATCCCATCATCAGAACGCCGACAATGATGGTGTTTGAAATGAGCACGCCGCGATAGCCAAGAAGGTTGAGAACCCGCGAGAGGACCGCCTTGATGCCCATGGCCCCAAGCGCCTGGGGCATGATCAGAAGCCCCGACTGAATAGCCGTGTAGCCAAGCCCCAGTTGATAAAGCAGCGGCAGAAGGAATGGAATCCCGCCCATCCCCAGCCGCGAAAAGAAGCTTCCGCTCACCGCGGCCCGGAACGTGCGGATGCGAAACAGCGGAAGGTTGAGCAATGGAAACGGTGCACTTCGTCCGTGCAGCCAGTAGCCGGTAAGCAGAAGAAGTGATAGCGCCAGCAAGCCTATAACTTCGGCGGTACCGAGAGTATGTTCGCCGAAGATCTCAAGCACATACGACAACAACGCAATTCCGGAACCGAATAGGATGAGGCCGACCACGTCGAGTGGCTTTACATCCTCCTCGAAGTAATTGGGAAGATGAAGATAGACCATAACAAGCCCTATAAGTCCGATGGGAATATTGAGAAAGAAGATATACCGCCAGTGAAGATAGCCGACAATAAGACCGCCGGCAATGGGCCCGAGCATCGGGGCCACCAGCGCCGGAATGGAGATGAAACTCATGGCGCTGAGGAGTTCCGACTTGGAGAAGGTCCGCACCAGCGTGAGCCGGCCGACCGGGACCATCATGGCGCCGCCGCAACCTTGCAGAACACGGCAGGCGACGAGCACATGAATATTGGAAGAGATGCCGCACAGAAGCGAGCCAAGAGTAAAGAGGCCGATAGCGGATGCAAAGACACGCCGGGTTCCGAACCGGTCGGCCATCCAGCCGCTGATGGGAATGAAAACGGCGAGGCTGAGCGTATAACTCGCGAGAACGGCTTTCATGCTCAGCGGACCGACCTTGAGAGCCGCTGCGACGGTCGGGACGGCCGTGTTGAGAATCGTTGTGTCCAGCGATTCCATGAACATTGCCACCGCGACCAGCCAAGGCAGAAGGCTTTTGCTGGTTGCGGAAAGCGCTGTCGTCTGTGCGCCTGAAGAGGGCCTTGCGGGTTGAAGCGCGGCTGCATCGCCAGGAGACTTCTCCGCACCCGCATCTTCGTGTGTCATGCGAATCCTCCTGGATCTAAGATGACGGACAAGCTCAAACAAGTTAGCTGAAGAAGAGTTCGCTAAGCCCCGAGTTCCTGGCGAATGGCGTCGGCGATGGCATTGGCGTGGTGATGCATCAGGGCTTCGGATTCGGCTTCAATCATGACGCGAGCAAGCGCTTCCGTGCCGCTATAGCGGATGACTACCCTCCCCGAATCCGCTAACTCCTCTTCCGCGGCGCGAATGGCCGCGACGACGGCAGGAATCGAATCGAGCGGCCTTTTCTCGCGCACCTTCACATTCACAATCACCTGCGGGAAAACTTTCAAATCCGCGGTGAGCGCCTCGATGCTCTTTCCGGTGCGCGCAATCAGGTCGAGTACCACCAGCGCCGTCAGCAGTCCGTCACCCGTGGTGGCCAGGTGCGGCAAGAGGATGTGACCCGATTGCTCGCCGCCAAGAGCAGCGTGGTGTTCGAGCATTTGCTCGAGCACGTAGCGGTCTCCCACGGGAGCGCGCAGCATGCGGATGCCGCTGCGCTTGAGCGCTGCTTCAAGTCCCATGTTCGACATGGTGGTTGCCACAACCAGATCGCCAGTAAGCAGGCCCCGCGATTTCAAGTCGCGCGCCGCCATCAGCAGGATCGCGTCGCCGTTGACGACGTTATGATGAGCGCCCGCCAGCATGCAGCGATCGGCGTCGCCGTCGAAAGTGAGACCCAGGTCCGCGCCGCGTGCGACCACTTCCGCAGCCACAAACTTTGGATGAAGCGCACCGCAATTGTCATTGATGTTGCGGCCATTGGGCGCGATGTTGAGGAGCGTGACGTCGGCTGATTGATCGCTGGTGAGACGCCGGAAGAGCTCTGGAGCGACGGCTGCGGCAGCGCCGTTGGCGCAGTCCACAACAATGCGCAGGCCACCCAGCGAAAGCCCAGGGACAGAGTCGATGAGGAACTGAATGTAGTCCGCCTGAAGAGCCGGATTGTCTTCGACAAGCGGAAAGCTCTCTGGATTCGGCACGTCATGAATGGTCGCGGCGTGATGAAGGATCTCTTCTTCCATTGCCAATTCCACGGCATCGGGGAGCTTGAAGCCGTCCGCGCCGAAGAGCTTGATGCCGTTNNCTTGCGCAAGCCGGCGGCAAGCGTCGCGGCGATCCACGGACTGGACTCGCGTGTGTCGCGGCCCAGCAGGACTTTGGGTTCGGCGGCTGTTTTACGCAGCGTGTGCGCGAGCGCCAGGCCGGTGGCGAAGATGGTAGTCGGATCCAGCGGCGATTCGCCCGCGACGGCCCGAATCCCGTCGGTGCCAAAGAGTTTGCGTGCCGGTGCTGAGGTCATGGTCTCAATTCTTTTGCTTTTTACTTGAGGCGTTTCGCCTGGAAGCGGGTTTGCTGGATGAAGTCGCTTCAAGCTTGTTGGGAGAGGTCGTTTCGACACGACTCGCAAATGCGCCGTCGGCGAGGCGTGTGGTGAGCTGATCGCCGCCATTTATCTGGCTGACAGAGCGAACCAGAGCGCCATCCGCACTCAGCACCAGGGCATAGCCGCGCTCGAGCACAGCAAGCGGCGAGAGCGAATGGAGATGCGCATCGAGTGCGCCGATGCGCACAGCGGCGCGCTGCAAGGTGCGTTCCAGCGAGCGGTCAATGCGCGTGCAACATGCGACGAGGTGTTCGCGGGCGTGGGCAAGAGCGTAGCGCGGATTGTGGTGCATGACAGCAGCGGCGAGTTCGCCTACATGACGCTGCTGCTCGCGCAGCTTGCTGCTGACCGCGTCTTCCTGACGAAAGGCCAGATCGTCGAGCCGCTGGGCGAGACGGCTCAACAGCGCGGAGATGCGCGCTTCGGCGCGGCTTACGGGCAAACGAGTCAGGCGTTGCCGCGCCTGGAGGAATTGAAAGCTGGCCGCACGTTCCAATCGGTGAGCCTGATTGGCCAGACGCTCGGCAATCTTGTGCTGGGCCTCGGTGATGAGCTCGGCGGCGGCTGAAGGCGTGGGAGCGCGCAAGTCGGCGGCGAAGTCGGCGATGGTGAAATCCGTCTCGTGGCCGATGGCCGAGACCACAGGCANNCCGCGCGCCAGCACAATCACGTCGACAAGTCCGGAGGCGTTGAGCGCGGCAATCGCTGCTTCCACTTCGACTGGCGCCTGGTCGCCTTGTACAGACACGGGGAAGAGAAGCACGCTGAGGCCCGAGTGGCGGCGCGCGACGATATTGAGGAAATCGCGAATCACGGCGCCTGTCGGCGATGTAACGATGCCCACGGCGCGGGGAAATGCGGGCAACGGCCGCTTGCGGTCGGCATCGAAGAGGCCTTCCGCTTTAAGCCGTTCCTTCAGTTGTTCAAAAGCCAGTTGCAGCGAGCCGGCGCCCACCGGCTCCATGGTCTCGGCCACCAACTGCATCTGGCCGCGCTGCTCATACACGCTCACTTTTCCGCGCACCAGCACATGCAGGCCGTCTTCAGGACGGAAGCGGAGCAACATGGCCTGGCGCCGGAACAGCACCACGGGCAGTTGCGCGTCGGCGTCCTTGAGCGTGAAGTAGAGATGACCGGAAGGAGCGGGCCGGAAGTTGGAGATTTCGCCCTCGACCCAGACGTCGCCGTATTTCTGCTCCACAAGTTCGCGAACCACACCGACCAGCTCGCGCACCGGCCAGATGCGGCGCGCGGTTTGAGGCTCTTCAAAGCTGAAGTCCAGTTGGGGCGCAGAGGTATCGGGTCGAAGCATTCCCTACAAAGTGTAATTGGTGGGGGCTTGTTCAACGCCGGACGCCGGGAAACAGGCAATCAAATCGTGCCGGTTGCGACCCGAAGACGCCCGCGTGCGCAGTTATACCAGGGCATGTTTCATCGCATGGGTGCGGGTTACTGAAATGACGCTGATGTCGTCCTCCTGCCCGAACTTCTGCGCGGCACTGGCTACCTCCGCGGCGCTCTTCGACTTGCGCACCAGCTCATGAACACGCTCGAAGCCGAACAGATTTCCGGCAGCGTCCATGGCCTCCACAATCCCGTCCGACATCAGCACCAGCTGATCGCCTTCCGCCAGCCTGAAGCGCGTAATAGACAATTCCATATCGAGGCTCATTCCCAGCGGCAGAGCGCCCTCGATGGGCATTGGATCGCCGTTCAAATACGGTGGAATATGCCCCGCGTTGGCCAGCAGAACATCGCCGTTCGCGCCGATGCGAAGGGCCAGGCACGTCGCTTGCGCGTCCTTGCGCCCAACCAGCAGGCGGTTCAGCGCTTTCAGCACAACGATCGGATCGGCACTCCATTCCACCGTGGTGCGGATTGCTCCCACCAGAAACGCGACCAGCATGCCCGCCTTCAGGCCCTTGCCTGTGATGTCTCCGGCGACAATCAGCAGGCTGTCGTCGAGTGGCCGCGGAATAATCTGAAAGAAATCGCCGCCGACCGCGCGGGCGGGCCGATATTCGCTCTCGATCAGCAGGCCTGGCAACTGCGTGCGCGCTTCCGGCAGAATGACCTGCTGTACCTCCTGCGCCTGCTTTACCTCCATCGCCATCAGATATTGATCTTGCCCGGACTTGAGCAGTCGCTGGTTGATGTCCTGCGCCATCAGCCGTTGCTGGTGCAGAGACATGAGCAGCCGCCGCAGCAGCAGAAAGCCAATGATTGCGGCCATCAGAAGGTTGCATATCTGCGAAACGGAGATGTCCAGGCCAAGCGGAGTGCCATTGGATTGGATATGCAGCGCCGAATGCTCCGTCTGAAACTGCCCCAGCCCGCGCAGCAGAACGATGGGAAAGACCAGCCAGCCTTCCGTTTTCTTGCGCTGAATTCCCAGCGCAACAACCCACACCAGGAGGACAAAAAAGAGCACCCGCAGCACCAGCGAGACGGGAAGAAATGCGGTCGCTACGGAGTGCCGGACAAAGGGAAGCAACAACTCCCCGTCGATGGTGTTGGCCACGATCAACAGCACTGTCATCAGGTCAATGGCGCGCGGCAGCCAGGGCGGCCGATGCAGCCTGAACCAGACCCACCACAGCATCACCCATCCGGCGCAGATGAGTGGAGTCAGGAAGCTGTCTCGCAGGATGGTCGGCAGCAGAAAATTGAGGTACGTTGTCCACGAGCTGATCGCCGACAGGGCGAAATCGACGGCCGTGAGCAGCAAAAGCGTCCCCGCCCAGAGATATACACGGTCTGATCGGTCAAACAGCATCATGCTGAAGGCCATCAAAGCCACCAGCGCATAAATCAGCGCCTCAAATGTCAGGGGCGTGTATGCTTCAAGCAGTTTCTGCCATCGCACTTGATAATTGGCTGCTATGGCTCCGGCGTCCCCCAACAGGGGCGGATTGTGAAGACCCCCAGCCTCCGGTTGCTGCAGCAGTGTGTGCGTGCCCATCCATACCCTGAAGGCCAGCACCAGTTCCTGCGAAGCTAAGTTGCCGTTGACTTGTCCCAGCGAGAAAATCCGTGGCTGAGCGAAGGAGATCACTGGCGCTTTTTCGCTGAAATCGCCGAAGCTGCCCATCAGTTTTCCGTCGCCGAACACCTGGTAGGCGTCGTCAACATCGGCCGGTCCGGCCAGGGCCAGCTTCGCTCCCGGTTGCGCTTCCACCTTCACACGGATGCGGTACCACGCATAGCCGGAGTACCCGGCATGGCCTCTGGACGTCCAGCCTGGAACATACCCTGACGCTCCGCTCCATGGTTCGAATGTGCCTTTCGGCGGTGTCAGGTCAACGGTTTCCCATTTTGAGTCGTCAAATCCCGGCTCGGCCCAAAGCGGTCCGCCTGTCGCCGGATCGCGCGGTGAGTCTCCGATCTCGAACCTCCACGGCCCGTTCAGCTGGACAACGGCTTGGCCCAGACCGATCTTCGGGACCCCTCCCATCTCGCCCTCGCCCACCACGGGCGCAGCCAGCCCGGCTGCCCATCCGCAACCGCAGAGCAGGAGAATCGTGAGAATCATGAAGGGTCTGCGTTGCGCCAAGGGGCCTCTTCTTTTGGAGAACCGCTGTTCGCACTATACCCATTCACCGGCAGGGAAGTAACTATGTTTTTCACTTCAAACCGTTTGGATAGGAATGGGCATCCCGATTTGGTTGCGAATCCCGCTTATCTCTTTCCCTTGCCGCCTCACATGCGGCTCTCGATGATCGTGCGCAACCTGGAAGCGATTTCAATAAGCCGCGCAGCGCTCACCGGGTCGTGGCCGCAAGTGTCCGCGTAGAGAACCTCAGCCTCGCGGGCCAGAATTGTGCCCTCGTCCAGACCAAAGGTTCCCAGCGTGCCCGCCAGTTTGTGGGCTGCCCCGTGTGCGGCTGCCCACTCCTCGGCTGAGAGCCGGTTGGCGGCAAAGGCGGCGGCAGCGGCCTCAAGAACCGCAACCCGTTCCTTTATCTGCGGCAGAAACTTGATCCACATGCGGTCGAGTGCTTCTTTTAGGGCCGCCTGACCCGCTTCGGGCTCACGCGAGGAATCCATGACCGCAGCCTCTCTTATTCCCAGCCCAGCACATCGGCGATTTGGGTCCCCAGCGTCAGCGGGTCAAAGGGTTTGAAGAGAATCGCTTCCACGCCCAGGTCGGCGAAGCGGCGCTGATCGGAACTCTGCACCTTGGCGGTCAGCAGCAGCACCGGGATGTGAGAGGTTGCGGGATTCTTGCGCAGTTCGCGAAAGGTTGTAGGGCCGTCCATTCCCGGCATCATCACGTCCAGCAGAACGGCGTCCGGCTGGTACTCGATGGCGCGGGCCAAACCCAGCGCGCCGGAGCTGGCTGTCTCCACTTCCCAGCCGGCTACGGTCTCCAGGCTGAGTGCGGCAACTTCGCGAATATCGTCTTCGTCATCGATGATCAAAATGCGTCGTGCCACGGTTCACCAGGTTCTACGTCCGGGTTACAACTTGCGTTTCTGCGATAGAGTGAATTTCCGGCCTGTACTCCACTCGAAAAAAACTTCCTCGAATCCAATCATGGATTGGAAATCGGCGATTCAGGCGGATAGGCCTCCTCTATCTGACGCGAACTGCGCAACATCGTCAAAATCAGAGCTTCCAGCTCCTGCGGTTGCACACGGGCTTTGGTCAGAAAGTGTGTGGGGCCAAGCGTAAGCTGCCGGCGCTCCGCCTGGGAGAGTTCGCGCCCGGAATAAACCACCAGCGGCAGCCGCGCCAGGTTTTCGTGCTGGCGCAGCCAATAGACCACGTTGAAACCGTCCCCGTCGGGCAGGCTGATGTCCAGCACCAGCAGGTGGGGCTGGAAGGAAAAGCAAGCGTCCAGGGCCTCCTGCAGAGAATAGGCCAGCTTGACGGTCACCATGTCGCGGGCAAACACCTCGCCGATTACGCGGGCCAGGTCCTTGTCGTCTTCAACCACCAGGATGCGAGCCTTCTCGCCGGGTCCGCAGAGCACGCGCGCCAGCTCACCCAGGAGGGCATCCTCATCCAGCGGCTTGGCAACCCATCCCTCGGCGTGCGCCGCAAGCTCGCCGGCCTCGTGCCGGTTGTCCAGGCTCAACAGCACCACCGGAGTCTTGGCCTCAGGGTCAAGCCGCCGCAACAGGGGAAGAATCTCCCAGCCATTCATCCCGTCAAGAGACGTATCCAGCAGGATGGCCTGGACGCCCTCGTGAGCCGCGGCCAGGGTGTGCTCCACGGTCGCTGTCTCGATCACGCGGTAGCCGTGGCGCGTCAACTGCGCGGCAATCTGCGGGCGCGTGGCGCCATTGGCGTCCGCCAGCAGAACTGTGCCTTCGCCGGCTTCCCGGTCGAATACGGTGCCGGGCGTTTCCGCCGGCACAGGCTGGTAGGGCAGGAAGACTCGAAAGGTCGAGCCGCGGACCGGATTGCGTTCCGCCCAGATGCGGCCCGAGTGCTGCAAAACGATGGTGCGGCAGATGGCCAGGCCCAGGCCGCTCCCGCCTTTCTGCCGCGAATCCGAGGCGTCCACCTGCTGAAACCGTCCGAAAATGGCTTCCAGCTTGTCGGCGGGAATACCCCGGCCCTGGTCGATGACCGAGAGGGTCACGCCGTTGACGCCGGGTCGCATCATCACCGAGATGGTCGAGTTGGGAGGAGAGAACTTGACCGCGTTGGACAGCAGGTTGGTCAGCACCTGGAGCAGCCGGTCGGGGTCGGCGGCAATTTCCACCTGCGTGGTGTCGTGGATCAGCTGCACTCCGGCTGCCTCGGCCACGGGCGCCATGCCGTCAATGGCCTGGCCCACAATCTCCGCCAACTGCACGTTCCGGAAAGCAAGTGGCTCGCGCCCGCTCTGGATCCGTTCCAGGTCGAGAATGTCGTTGATCAGGCGGACCAGGCGATCCGAATTGGTGAGCGCGATGCGGAGCAGGTTGGTTGCCTTATCGTTGACCTCGCCCAGAATCCCCGACGAGAGCAGCCCCAGGGCTCCGCGAATGGAGGTGAGCGGGGTACGCAATTCGTGGCTCACGGTGGAGATGAACTCGTCCTTCAGGCGGTCCAGCGTATAGCGCTGGCTGATGTCCCGGAAGCTCAGCACTGAACCCGAAAAGCGGCCCTGGTCGAGAATGGGCGTGAGGAAATACTCGGCCGGGAACGAAGTCCCGTCTGTCCGAAAGATGGTGTCTTCCCCTGACGCCGGCGTGTGATTCTTGGTGGCCCGCCTCAGCGCGCAATCCTGACCGCATTGGCGATTCGGTGGCGCGGAGCCGTGCAGCAGATCGTGAACCGGCTTGCCCGTCAGGCTGGCAGCCGCCGCACCCAGCACGCGGGCAGCCGCCGGATTGGCAAAACTCACCATGCCGTGACGGTCCGCCCCGCAAATGCCATCGGCCACTGAATCCAGCAGAATCTCCTGCCGCCGCGAAAGCTCTTCCGCCCGCCCCTGTTCATGGGAGCGCGCCATCATCTGCCCCAGCGAGGCGGCCACCGTCTCCACCGCCGCCAAAGCCTCACGGTCTTCGCGCAACGACAAATGGCAATAAAACTCGAGAACCGCCAGCACCTTGGCGCCGACGCGCACCGGAACCGCCCAACCTGAAACCATCTCCTGCCGCAGCGCCATTTGGATTCGCCCGGTGCGAGGCATCGACGCGAGATCGGCGATCCACACCGGCCGTCCGTCCTGCCACGCCTTTCCGGGCAGGTCTTTGCCTTTTGCCAGCCTCACGCTCATGCTCTCCTGGATAAGAGCCTCCGCGCGCCGCCCGGGAGCACCCCATGCGGTGCAGAATTCCAGCTCGTTTCCCTCCGCGTTTACCTCCCATTTGAAGGCCACATCCACACCCTGGGACACGCACAGGGCCTCCAGAATGCGCGTGGCCGCCACCACCATCGAGGAGTTCTCGCCCACGATCTGGCTCACCACCAGTTGCAGAGCCAGGCGGTGTTCTCGTTGCCGTTGCTGCGTCACATCGCGCACCACGCAGCGCACCGCAAGCGGGTTGCCGGCCTTTTGCCGCTGGCTCAGGCTCAACTCCAACTCCAGCAACCGCCCGTCATGTGTGTGGTGACGCAGCGGCGCCCGGTCCACCGCCTCGCCGTCCAGCGCGCGGCGGAAGAGTGCGGCAACCTCGCCGCGGCAGGTTGGCCCGAACAGCTCCTCAAACGAGTTGAGAGACACAAGCGCCGCCGTGTCCTTGCCGAAACACCTCTTCCATGCCGGATTGGCATAGAGAAACTGTCCCGACGGGCTAAGCGTTGCAATCATTTCAGTGGAGCTCTCGAAAAGATCGCGATACCGCTCCTGCGACTCGCGAAGCGCCTGCTCCTGGTGGATCGACGCACTCTGGTCCACGGCCACCGCAAGCAACCCGGTCAGCGTCCCGTTTCCGTCGCGAAGGGACGAAATGTGAAGTGTAACCGGGAAGAAGTTGCCGTTCTTCTCCCGCAACTGGGTTTGGAAGCTGGGTACCTGGCTGGGCGGAAGTGCACGAATGGAATCAAGATAGACCGCCAGCCCATCGCTCCCCTTGAGCCCCTCGCTGCCCGATAGTTCTCCCGGCTTGGCGATGCCGGCAAACTTTCGCATCTCTATGATCAGGCGTTGTCCCTCGCCGGGGGGCAGAATGTCTCCCGCGTTCGGCATGCTCAGCAATTCCGATGCGTGGTAGCCGAGCGCCCGTTCCGTTGCCGGGTTCACATACGTAAAGCGCCCGTCGAGCCCGGCCGACATCACCATCGGCCCGGCTGAGTCCAGAAGTTCCTTCAAGGGTTCCCCGCCCGGTGCAACAGGTTCAACTCCGGCGGGATCGTCAACCAGGAGGCGCACCGCCAGCATTGCTGCCGAGGCTCCGGCAAAGAAAAGTAGCAGTCCATCCCCTTTGGGTCCCTCTACCAGGCGTGCAATCACCGCTGCCAAAGCCAGCACCAGCGACGCAACCACAAGCCAGGGAAGGGAAGAGTCGCTCCGCGCATTGCGCGCGGAGCCACTTTCTCCGCCGATCCCTTCTGCGCTGGCCTGCTCCTGCATGCTTCCTCCAGGTCGGTTTCGCCGTCTCTTGCTGGTTGAGCGGAGGCTCTTCACCCGCGCCCTCGGTACCCGGCCTTCGCTCAAAACTCAACGTACCCCTATCCACAAGGATACGACCATAGTTCGTTCGAGATTTGCAGGTAGTATAAGCGTTTGTCCTCAGACTCTCTAGCCAAATCGGAGCAACACGCATTGGGGAGAAACGATGCGGTTACCGCCGCCCAGATACTTTTGAGACACTTTCCTGAAGGCATTTCCAGGCAGATGGGGCACGTGGCCCACTCGCTCGGTAACAGGGGTTGTGCCCCGTTCATCGCAGCTTTATCGCGATGAGCGGGTCTTCGGACAAAGCGCGGGCGCACGGTTTGCTCCATATTCAAACTCCGCGCGCCGCCTGGAATCGTATACTTTGCCCATGTCGCGCTTGCCGCTTTTTCCCCGTCCAGTTTCGACAGCACTGTCCATTTCCGTGCTGTCTTGCCTTGTCCTTCAGCCGCTGCCTGCCGGCGCATGGGGTAACGAGGGTCACCGGTTGATTAACAGGCTTGCGGCCAGCTCCCTGCCCGCCGATGTTCCCGCCTTCCTTCGTTCCGAGTCGGCCATCAACGAGATCGAGTACCTCGGCCCTGAGCCGGATCGCTGGCGCTCCCGTGCCGAGCCGGAGCTGTCCGCCGCGCAAGCCCCCGAGCACTTCATCGACCTTGAACCGGCCGATGCGCTCGGCCCCCTGCCGCGCAATCGCCTGGACTTCGAGGCCAAAGTCTTCGCCGCCGGCCAGCGTCCCGAAAAAATCGGCCTCCAGCCCTGGGAGACCGTCGAAGTCTGGGAGCGCCTCAAGGCCGCGCTGCGCGAGTACCGCAATCTATCCGCCGCCAAACAGGACACGCGCGGCGTGGAAGCAGCCGT
>PLPU01000196.1:0-9826 GCA_003159975.1 Acidobacteriaceae bacterium
TATTGTAGAGCGTTCGCATTCTCCCGCCACAGGAGCTGGCACGCGCTCGACGCATTTAGTTTGTTGTTCCTTCACGCCGACCCGAATGTTACGCTTGAATTCTGTCTCCCATGTTCATACCTACCCAGCATGTCAAGTCAGCGGTTTAGGCGGTACAGATATGAAGAGTGAGCTCCCTGCGTCCTCACGGCCCAATCCCCAATCATGGGACTCGGCCCTCTTATTGATTGGGGCTGCGAAAGCGTTGGACAATTACGCTCTAGAGCACCTCAAGCATGCATTGGAAGACTCTGGCGAAGCACTCTCCCCCTTGGGCGAGCCGCTAAAGCTCAGCTTGGGTGAGCATCGGTGGCTGTCGGCGGACAGAGAGGAATCGTACAGTGACTGGCTGGCATGGATTCTTCAAGGATTTTCCGACATTGCCGAGATCCTCGCTCTGTTTGCCCTCCGGGATGAGGCCACCAAGGAACCGCGCGGGCCAGTGGGGAAAATTCTGAGGGAGGTATGGAGCGAAGACGGGAGAACCGATATCGAAGTTCCAATCGGCAAGCGGGGCTTACTGCTTATCGAAGTAAAGGTACAGAACACCGGCAGCGCATTGCCGTCACAATTGAAAAGGTATGCCAAGAAGGTCGCCGACGATCAGAATGTAGATCGCCCGCTGCTCGTATTGCTCGGGACGGAAGTGCCTGACGCTAGTCTTGACCTATTCGGGTTCGTCTTCACCAATTGGCAAACGCTATGCCTGCGGCTGAGGCAATATGCCAACCGAGTAAAAAAGTCAGATTTATTACGCTCGGCGGCTATCCTGATCTTCTGTGGAGCTGTGGAGCAGAATCTCTTGGGTTTCTCATGTAGCCCAAAGCACTTTCGTGTGATGGCTACCGTCAATTACCTGCGTGACTGGAGAAAGCGAGCATGAGCAAAGGCGGCGTGGATCAGGAAACAGAATTCCTTTCAACGGGGGTCAAGACCTACAGCAAAGCTGACGATGCTATGACAGAATTTCGTCGCCTCGTTCAGCAGAAATGCAGGACCGTTGTGAGTAGACGGCTCGATGATGTCAATCGAGCGTGCGGCATGGATTGGACTGCCAAAAAACTAAGAGAATATTCGCAGAAGACCGCCGACCATCACTACGTTGGTCTGCATCTTGATGTAATAGGGCTTGGCGGCCTCTACTTTTGTTTAAGAATCTCTCGCGGAGATGACGGCAAATCCTCTGACGCGTTTGTTTTCCTATACCGACTACATAGGGGCCTCGCCACCGAGCTGTGGCGCCTCTCTGAAAAACCTCGTTCCGTTACTTGGAAGGGCAAGAATAACCGTGGCTTCGGCAAGACAATCCCTGGAGATAAAATCCACTCTTTCGAACGTTATCTCGACCAGGCCATCACTGCCTTTCTCGATTTCATAACCAAGAGCGGCGGCCTGAAAAAACATCGAGCACAAGGTGCATAGCTAGGTTAGCACCACCCACACGCTGGAGAACGGGCCAGTTGTGCGTGGGTCTGTCTCGTGATAATCGGCCCTGCGTTGAAAGGCTCATCCCCGCCCGCCGACCCCAATGTTACCCTTGAGTTTCGNNTCCCAGCACGCGCACTTCATCGGTATCGGCGGCATCGGCATGAGCGGCATCGCCGAAATCCTGCTCAGCCTGGGAATGAAAGTCTCCGGCTCCGACCTGCGCCGCGGTCCGGTCACCGACCGCCTCGCCCAACTCGGCGCAACCATCTATGAGGGTCACAACGCCGCCAACGTAGCTGGAGCAACGGTCGTCGTCACCAGCTCCGCCGTCTCCGCCGCCAATCCTGAAGTCGTCGAGGCCCACGCCCGCAAGATCCAGGTCATCCAGCGCGCCGAAATGCTCGCCGAACTCATGCGCCTCAAGTACGGCATCGCCATCGCCGGCATGCACGGCAAAACCACCACCACCTCCATGGTCGCCTCCGTACTCGCCGCCGGCGGACTCGATCCCACCGTCGTCGTCGGCGGCCGCGTCGACGCCCTCGGCTCCAACGCCCGCCTCGGCACCACGCAATACCTCGTCGCCGAAGCCGACGAAAGCGACCGCAGCTTCCTCAAGCTCTCGCCCATCCTCGCCGTGGTCACCAACCTCGACCGCGAGCACATGGACTGCTACCGCGACATGGCCGACGTCGAACAGGCCTATCTCGATTTCATGGACAAAGTGCCCTTCTACGGCGCGGTCACCGCCTGCATCGACAATCCGCAGCTCGCCGCAATCTTGCCCCGCGCCCGCCGCCGCATCTTCACCTACGGCACCGCCCCCGAAGCCGACTTCCGCCTCGAATTCCTCGTAGCCGGCCCTGCCGACCCCAGCGCCGCCGCGCCCGCCGAAATCCGATTTGCCCGCTTCCAGGTCCACACCGCCGCTGGAACCCTCGGCCCCTTTGAACTTCACGTCCCCGGCCGCCACAACGTCCTCAACGCCACTGCCGCGGTGGCCATCGCCCGCCAGCTTGAGATCGCTCCCGACAAAATTGCCGAAGGCCTCAACAGTTTTCGCGGCGTCGATCGCCGCTTTCAGCTCCGAGGCCAGGCGCGCGGCATCACCGTGGTCGACGACTACGGCCACCACCCCACCGAAATTCGCGCCACCCTCGCCGCTGCCCGCGAGTGCGGCCACAAGCGGGTTTTCGTTGTCTTCCAGCCCCATCGCTACACGCGCACCCGCGACCTTCTCACTGAATTCGGCGGTGCCTTCTCCGACGCCGACTCCGTCGTTGTGCTTCCCATCTACGCCGCCAGCGAAGAGCCTATCCCCGGCGTCACTGCCGAGCGCCTCGTAGAACAGATTCAGGAATCCACGCGCCTCCACGGTCCGGCCGTTCACTATGCACCGGAGTTTGCCGCCGCCGTTCGTCTCATTGCCTCCGAGGTCCGCGAAGGCGACCTGGTCCTCACCCTCGGCGCCGGCAACGTCAGCCAGTTAGCTCCGCAGATCCTCGCGGCTCTCGAAGCGGTTTAAGTGCGAATCGAACATCCCAGTTCTTCCTGAGAAACATTCCGCACCTCACAGGCCGGGCAGCAGTTTCCTCTATTCAAAACCGGGTAATTCCGGCTACTTTTGAAGGTATCGGACAAGGAGACGCGGTTGGACCGATTCAAAATCGGAATCAAGCTTCTGGGTGTGACTGCGCTGACTGCGCTGCTTGCCTGGATTGGCCTCGCATCCGGTAGGGGCGCGGGCCATGTGCCGGCC
Source organism: Acidobacteriaceae bacterium (assembly GCA_003159975.1). Taxonomy (GTDB): domain Bacteria; phylum Acidobacteriota; class Terriglobia; order Terriglobales; family Acidobacteriaceae; genus Telmatobacter. The sequence goes on from PLPU01000196.1 coordinate 3,227, forward strand.
ATCTGGTGGGCCAACGCCGCCCTTGCTTCCGTCATTCTCCTTGATCGCCGCCGCCGCTGGCTTTGGCTGCTCGCGGCAGGCTATGCCGGCAACATCGTTGCCCACCTGATTTTTGCCGATCCTTTATGGGAGGTCTTCACCCTATCCGCCTGCGATGTCATGGAAACCACCATCGCCGTGTTCGGTGTGGCATTTGCGCTAGGTCGCCGCGTCGACCTCACCCGCCAGCGCCAGTTGCTTCGATTCGTCGCCTTCGCCGTCCTGCTCGGCCCTCTCGTCGCCAGCCTCACTGCGGGCCTTGTTCTGCATTGGTTCACCGGCAGCCCGCTCAGCGTGTCGCTGGTCTGGTTCCCGGCCAGCGCGCTGGGCATGAGCGTGGTGGTTCCGCTGGTGCTCGGCCTGGCCCGCCGCGAAACGCGCGAACTTTTTCATCCCAGCCGCCTGGCCAACACGCTGCTTTACCTGTTCATGATCGCCGTGGCCGCCACCGCCATCTTCTCCACTGCGGACTTCCCATGGCTCTTCTTCATCTTTCCGCCGCTCTTGTTCCTCGTTGTCCGGCTCGGCCTCAGCGGCGGCGTGCTCGGATGCTGTGTCGTGGCCGCTATCGGAACCTTTTTCACCATCTCTGTGAGCGGCGGTCCGCTGTCACGGCTCGCTGACGCAAGCCTTGAACACCGCATCCTGATCCTCCAGCTTTTCCTCGCCACCGCGGTCCTCAGTGTGAGCGTCGTGGCCATCGTTTTTGCCGATCTCAAGCGAGCCCACCTCGCCGCAGGGCTCAGTGAAGAAAAGTATCGGCAGCTCGCCAGTTCGATGGAAACCCTGGCCACCGAAGATCCGCTCACCGGCGTCGCCAACCGCCGCCAGTTCGACCGCAACCTCCTCGGCGAGTGGCAGCGCGCCATCCGCAGCGGCTCACCCGTCTCCCTCCTGATGATGGATGTGGACAACTTCAAAGACTTCAACGACCTCTACGGCCATCCCGAAGGAGACCGTTGCCTCTGCGCCATCGCTCGCATCACCGTTGAAACTTCGCGCCGCTCCGCCGATACGGTGGCGCGCATCGGAGGCGAGGAGTTCGCCATTCTCCTGCCCGACACCCCGCCCGCCGGCGCACTCGATTCCGCGGAACGCCTGCGCGCCGCCGTCCTCGAGCAGGGAATTCCACACTCCGGGAGTTCAGCCCTCGTGGTGACCGTCTCCATCGGTTGCGCCACCATGATTCCCAAAGAGGGAGCCAGCGTAACCGAGATCGTCGCCGCCTCTGACGCCGCCCTCTACGCAGCCAAGAAAGGCGGCCGCAACCGCGTCGAAGTCGCCATGTAATGTCATCTAAAGCCCAATACAAAACAGAGGCTGTCATCCTGAGCGAAAGGGGCCCCGAGCGTTTTTCAGCTTGGGGGTGGTGAGTCGAAGGATCTGCTTCTGTTTTTCTCAAACCTCGCCGGGTGCAGGGTGCCCCGTGGTCCCGACAATGCGACCAGGGAATGAATCAGCAAACCGGGGAACGGACGAAGCTGACCCGCTGACTTGCTGACCTGCTAACCCACCCGATTCCATCAAAGCCTCTCCAGATCGGAGCGTCATGCCCTCATCCCTCCAAGACCAGTTCGGCCAGATCGACATCTACGTCTTCGATCAGATTCTGCGCGGCAACATCGAGCCCGGCATGACCGTCCTCGACGCCGGATGCGGCTATGGCCGCAACCTCGTCCACCTGCTGCGCTCCGGCTGCCGGGTCTTCGCGCTCGACCAGGACCCACAGGCCGTCGATCACGTCCGTCAGCTTTCTGAATCGCTCCAAACCGGCCTGCCCGCCGAAAACTTCCAAGCCGGCTCCATTGAAAACATGCCGTTCCCCGGCGCAATCGCCGACGTAGTCCTCTGCAATGCCGTACTTCATTTCGCCCGCGACGATCGCCACTTCCGCGCCATGCTTGCCGAACTCTGGCGTGCTCTCAAACCCGGCGGCATGTTGTTCTGTCGTCTCGGCTCGCGCATCGGCATGGACTTCCAGCTCCTCCGCGGCAACATCTTCCTCATCCCCGACGGCTCCGAGTGGTTCCTAGTCGACGAGCCAATGCTCCTCAGCCTCACCAAAGAATTGAATGCCGTCCAGGTCGACCCACTCAAGACCACAATTGTGCAGGACTACCGCTGCATGACCACCTGGGTCCTCCGCAAACGCCGCGGGTGAGAAGTCTGATGCACCTCCGGAGCCTCCGGGCGAATGACGGTAGCGCCGCTTGAAAGTAGCGCGGGTCTCCAGACCCGCTGTACCGCGGACGTCCACGTCCGCATTTTCGAAGGAGGCAAGTGGCCTATCTATCACGCTACGAGGGACTGTGCCCGTTCATCGCGGCCTCATCGCGATGAGCGGGTCTTCGAACAAAGCGCCAAGATTGATAAGCAGCAAACACCCGCCGCCTTGAAAGGGCACGGCCTTCAGAGTCTGCCCTGAGCGTAGTCGAAGGGTGCCGAAACTTCTTCCCAAAACGGCCCCGGCTTTGGCCGCTGAAGAAAATTTGTCGCCTCCAACAAACCCAACCTGACGATCTTTTCAGTAACCTAAGACATGAGTGGAGATCGAATGAAAAAACGAAATCCAAATCCGCTGATTCTGGTCATGCAAACGCCCATCGACGCGCCCGCATCGACGCCGCAAAACGCGACTAAGCCGGCAAACTCGAGTGGAAGAAGCGCGCCGGGTAGTGCTCAAAAGAAAGGCGGAATTCTCGCCGCACTGCGCCGTTCTCCCCTGGTGGGCGCTGAGCTGAGCTTTGTTCGCCCGCGGGTCAAAAGCCGCAGGGTTGACCTGTGACCGGCTGCCTGCTCGTCACCAACACGATGGGGTATGTATCGGCAGTGAAACCAGGCATTAACGATTGAAAGCCGAGGTCATATCGTGAGATACTTGGTTACCGAAAAACCAGATAACTCCGTCTGAGCTTCATGAAATTGAATAGGCTCATTTTCTGGCAGTATCTGATTGGGGGACTATGCGGAAGTCAGCTCTTCTTTTCTGTTTTTGCGTTCTTGCATTTGGGCAATTAACTCTCCAGGCACAGACTCCGGATTCAAACCAGAAACAAGTTAGCGAAAGCCTTCAGCCTGTCATCCTTTCAGGCCTTCAGGCATATAAAGACAAGGGCCCGGAGGATGCGGTTCGTGCATGGATCAAGGACAGCCCTCTGGATGGGAACAAAGACGCCCTTACGCAGGCCAACAACCTGCGCCAGGTGCAGGACTACTATGGCACATACCGTGGTTACGAAGTCATCGGAATGAGAGAGCTTTCAGCCAAGACGCGGATCGTTTATTTGGTCCTTGATTACGACAAGGGACCGCTCTTCGCCAAGTTTGTTATCTACCATGCGGACCAGGGATGGATTCTCACGAATTTCCTTTTCAATACCAAGGAAGAAGCGGTTCTTCCGACAACGGTCAGAACATATTGAAGAGTTAGTCGTCTGAGTCCCAAGCTGGAAGCTAGCAACTCTTTCCGCTCGTCAATAAACCCCACCGCCCACCTGCGTCGAGTGAATCGCGCCATCCCGAACTGAAAGGGAATAGCGAACCGCATCTCCCTGCCAGGTCTTCAAGTCGAACGCATGGCCCGCCTGGACCTTCAGCACAGCCGCACTCAGCGAAGCGACCGGCTTGCCCACGCCCGCGACCAACGCATCCTCGACCGGCCCGACAAAATACGCGCTGCCTTGTCCGATCACGTTGGCATAACCATCCGGCTCCACCAACACCGCCGCTCCCTGCTCCACACCGATCCCGCGAATCCCAGGCCGCGTCGCCGTCGGCACGGCCTTCCCATCCGGCTCATTCAGCCGCGCCAGAAACACCAGCAGCCTTCCCATGCGATCGCGCTTCGCAAAGTGGGAGTCGGTGATGATCCCTTTCAGAATCGGAATCTCCAGAAAATTATGGCTCAGCGTAATCCGAGGCCCGTATGGGTCGGCCATCGCCGTTTTTCCATCCAGGTTCGGACCATTCGGCTTGTCTCCCTGTGCCGTATAGGCATATTCGCCCAGCACCGCCAGTCCGGCGCTCGTCCCTCCCATCGGCACTCCGCGCGCGATCGCCTCGTTCAGCGCCTTCTGTACCGGCGTCCCCTGCCAGAAGTTGATGTAATTCGCCTGGTCGCCCCCTGCAATAAACAGCGCGCTCGCCTCCCGGATAGCCTTCGCCACAAACGGGTCCGCGGCACCCGCGCGGTTGGGAACGATCAGCGTTGCCACCGAATTCAAGTGGCATACCCCTTGTATATACGAATCGTATGCGTCACCGCCCGTAGCCCGCAGCACCAGCAGATCCCCGCCCCCTGCACGCTCGCACAGCCACGTGAACGCCTCATCGAGATCCTTCCCTCCTCCCATCAGCGCGTAGCCCGCACGCGGCGTAGCCGCAGTCGCATCCGCAACATTACCGGCGCGGAAGTACTCGTATGCGGGAACCGCCTGAGCCCAGCCAGCCCATCCAGTCGCCAGTCCGAAAACCCCGCAGCAAACAACCAGAATCCAGCCCCGAGAACGCAATAAACGGATCATTTCGGTAGATTACGCCATGACCGAACAATCCGCCCCTCTCGAAGCTCTTCACTGACAACTGACAACTTACAACTGACAACTGCTTCTCTCCCCGTAACCCCAAGGATTCCCCCCGCCCCAATGCGGAAAAATCCCATCCGCCCCCGGTCTATAGTTGAGTCTGGCGATTCCCACGGCCCTGCTCAGGCGTGACAATTCAAGGTGCAAACAAAACTCGCCCCCAGCTCTGGGAGGATGAAGCGCAAGAAGAACCTCGCTTCCGGCGCGTGCAGCCGGGTGTTCCCCCAGCCGGGCGCACCCTGCCCGGCATGCCGTTTGAAATGGAGGACCCCGACGGCGACGACTCCGACTCTTCCGGTGGGCCGCGCTTCAAAGGGCCGCGCACCCCATGGTGGCGTCCGGCCGGCGCCACGGGCCGCGTGTTTCTTGCGCTCGCGGCTCTGGTTGTCCTCGGCGTCCTCGGAACCTCAGCCTTCTTTCTCAAGACTTTCCTCGGCCGCGACTCCCGTTTCCGCATCGCCGGCACAGAAAACATTGAGGCCACCGGCCTCACCGAAGTGAGCCGCGCCGAGATGCTNNCCCGACCAGATTCGCGTCCAGTTGGTCGAGCGCACGCCCGTAGCCTTCACCCGTCAGGGCCACGAAATCGGCCTGGTCGATTCGAGCGGCATCCTGCTCACCATGCCGCCCGCAATGATGGCGCAGCATCACTACTCGTTTCCGATTCTCACCGGCATCGATCCCCGCGATCCGCTGCCCTCGCGCCAGGAACGCATGGCGGTTTACAGGCGTCTCCTTCAGGAGCTTGACGCAAGCGGCCAGAAGCTCTCCATGCAAATATCCGAGGTCGATCTGACCGATCCCGAAGACGCTCGCGTAACCATGCAGGACGATGACACACTGCTTCATTTCGGCGAAGACCACTTCATCGAGCGCTACCAGCGCTACAAATCCCACATCGCCGAGTGGCATCAGCAATACCCCAAACTCGCAGCCGTCGACCTGCGCTACGAGCAACAGGTGGTGCTTGAGATGACCCCTGGAACCAACGCCGTCGCAGCCGCGCTTGGCGATCCCGCCCCGCAAGCCGCGGATAACGCCAAGCCATCCGCCTCCCAGCCCGCCGAGAGCGCTCAGGCCAAGCCGAGTCCTGCGCCGGCCTCCGATGCGGCACAGCCCAAGCTGGCGCAGTCCAAGCCTCCAGCATCTGCAAAGAATGCGAAGCCGACGACAAAGCCGGCCGAAACCAGCACTTCCAAGCCCGAAGCCATCGGAGCAATGTCCGCCGAGGCAAGAGCCCTCACAGTCAAAGACAAAGCTGCCAAAGCAGCCCGCGACAAGAAGAAGCGCATTGAAACCAAACGCGCCGCATTGAACCCAGGCAAGCACAAGCCTGCCCCAACCCACCCGGCCGCCACCGCGGCGCAGGGCCAGTGAGCGCCATGAGCCAGAAACAGGACAACCTGATCGTGGTGCTCGACATCGGCAGCGCATGGACCCGCGTCCTCGCAGCCGATCTCAACGAGGGCTCACTGCGTTATCGCGGCCACGGCATCGTCGAGTCGGCCGGTATGCGCAAGGGCCTTATCGCTGAACTCGCGCCTGCATTCAAAGCTGTCAAAGCCGCCAGCGAGCGCGCCGAGCGCGTGGCCCGCGTCAACATCGACGAGTGCGTAGTCGGCGTCGGCGGTCCGCACATTCGCGGACTCAACGCCAGTGACGGATTCGACCTCGGCAATCGCATGCGTGAGATCACCCGCGAAGACGTGCGCTACGTCGTCGAGCGCGCTCGCGCCATCGAGCGCCCGCCCGATCGCGATATCCTTCACCTGCTGCCCCGCCAGTTCATCCTTGACGATCAGCCCGGCATCTTCGACCCCGTCGGCATGGTCGGCGCGCGCCTCCGCGTAGACCTCCACATCGCCACCTGCTCCGGCAGCGCCCTGCAAAGTGCCGTAACCTGCGCCAACCGCGCCGGCCTTGAAGTATCCGAAGCGGTCCTCGAATCCATCGCCGCGGCCGAAGCCACGCTCTCCGC
>PLPU01000236.1:0-38847 GCA_003159975.1 Acidobacteriaceae bacterium
GAGATTCAGTTGAATCCCTTTCTTGAGGCCGCCGGCGTCCAGGTCTTCGAAACCGACCTAGCTGAAATCATCCTCCAATTAGGTGAGCAGGAACCCTCCCACATCGTCGTTCCGGCCCTGCATATCAATCGCAGCCAGGTGCGCGAAATCTTTGCCCGCCGCATGGGCCTCAAGGACCTCTCCGACGATCCCCACGCCCTTACCGCCGCCGCCCGCACATATCTCCGCCGCAAGTTTCTCGACGTACCCACCGCCATCAGCGGCGCCAATTTCCTTATAGCCGAAACCGGCGCCGTCGCCGTGGTCGAGTCGGAGGGCAACGGCCGCATGTGCCTCACCCTGCCCCGCACCATGATTACCCTAGCCGGCATCGAAAAAGTCCTACCCCGCTTTGCGGACCTCGAAGTCATGCTCCAAGTCCTGGCCCGCTCTGCAACCGGCGAGCGCATGAACCCTTATACCTCACTTTGGACCGGCGTCACGCCCGGCGATGGTCCCCAGCGCTTCCATGTGGTTCTGCTCGACAATGGGCGCTCGTCCATCCTCGCCCGGCCCAGGGAACGCCAGACTCTTAAGTGCATCCGCTGCGCCGCCTGCATGAACACCTGCCCAGTCTATCGCCAGACCGGCGGCCACGCCTACGGCTCGGTCTACCCCGGACCCATCGGAGCCATTCTCACTCCGCAGCTGATGCAGATGCAGCATGCGCAGTCGCTGCCCTACGCCTCCTCGCTGTGCGGCGCTTGCTACGAAGTCTGCCCAGTCAAAATCAACATTCCCGAGGTGCTCATCGACCTGCGCGCCCAGGTCGTCAACCACGAGCGCCGCCGGTTCGGCCGCTTCCTTGACCCCATGTACATAGGCCTGCGCATCGCAAACCTCCTATTTGCCAATGCGTGGAGCTTCCACGCGGCGCAGCTTTTTGGCCGCATCGGATTGCGCTTCTTCACCCGCAAAGACGGGTGGATTCACTCGCTGCCCAGCCTGGGCGCCAAATGGACCCAGACGCGCGACCTGCGCGCACTGCCCAGCCAGACCTTCCACGGCTGGTGGGCAGCGCGTGGCCAGAAGTCGATCAAGGAGGAAAAATGAGCGCCCCCGTCCAGTCCCGTCAGCGGATAATCGACCGCATCCGCGTCGCGACCGAGTCTGTTGCCAATGACCCCGCTCGCCTTGCGTACGCCTATGCGGCTCTGCCCTGTACCTATATTCTCCGCGGCCATCTCACCGCCGAAGGCCGCATCGCACTGATGATCGAACGCCTGCACGAGTACGACGCCGAGGTGGTCGAGTCCACGCCGCAAGCGCTTCCGACCGCCATCGCGGCCCAACTCGCTGCCAGCGGTAAGCACGCCTTTGTCGTTCCTGCAGGGCTGCCCGCCGAGTGGCTCGCCCCCGGCTTCGACTGGAAAATCGACCGCGGCCTGACGAACAGCGACATCGAACTGGCCGAAGGCGTGGTCACCGCAGCCTTTTGCGGCGTCGCCGACTCGGGAACCATCGTACTTCACCACTCCGCAGCGGAAGGCCGGCGGGTGCTCACCCTACTCCCCGACTGGTACCTCTGTATACTCCGCGCCAGCCAGGTGGTGGAAACGCTCCCCGAGTACTTCAACTGCTGCCAGCAGCCGCCCGCGCTGGCCACATGGATCTCCGGGCCCAGCGCAACGGCAGACATCGAAATGACACGCATCAAAGGCGTCCACGGACCACGCTTCCTCCATGTGATCCTCGTGCGCGACGAACATTGAATTCGATTCCCGATTAAGAATGGGGACAGTCGATTGGCGAATTCCATAAGGCGCAGACACAGTCCCACTGCGTCTCACCCAAACCCGCAGTTTCGACTCAGTACTCAAAGCACGCGGCGCGGGTCTTCAAACGAACACACATTGCGTGCTAACTATCCTCCGGCAGAGCCGGCGGCTTTACGATTGCTGGCCCCTCAAAGGAGCCTTTGCGCAACCGTTTGAAAGCACGAGCAAAAGCAAAGACCAAGTGCCCGATGGTGCATACTCCAGAAAATGTTAAACTTCTACTGCCGTCCTGGAAGAGCCCGGGAATTCCCACATTGGATTAGAGTTTAATCTTTGGCGAAGACAAGAAATTTGGCAGCAGGGATAGGGCAGCCAGAAAAGGGCGTGCCGGAAGGTTCCAGGGTCCGAACTTCCGAGTATCGTTTGGTGAGGAGTTTAGTGCGGTCAGCGGTAAAGCGCCGGGCACAGGTCTTTCCGTCTGCTTCGCCGATAGGGTATTGCTGAGGATCGCAGCTCGTTCACGGCAAAAAGCGTGCCGACAGAATCAGCCACCTGGCCGCTGCGCCGGATTTCCAGCTTTTTGACGGCACTAGTGCTCTGGGTGAGAATGTGCAGATTGGAAAGATTTTCAGATAAGAATCCGCGCTGCACAGCCCTGCGCTATACTATTTTGTTGGCTTGAGGGGCCGGGCGGTCCAGTATCGATCAAAGGAGACCTGAAAATTGGTGAACTCCAAAATCAAGAGGCTTTATGTAATTCCGATTCTTTGCAAAGCGCTTGATATTCTTGAGCAGCTCGAGAAGTTTAATGCCCCAGTCGCGCTCGATGATCTCTTCCAATTGACCAATATCTCGAAGACCAGCGTTTACCGCATCCTCAAGACGTATGAGCACCGTGGATATGTGGCGCACGGACAGGACGGGCGATACCGGCTGGTTTCACGCCCCCGCCGGCTGCGCTTCGGTTATGCGGCGCAAAGTGCAGAGTTACCCTTTTCGGTTTCTGTGGGAGCAGGCTTGAATGCAGCCGCGGCTTCTGCAGGGGTGGAGCTTATCCAACTCGACAACAAATTTGACCCTGATATTGCCATACAGAATGCTGAAGAATTCGTCCGCAAACGGGTTGACCTCGTGCTTGAGTTTCAGGTAGAGGAAGAAGTTGCACCATTCATCGCGAACATCTTTAAGAGGGCAGAGATACCCCTTATCGCCATCGATGTGCCCCACCCCAACGCGACGTACTTCGGTGTAGATAACTACGAGGCAGGATATGAGGCTGGCTTACTTCTAGCTCAACATGCCCAGCGTAAGTGGAAGAGCAAAGCAGACTGGGTCCTCGGGATTGGGATGGCAGAGGCCGGAAGTTTTGTACAAAGCCGCATCCAAGGTGCTTTTGCGTGCATTCGTGAGCGCATCCCCAACATTTCTTCCGACCGTTTCATTCGGCTTGAGGGTCGCGGCATGCGCGTGCCTAGCCAAGCAGTCATCACAAAGTTTCTCAACAGCCATGCCCAGTCACAGAGCCAGCGTATCTTGGTTGCCACCGCCACCGACTCAAGCGCACTTGGCGTGCTGGACGCCGCAAGGGAGGCCGGTCTTGAGAAAGTCTTTGCCATCGTCGGCCAAGACTGCATTCAAGAAGTACTTGATGAGATGAAGACCGGCAAGAGCGCCATTATCGGCTCCATTTCGCACGAGGCCAATAGCTACGGTCCACGCCTTATCCAGCTCGGCATCGCCCTGCTGCGCGGCTACGCAGTGCCACCTTACAACTATGTCCACCATCACGCCATCACTCCGGAGACACTGGAATCCGATCCATCCGCTGGAAACTAATCAAGCTAAATGTGAAGTTTCAACAGGTTGTCCATTCGATCTGAACGAGAGAAGCTGGTTGTGACGAGCAAAGAGTGTGTTGCTTGCGCCGCTCGTCCATGCGTTGCGCAAGCATTTGTTATCGGCAACCAAGATTCATGCCGACGACACGCCGATTCCAGTGCTTGCTCCGGGCAACGGAATGACGAAAACCGGCCGCCTCTGGACTGATGTGCGCGATGATCGTCCCGCTGGTGAAAGCACCGCGCCTGCCGTGTGGTTCGCCTACTCGGAGGACCGCAAGGGCGAGCATCCGCAGCAACATATGAAGCAGTTCAAGGATGCACTGCGGGCGGATGCCCACTCGGGCTTCCATCATCTGTATGCGATGGCGCGATCTACGAGGTCGCATGCTGGGCGCATGCACGGCGTAAGTTCCATGACATTCACGCCGTACACGTCTCGCCCGTCACCACGGAGGCCATCGCGCGCGTCGGCGCTCTCTACCGCATCCAGGAAGAGGTCCGCGGCAAGCCCGCCGAGGTGCCGCACGCGATTCGCCAGACCCGTGCCAAATCGCTGCTCGATGACTTGCGGCACTCGCTGGGAAAATCTCTCTGTTCACTCTTCGCCAAGGGCGAAACCGCGGCAGCGATCCGCTATGCGCTCTCGCGCTGGCGCGCCTTGACGCGTTATGTCGATGACGGGTTGTTGGAGATCGACAACTTAGCGGCCGAGCGGGCACTGCGCGCCGTCGCTTTGGGCCGCAAGAATTACCTCTTCGCTGGCTCGGACTCGTCGGCGAACGCGCTGCCGCCATCTATTCGCTGGTCGACTCGGCAAAACTCAACGGTCTGGACCCTTAAGGATATCTCCGCCAGGTTCTGACCCGCATCGCCGAGCACCCAATCAGCCGGATCGATGAACTGCTCCTCTGGAACCTCGCCGATGCCCTTCCGCCCCTCGCCAAAGCCGCCTGACAGTCTGACCGGTTCTTCCCGAAGTGTCCACTTAAAAATAAGTTGACACTTCGCAGCTCTCACTACAGACTGCCATAACCCCTCCGCGCGATTCAAGAGGGAAACTCAGGACGCTTACGTTGCAGCCCAGTCGGGATTCATTGTTGATTGTGGTGGCTGATGCTGCCGGCGGCTCAGCATACCAGGTGGAATCCGATTCCCATCAAGGCAGCGATCTTCTGGAGTGTGGTGGCCACATGGCCGAGACCCACGGCACAATGATGCGCGGACCCTTGCTCGTTCCATGCGGTTACGAACCCGCGTGCGCCCAGCGGGAAGCGATAGCGGCTGTTGGTGTTACCAATCTCGAGAGTCTCGCCGGCCAAGCACTCGCCCTCGGCAGCTACCAGCTTGAAGCGCGCGTCCGCGTCCTCAACCACTGAGAGCAACGTCACTGGACCGTGCTTCACGCTCATCTCCACTGAGAGGCCGCGACCCACCTTGCCGTGATAGACCTGAAGCGGGCGCACCTTGGTTTTGCCCTCGGCAATGGTGATGTGACCGGGGCCGTCGTGGCCCATCAGCACCAGATCTTCGTTGAAGTCCATCGCGTAGTACTCGGTGAACGAACCTCCTGCGTCCAGCGCGTCCATGATCTTCATGGCCAGCACATTCTTCACCTCGTACTCGCCGGCCACCGGAACGTGCCGCGCGGTGAGCAACGAGGTGCCCAGTATGATGGAGCTCATGGTGTCTTCGTTGGCCGCGTTGCCCGAGCCTTTGTAGTAGTAGGCCAATGCGTCGAGCTCATGGTGGGCGACAAAGGCGTCGAGAGCCACCGACGTGCGGGCGGCGCGGTGCAACTCTTCAGGCGGGCAGTCCGACTGCACATCAAAACTGATATGGAACTCCTCGACGCGTCGCGCAATATCGGCTTCCTTCGCTTCGCCAGCGAGCGCACTCAGCTCGTCCACCTCCACAATCTCAACGTGTGTGCCGAAGACAATGGAGACTAGCGTCACGTCGGTCATGATGTCGAGCATGCCGCTGTAGTAGTGGCCCATCAGCCCCAGCCGCGCCTCCGCCAGCGTGGAGCGCACGCGAGCCGCCGCCAGCCACTCCGCAATCTCCCGCCACGTCGCGGGTTCGTCCAGCACGCCCGTCACCTGGTGAAATGGAATCCGCGCGCGCTTCAGCACGTTTGCCATCTCCGGCACCGGGCACGCCGAGCAATACGCAAGCCACTCGCCCGTCATTGCGGTACGGTCCTCCAGTTTGTTGAAGGCCTCGTAGTCGATAGCCGCCGCCGGTTGCAGATTGAGCACGATCACCGGCACGCCCGCGCGCTGCACCAGCGGCAGCACCGTATTTGAGAGCGCATACGTCGTCACGTAGAGAAACAGCACGTCGATGTCTTCGCACCGGCACTGATGCCCAGCCTCACGCGAGCGCTGGGCCGTGTCAATAAGTCCCAGCTCTACAACCTCCACGCCGGGGCCAACGAGTCGAGCCGCGAACTGCGTCAGGTAACCATGAAGCCTCTTCTCCAGCCCCGCAAACTGGCTCCAGTAGGACTCAAGCCCAATCCCGCAAAGCCCCGCGCGCAGCGATCGACCGCTCATGTTTGTGACTCCGTTCCTCTCCGCAACTCATCGCATTGTCGCGTCCACACCGCCCCGCGGACATTACGGCAAATAGAAAACCTCTTCCAGCATCGGGAACCGCTCGCCCGCCCGCAACCCTTCCAGCGGTGCAAAGAACGGCGCCATGGCCTGCTGCCAGCGCAGGTTCACCGGATCGTTTTCAATCCGGCTCCATGTAGCGTCAAAGTCCTCCGCCCGCAGCGTGAGAATCAGCAGCTCATCCCTGCGATAAATCGAATACTCGCTGATCCCTGCACGCTTCAGCAGCGCCAGCATCTCTGGCCAGACCGCGCGATGCGCCTCTTCATAAGCCGCTGCCGTGCCGGGGCGCAGGCGCAGCATGAACGCAAACCGCTTCAACGGTTCGCCCGAATCCAATTCAGCTCTCGCTTCATCGCTCACCAGCTTACCTCCGCCTTTGAACCTGTGAAACGACCAAGTCCATGCGAGCGAATAGCGAGCGTCTGCCCCACCGCAGGTGGCCAGCTCACCACCGTCACTGCGAATGGCTCCAGCCTGATCTTTCCATCCATGGGCTTCACGCTTCGCGCAGGATCATCGCCGCTCTTCCCATCCACCGTCAGCACCGTCGCCTTATCCGCATCGGGCAGCACGAGTTCAATCGTCTCATTTCGCTTATTCACCAGCAGCAGCTTGCGGCCGCTCGCCGTCATGAAAGCCTGCGTAGCCAAATCCTCCGCGTGCTCACCTGTGAACGTCGTTTCCACCAGGCTGTCTCCGGGATGAAACGAATCCTTGATCAGCTTCAGCACCCAGAACCGTGCATTGGGCTTGTTGTTTTCCCAATTCATCATGCTCACGCTGGGAAACTGCGTCGGATACCCAATCAACTGCGACTCGCCGACCACATCGATCTTCAACCGCGAAAGCTCAACGAACATATACGCATAAAGAGATCCCGCCAGGTTCCAATACGCAGCCGGCGGCGGCGTCTTGTCCGCGGCTGTATTGTCCGACGGCAAAATCACGCCCAGTTCATCGATGGTCGTCCGCGTCTCAGGCGAGAGCCGCTTCCGTATCGCCTCCACATAGCGCACCGTATTCAGAAAACCGTTCGCCTGATCGAAGAACGTGTACTGCCAGTTGTCAACGGTCTGGCCCTTCCCCGGCGAAGCATAAAAGTGATACGAAATCATGTCCAGCGGAATGCCGGGCCGATGATTCTTATGGTCAAGGAAGTACTCAAAATACTGCGGCGTCAGGCTCGGCATCGCCAGCGCCATCCCCACAAACTTCGTCTCCGGCGACACCGCATGAATCGCACTCACAATCGCGTCGTACCGCTCCGTGTATTGCTCCGGCGTGGTTGAGTGCTCAAACTCCGGCTCGTTCAGCACTTCCCAATAGGGAAATCTGTAGTGGTACCCCGACTCGTGGCGCGCGCCGTTCTCATCCGTGAATCCGCCGTTCACATACCAGCTCACCAGCCGCGCATAATAGTCGCCCACTTCTTTGCCCGTTGGATCGCGCAGCTCCGTTCCCTGCGTATAATCCCAGTCCACCTTGTTCGCATCGGCAGAATAAGTTACCGGCTTATCCGTCTTGAACAACCACGCTGGCATGGTGCTGAAATTCATGATCGTCGTGTGCCCATCGGTGGCGTCGAGAAAGTCTTTGGTCATGGGATCGATCAGGCTGAAATCCCACGAGGTCTTTTGCGCCGTCGGCGGTTCCAGCTCCGCAACCGCCAGCCGCGGATACGGCAACCACGGCACGTAGCGCACGTAGTCCGCGGCCAGCTCCTTCACCGCCTTGTACGCCGCAATGCTCAGCGCTTCGCCGTGCCGCAACGGCGGGTTCACCACCACCTGCAAAGTCGGCGTCGTGTTCTCGACCACCGTTGTCTTATCCCAATGGATGGTAAGCTGCGGTGGCTGCTGGCCATTCACCGCGATATTCGCCCCAACCAGCGCCAGGCTTAAGCACACAAACCGCTCAACACCACGCATTGCACCCCAATGCCGCAACAGATTCATCGCCAACCTTCCTTTGCCTCGCGCACGCTGTTCGCCCTGTCAGCGCGTAGCCCGGTTCAACAACGCCCTGCCAGAACCCGCTCACCAGCGAGACTGTAAGTGTAGCGCGACAATGTTGGAGGGTGGGAGGGGCCGTCTGTGACAGGAGTCAGGCTTTGAAAGGGCACGACTTCAGTCGTGCCGAAAGTTGCCTAAAATGAGAGAGGGAGCTTTAGCCCCTGAGGAATGCATCTTCAGAACTCTCAACGTGAGTCCCTTACGCAGCACCAGCCCCAGCTCGACCTCTCTCAAAGACCCCCACGAATTCCTGATAGCGGCGGGCAATCGCGTCGACTGCTGCCTCCCGTGAGGTCTTGTGGTCCCGCCAATCAACCAGCGGCTGCCAGAAATCCGTTCGCCCAACCGCAAAGCCGATGAATCCCGGAACGCCAGCCGCCGTGGTCAACCATTCGCGCACCTTTTCGTCATTCTCGCCACGCCCGAGAATGATGCAGCCCACCGCATCGCGCCCGCCAGCCCGTGCTGCCTCCACGATCTTTTCGCAGTCCTCGCGGCGATCCAGTCCCTCAATCTTCCACACATCCGGCTCGACCCCGGCATTCTGCAATTCCTTGATCGTCTCAATCATCAGCCCCGGACGAATCTCCAGGTCATACGCTTTCTTGTCGCCATTCACTTTATCGAGCTGCGCCTTCTCCGCCGGCACCAGAAGCTCGAACATGAACAAGCTGCGACTCGCACCATGCAGGTAATCGGACAGCAGCTTGAGCCGCGCCGATTGCCGCGCATTCAATACCGCATCGCCCTCCGGGTTATACCGCACCAGTACCTTGCAGAAGGTGGGGTGAAAGGCCTCGATGTGCGCGGCGAAATCCTCGCCATATTCGAAATCCAACTCCTCCTGCCCGCTCTTTTCCGCCGGCATGGCAAAGATGTGCCCGTTCGCCGACGCATCGCGCAGAATCGCCGCGCCGAACTGTTCGTCCACCAGGATCCCCGCCTTTTCTTTGGGCACCCCGCCCGCAATCGCTTCCTTGAAGCCCTCGTAAATCACCTGCTTGGCGGCAGCGATCTGCGCCGTTTGTTCCTGGGTCAAATCGCCCTTCCAGCCAAACATCCCTGTCTCAAAGGATCCGCGATGGTCAAAGGGCAGAATGTACAACGGCTCCCGGTAGCCACGAATCGTCATGTTTACTCCTTGAGTTTGCGGTAGCGGCGAATCGCATTGTTGGTCGAACTATCATGCTTCAATTCAGGCTCGGTCTTGCTTTCCAGTTCCGGAATAATGCGCTGTGCAAGCACTTTACCGAGTTCCACGCCCCATTGGTCAAACGAATTGATCTGCCAGATAGTCCCCTGCGTGAATACACTGTGCTCATAGAGCGCAACCAGCTTGCCGAGAACCTCCGGCGTCAGCCGTTCCGCGAGGATGGTATTCGACGGACGGTTGCCTTCGAACACTCGATGCGGCACCAGCCAATCCGGCGTGCCCTCGGCCTTCACCTGCTCCGGCGTCTTGCCGAACGCCAGCGCCTCGCTTTGCGCAAACACGTTTGCCAGCAGCATGTCATGATGCCGTCCAAGCGGGTTCAACGACTTGCCAAACCCGATAAAGTCGCATGGAATCAGCCTGGTCCCTTGATGAATCAGTTGATAGAACGAATGTTGCCCATTGGTGCCCGGCTCGCCCCAATAAATGGGCCCAGTCTCGTAATCGACTTCGGTCCCCGCAATCGTGACGTGTTTCCCGTTGCTCTCCATCGTCAACTGCTGCAGATAGGCCGGAAACCGCTTCAGGTACTGCTCGTATGGCAACACCGCCACCGTCTGCGCGCCAAAGAAATCGGTGTTCCACAACCCCAGCAACCCCAGCAACACCGGCAGATTCTGCTCGAACGGCGTCGTTCTGAAGTGTTCGTCCATCTGGTGAAAGCCGTCGAGCATCGCTCGAAAATTGTCCGGCCCAATCGCCAGCATCGTCGCCAGCCCGATCGCCGAGTCCATCGAGTAGCGTCCGCCAACCCAGTCCCAGAACCCGAACATATTCGCCGTATCGATGCCGAACTTCCCCACCCCCTCGGCGTTCGTCGATACCGCAACGAAATGCTTCGCCACTGAAGACTCGTCGCCGCCCAGCCCCTTCACCGACCATGCGCGAGCCGATTGCGCGTTGGTGATCGTCTCCAGCGTGGTGAAGGTCTTTGAAGAAATAATGAACAGTGTCTCCGCCGGATCCAGGTCGATCACGGCTTCCGCAAAATCCGTCCCATCCACGTTCGACACGAACCGGAACGTCATCTCGCGATCGCTATAATGCTTGAGCGCCTCGTAGGCCATCACCGGCCCCAGGTCCGAACCGCCGATGCCGATGTTGATCACGTTGCGGATCCGCTTGCCCGTGTGGCCCTTCCACTCCCCGCTGCGAACACGGTTGGAGAACGCAGCCATCCGATCCAATACTTCGTGCACCTCCGGCACCACATCCTTGCCGTCGACATCAATGACCTCGCCTTTCGGCGCGCGCAGAGCCACATGCAGCACCGCTCGCTTCTCGGTGAAGTTGATCTTGTCTCCGCGAAACATGGCGTCGATGTGCGACTGAAGGCCGGATTCCCGCGCCAATGCAATCAGTAGCTTGACGGTTTCGTCGGTGATGCGGTTCTTCGAGTAGTCGAAGAACAAACCCAGCGCTTCGGCCGTCAACCGCTCCCCGCGCTCCTGGTCTGCCGCGAAAAGATCCCGCAGATGCAGCCCGCGCACTTGCTCATAATGCGCCTCCAGAGCCTTCCAGGCCTCCGTTTCAGTGAGCGGTCTGAATTTGTGGTCGCTGGCAGTGGTTGTTCCCGTTGACGCCATTTTCATATTCCTTTCTGCGGTTGCATGCTCTCGCACCGGATCGATTCATCAACCAGAATACCCAATCGCCGGACTCCGCCGTTGGCAATCGAAATGTTCGAAGGCTCTCGCCACTCGGTTAGATTCATCGCGGAAGTTAAAGTAACATTATGAAGTCGAACGGCACGAAACAAAATGTGAAAACCGGGGAGGGCGTAGCGGGGAATTGAAGTCGACTGGAAGGGCAGTCGTTCTCATATCGTTGCAGTTTGGTCCTCGATTCTACATCTGCCAAGTTGCCGATTCTATGGTGGACGCGGTTGGAATCGAACCTGCAGCCCGTCGGTCAGGAGAACAATAAACAAAGTAATATCAATGAATTAAGCAGAACGACTGGCAGCCTGAAGTATTGAAAAGAAACATTGGGCAATCATGAGAAGTTGGTACGGCAAGGAAGAAACACGGTTCCAGGTTCTCACCGAGCCCACCAATGCGGAAAGAAATCCAGGGCGAAAGTCATCCCGTCGCGTCATGCAAGGCGAACCAGTAGTACCTTCGCCAGCAAAACATGCAGCGTACCGGCCGCAGCGCAAGCATGCGCAGCACGCCATCGAACGACCTCAACTCGGCAGGCTTGAATTTGAGCGAATTGCAGCGAGGGCACTCGTGCCTTATCCACAGCAGCCGCGGCACCCAGTTTGGCCACGTCCTGTTTGAAAAGTTCACTTCTCCTGCTCCCAATTGCCGGAAACCAGGCCTTGCTGCTGCGTGTCTGCTTCCGGCGGGCTTGAGTTGGCATCCAGCCACGCGAGCGACGAACGTATGCTTCCGGTAGCCAATGCCATCGACGAGTCCGATGCACCGTAATAAAGATTGATGGTATCTCCGTCGTCGCCGATCGTCTGGCCGCATGGAAACACGACATCCTTGACGTCCCCTCCGCGTTCATACGCGGCTTCGGGGCCGAACATCCAGGAGTCTCCGCGCTGCAGGCAGATCCCCGGTCTATCCAGGTCAAAGAGAGCCATGCCGAGGCGATAGATGCTTCCTGAGGCCGTTTGGCGCACTCCGTGGTAAATGGTCAGCCATCCCTTTTTCGTTTCAATTGGCGGAGAGCACAGGCCAATCTTGTTCGCGTCCCACCATCCGCCGCGGCGAGCTTCGAGCATCATCTTGTGACCGCCCCAGTGGCGCAGATCGGGCGAATAGGAGATCCACATGTGCGCGCCCAGTGTCGTCACCGGCCGATGAATCAGTGCCCACAATCCGCCGATTCTTCTGGGAAGAAGAGCCGCATCCTTATCCTCCGGTTGCATGACTACGCCATATCGCTCAAATGTCTTGAAGTCTTTCGTCATTGCCAATGAGACACCAGGACCGCCGCGCGCAAAAGAGGTGTACGCGATGGCATATTGCTCCAGTTCCGGGACGTATGTGATGCGCGGATCTTCGATGCCCCAGAGTTCTTCAGGGTAATCGCGAGGGTTGGCCGGCAACGTCGGTCGCGGATCGATTCGCCAGTCATCGATGCCATTCGCTGACCGCGCAGCGCACAGATGGGACAGACCTCGCCGATCTTCGACACGGCAAAGCAGCAGGGTGTCTCCGTCGGCAAGTCTTACGGCGCCTGCATTGAACACGCTGTTAATTGGATAAGGCCAGTTGTTTTGCGTAAGAATCGGATTCGACGCACAGCGGGTGAATAGAGGAAGCCCCGTATGCGTCTCAACATGAGATTCAGAGGAGCCGCAGTCTGTGGTTTCGGCGGGTGATGCAATGGTATTCAAGAAGAGGAACTCATTTCAAGATGCCGTTCCCGTGCGTTTGTCACTTTGGCCTCATGCATTTCAAGCAGGGCCATCAGGAACGAAAGCGTTGACTCCGCTCCCTGGTTTTCATTGATGCGGTCGGGATGAAGACCGTCTCTGCAGCCGCCTGTCGTCGCATCGTAGAGCGGCACCTGCAAGTCATTCTTGCCGAGAAACCAACGGAAGACTCGCTGCGCCTCTTCAAACCATAGTCCTTCTTCGGTGAGCCTGTATACCTCAAGGCAAGCCGAGATGGTCGCGCATGCCTCCACTGGCTGCTGATCGAAGCGCGCCTTTTCATTTCCTTCAACAAAGAAGCCGTTGGATCCGATGGGCACAAAAATCTCCTCATCGTCGCGGTGCTGCTCGGCGACAAGCCACTTGAGTGAATCCATTCCGGCTTCAATCATCCTCTGGTTGTTGCTCCGCCATCCCGCCAGGATAAGTGCCTGCGACAGCCGTGCGTTCGCGTAGGAAAGGCTCTTCTCAAACCATTGCCATTTCGAAGACTGGCTGCGCTCATAAATATCGAGAAGTCGATTCGCAAGGTTGTTGCGAGCGCCCTGGATCGCTCGGTCACCGGGGAACCAATCGAGATAGGCCTGCATGCCCAGAATGCAATACGCCCATGCACGCGGGCTGGTGAATGTCAGGGCCGCGGGAACTGCGGCTTCAAAGAGCCTTCCCGCCGCTCCCCGCAAACCCGCATTGCGCGAATGGCCCAGCACGTCGCCGAGGGCCCACAACGCGCGGCCATGGCTGTCATCCGAACCAACCGCCTCCAGCCATCTGCGTTCATAGCTGAGAAAGTTTCTAAACCTGCCCGTAGCGTGATCGAATGCAAGCCACAGGAAAGCCAGGTAACGATGGGAGAGATTTGCAAAGAGCTGTTCGGACCCGTTCGCCAGGCTTTCGTCCAGTTGAGTGGCCACGATCAGCGCGCGCGCATTGTCGTCTGTCGTATAACCTTCGCTTGAATTGGGCACGGAAAAGATCGCGTGCTGCAGAATGCCCGTGTCGTCCGTCAGCCTCAATATGTGATCCGTGTTCAATGGCGGCAGGTAATCGATCGCGTCCATTGCTACGTCGTCTTTGTGCGCTGCCCTCGGCTGCAACGTACGCTCGAAACGCGCACGCTGGAAGCTCGCCATATATTTTTGTGCGGCCTTCGGCCAGATGGTCTCGCGTGAGTGCAGATAGGCCCGCTTGCGCATCGCATGCCGTTCCCCGTCGTTGTCCAGCAGATGCAGCACAGCCTCGGCGATGGCTGCCGGATTCTCAAAAGGCACAAGCACGCCCCTGTTCTCTGCGAGCAACTCCTTTGCATGCCAATACGGCGTAGAGATGATTGCCTTCCCTGCTCCCAGAGCGATTGCGAGAGTTCCAGACACAATCTGTGCCTCTTGCCGATAGGGTGTTATGTAAATATCTGCCGCGCCCACGTGCTCAACGAGTTCTTCCGCGCTGACAAAGCGGTTGACGAGGATAAGGTTCGATGACACTCCAAGCTCTGCGGCCAGAGCCTGCAATCCTTCCCTGTATCTCTCCCCGTCGCGGCGGCGAATATGCGGATGCGTCACGCCAGACACGATGTACACCACATCAGGGTGCCTCGCCAGAATCTCCGGCAACGCTCGAATCACGTTCTCAATTCCCTTGTTCGGCGACAACAGTCCAAAGGTGAGCAAGACCGATTTCCCTTCGACGCCGAACCGGTCCTTGTAGTAATTAGGATCCATGAACTGAAAGTCCGGCACGCCGTGCGGGATGACATCGATCTTTCCGCTCGGAATTGCATACACCTCGCGGAGGAACTGCGCTGCCTGCTCGCTCATCACGATCACTCGGTCGGAAAGGCGCGCTACCTCCTCCAGCACCCTCCGTTGATTTGCATCCGGATCGCGCAGAACGGTGTGCAGCGTTGTCACAACAGGCATCTTCAATTTGCGCAACAGGGTCAGTATGTGCTGACCCGCAACCCCGCCATAGATGCCGTATTCATGTTGAACGCACACCAGGTCGTTTCCGTTGAAATTGAGAAACTCGGCAGCTCGCTCATACGAAGTCAGATCTTCTTGCTCAAGCTCCAGGCGTACCTGGCTGGGATAGTCGTAAGCCGACTCAGGATCGTTCACTGGAATCGCAAAGAGCCGATCGCCGCCAAACTCTTTCGCCAATGCGCCGCATAAATCTGTCGTAAAGGTGGCGATGCCGCACTGGCGCGGCAAATAGTTCCCGACAATCGCAATGCGTGTCGGCAATGGCAGGTAGCAACCCGTCGACCCGATCGGCAGGGAAGCAATGGATTGAACGCCCAGGGGAAGGGAAGAACTTAGATTGCTGCCGGTGCTGGCCATGCTTCCTACTTTCGCTTCGAACGGACTGGTTCAAGTGTGCAGCGGAGCATGTTCAAAGATGCGGCGGTCTCTTCGAGGCCGCCGCAAAACTACGTCCTGTTAGCGCAGGCTCCCTGTCGTTGCATTCGCAGGGCTGCCAATTGCATCGCCGGAAACAACGAGCTCCACTCTCCGGTTTTCCTGGCGCCCGGCGGAGTTGTCATTCGATGCTACCGGGAGACTGTTACCAAAGCCTTGGGCACTGACTGACTGTGCACCAACGCCTTGCTGAACCAGGTAATCTCGAACTGCTCCCGCGCGGTTCTCTGAGAGCGTCTGATTCATGTCGTCGCCGCCCACGTTGTCGGTGTATCCGCCAACCGCGATGTTGAGGCTTGGATAAGCAATCAGGATTCCGGCAACCTTTGACAATTTCTCGCGAGCACCGGGCTTCAACGAGTACCGCCCAGTGTCGAACAACACATCGGACATGCTGACGATCAGACCACGAGCGCTGTCGCGCGTCTCAAGGATCTTGTTCAGTTGCTCCGACAGTTGGAGGCGCATTGCCGCCTTGTCGCTGTCAGCCTGGTTTGCCGTCTGTTGAGCCTGCTGTGCAATGAGGCGAGCCCTATCTGCATCGGCCTGGGCTGCCGTGATCGCCGCCGCCGATGCTGCCTGGTTATTCGCCATATCGGCCTGGGCCTTTGCGGCGTCGGCTTGCGCCTTGGCTGCATCGGACTGTGCCTGTTGCGCCACTAGAGCGGCGTTCGCGGCCTGTGCCTGCGAGTTAGCCTGCGCATCGCTCGACGCCTTCAGTTCGTCCGCTCGGCGAACTTCCTCGATCCGCTTCACAGCGATCTCGCGCGCATCCTCCGCAGTCTGCACCGCCTCGCGGGCGGAAGCAATCAGAGGCTTTTTGTCCACGTGCCCACCAATCGCATAGCCGTCGGTGGTCTTCATCAACTCTGCGGCATGCTCGTAGCTTTCGTGGGCATACTGCTCCGCTCCCTCTGATTTAGCAATGCGCAATGCATTCCGCGCCTCGTAGAATTCCAACGGCAGATTCGCATTCAGGACCACCGGGTCAAACGTGTAGCCGGTGGGAAGATACCCGCCACGTTCCATCAGTTCATACTTCGCTTCAACTGCTTCGCTGGTCCCCTTGGTGTCTGCCAGAATNNACGATCAGCGCAAATGCCTGCAGATCTGTCGTTGCAGTCAGCTTGCTTCGGTCATTGTCGCCTACCAGCACTTCTCCCAGGTTCACGGCGCGCCCTTCCGGCGAAATTGCCCACATGACGTAGGTGAGGTATTCACTGCCGAAGGTTGTGGGACTTGTCAGGTTTCCGAATTCGGCTTCCACTTCCATCGTGCCGCGCTTGCTGCGCACCTTTGCGTGCCCGTCGGCGGAAGGCATCAGCGCGGTGCCGGCAAAGCCCACTTCCGAGACTCCGCTGCGATGCCGGTAATTGACAGCCTGGACCGTGCGGCTGATTTCAACCACGCGAAACATCGGCGTGGGGCCTGTGGGTTCGACAACGACCGTCGCTTGCGCGTTGGCTTGAGCGAAGGCGCCCAAACCGAGTGCACAACCTAATGCTGATAAATAGATGCTTCTCACAAGATCTCCTGCGGGCGAAACTCAGCCCTGTTGCGCTACGTTTGTTTTGCGTTGACGGAACCAGTTGCTGCGGCTTGAATGGGAGGCGATCTGCGCCGAAACACGGTCGGCTGAGAGGGACACATGTCCGATGGTCCGTTTCTGCTCAGGAGCCTGGAATGAGGACAGCCGTGAATCTTCTTCCTGCTTATTGTTTCAAGCCCGGGCATCCGATGGCTGAGCNNGTCCGAACGCGGATATAAATGCGTCGCACATACCCCCGCGAGCTTAAGCAAGTGCCCCGTCAAGCGGCTCATCGTCCACCAACTGTACATGGGTCATGCCAAGGCGGATGTGCAGGGTTGCACATCCGCATGTGCCATTTCTTGACGACGCGTGAAGGAATGCCGTCAGGCGCTACTGCACTGGTGTATCTCCGGTGGCATCGAACGTCGCGCCTGCCGGAATCAACGTCGTCGTGACCGTCTTATCTCCCCGAGCGCCCGTGTAGACCGTGATCCGGCTTGAGTCGATTCCCTTCTCACCCACCAGGTAGGCTTTCGTGTTCACCGCGCGCTTCTCAGCCAGTTTGCCGCTGTCTTTTTCTCCGGCAGCCACATTCCCCACCAACACCAGCTTCGCATCCGGGCTGCTCTGCAAACTCAGCGCAACTTGATCCAGGCAGGCCTTCCCTTCGTTGTCCACTCGAGCGGGCCGGCGCGCATCCCGCGCAAAGCTGACCGAGCACAACTCGCTCACCGCGGGCATGGGCGCCTGCGGAACCACAACCGTCACCGCGGTCGTGCCCGAGGCAGTCTGTCCCTTCGCATCGACCACGTTGCACGTCACCGTGATAACTCCCGCGGCCGCGCCTCCAGTAGTTAGAGTCGCCGTCGTACCCGACCCACTCACTAAGCTTGCACTCGCACTATAGCTGTAAGTCAGGCTAAGTCCCTGGGGACTTACTCCCGTTGCTGTAATGGTGGAGGGATCCCCTGAGTTGACGGTAGCTGGATTGGCCATGCAACTCACGGTCGGCGGTTCAAGTGCCCTCACCGCATAGGGTGCCGTGCAATCCGCACTCTCGTCTGGCCTGTCGCCCTCTGTAACATGCCCCTTCAGCGTGTAACTGCCGGGAGCCACGTTCCTGGTGTCTATACTCGCCGTGCTGGTAGTTCCCGTAACCGTTCCGCCATCCACCGTCCACGTGTAAACGGCAGTCCTCGCCGGGTTCAGGTTCACAGCCGTACCCGAGACGGCAATCGGCTCTCCGATGTACACAGACACCGGATTCACCGAGCACGAATAATTCAACGGCGGAAGAGGTGGAGGGGGAGGCGGACCTCCGCCAAACCGGAACACAAGTCCAGCGGAAAGTCGCATGTCATTCTGCGAAGCTGTTGATCCGGTTGTCAGGTTCTCAAACCGGGTCATCAAATATTCGGCTTGGATGAGGCGAATGGCGATATGATGATGCACCTTCACGTCCAGACCGCCACCGGCCGTCATGGCAAAGCGGTTCTCAGATGGGAGCAGCGTGCAACCGGCTCCCGAACAACCCGACGACAGTGTTACGTCGCTTGCGTGTATGCCGCCAAACAAGACTTGCGCAAAAGGCGTGATTCTCTCGTGCGTCCGGTATGACAGGCGCGGACCAAACAGATAAGTGTAGGCAGTCCCGCTTGAGTTCACGGCGCCGGAAGGTTCGCCCGGCCCCGTCAGCAGGAGCTTCGAATCCTTGAATCCGCCGAAGTCGCCGACAATCCCCAGGTAGCGATTGAAATTGAATGCGATCGACGTGCTGCCGCCGTTCAAATACACAAGCCTGTTTCCAGCCGCAAGCTCCGGCACAGCTCTCAGATAGGAGTAGCCCAGAAACCATTCGACCCTCGGAGTGTAACTGTTCAGCCCTCTTGAATAGGGCATGGCAGCCATCGAGGCAGAAGGCATCGGAGCGAATGGGAGCAATTCTGCCGGATCGGCAGCGACAGTTACGCTCGCATCCGCAGCTTTATTGTCTGCGGTGGCGCTCGTTGCCGGCTTCGCCGCTTCGCTCGCAAAGAGGTTGAACGCAGGCACTAGAAGAACTGCAATTGCCGTTGCCGCAATAACCTTTACACTCAATCTCATTGTCGTCTCCTCAATTGCTCGCCGCGATTCCCCTGTCTATCTGATCGCCGGATATTTCATGCGCTCATGGAACTTCAAAAAACATCGCATTACCGAGAAAAAAAGCCGAGACCGCGCGTTGCAAGCGGTCCCGGCAAACCCTATGGCACGTTGATTACGGTGTTCACCATTGTGACTGGCCCAATCAAAACCAGCGCTCTGCCGTTGAGCGTCGTGATTGCATTAACTCCGGCGGTCGAGATCGAAACGCCTGCCTGAGAGATGATGGTTCCCTGCATCGTACCGCCTCCCACAATCCCATTAATGGTTGCGGCGGTTCCCACCTGCCAATAGACATTGCCGGCTTGGGCGCCGTTGACCAGCACGACACTCTCAGGCCCGGTCGGCGTACCCACTGTGAGCGTGCTCGCCATCTGGAAGACCCATGTTGCAGTGGGATCTCCCTTGGCGTCGAGAGTCAGAGGGCCCTGCGTTATGCCGAAACTTCCTGGCGCGGATTTGTAGACACCGGGAGCCAGTGTTCGATTGCCCAATTCGCCCGCATTGCCGCCTCCGCATCCAGGGCAGACTGACACATCCAGCCCGTTCGGAATCGCCGCCAGCGTGTTGTAGGCGGTCAGGGCCTCGTTGCCGGCCTCGGCTGCGATGGCGTATGTAGCGGCCGTTCCTTCATTCGGGCACCCAACCGTGGGCGGTGGCGGAGCGGTCTCGATCAATCCATTCACCAACCCGATATTGAGCGGAGTCTCCGTATAGGTGCACTCATTGACGCCGGCAACCACAACGCTGGTGTCGTGGAATCCGGTGATCAGAGTCGAGACCGCCATGGTTCCCATATATCCATTGATTACCGTCTCAATCCCCTGGTTGGTCATTCCCGCAGTGCCGCC
This sequence comes from Acidobacteriaceae bacterium, assembly GCA_003159975.1. Lineage (GTDB taxonomy): Bacteria > Acidobacteriota > Terriglobia > Terriglobales > Acidobacteriaceae > Telmatobacter. The sequence goes on from PLPU01000236.1 coordinate 19,774, forward strand.
ATAGCCGCCAAACAGCGTAACGGTTGGTCCAAGGATCGGTGGCGGAGGAACCACCGCTGCGCCGGTCATAAAGCTCCAGGGATTGGGCGCGCCGGTTGTCCCCAGCGGATTGCCGGCCAAGTCCGTTGCTCCGTCTGTCACCGTCGCGATGTAGCTGCTGCTGGCAGTCAGTGGGGCCGAGGGCGTGAACGTCGCAATGAAGTTGATCGCGTCGTACGACACCGTTCCCGCAATCGCGGTCCCTCCCGGCCCGGTCAACTGGAAGGTTCCCGTGGTGATGGTCAGCGGGTTCATCGCCTCGGTGAAGGTTGCGCTGACTGCCTGATTCAGAGCCACGCCTGTGGCGCCGTTTGCCGGCACCGTCGAAACAATCTCCGGCGGAACGACGACTACAGCGGCGGCGGTAAAGGTCCAGACGCAGTTGCCGGCGGTGCTGCTGCCACAGGCAATTCCGCCATCCAGTGGAGTGCCCGCCAGGTCCTGAGCCCCGGTTGTGATGGTGGCTGTGTAGACGGTGCCGGGTGTGAGATTGGCCGTCGGTATGAATGTCAGCGTATTTCCAACCGAAGCGTAAGCAATCAGGCCGGGCACGACAGTATTGCCTGGCCCTGCTGTCAGCGTAAAGGTTCCCGGGTTGGTGATCGTGGCAGGGGTCATCGCCGTGCTGAACGTGGCGGTGATCACCTGACTGATGGGCACGCCCGTAGCTCCGTTGATAGGAATCGTCGAAATCACCGTTGGCGGTACAACAATTACGGCGGCAGCGGTGGTGAATGTCCACACATAATTGCTGGCTAACCCAACGTCCGCCAGGTCCTCGGCTCCGGTTGTAATCGTGGCCGTATAGAGCGTGCTAGGCGTCAGGTTCGCCGCCGGTGTGAACGTCGCTACCGAGCCGGCTGGAACATAGGTGACTACTCCGGTCACAGCGGTTGCGCCCGGTCCGGTCAAAGTAAAGGTTGTCGTGTCGATCGTGGCCGCATTCATTGCCACGCTGAAGGTTGCCGTGAGCGCCTGGTTGATGGGCACAGCCGTAGCCCCATTCACGGGCACGGTAGAGATGACCGTCGGCGGTGTAGGCGCCGGAAGCGTTAAGAAGCTCCACACGTAATTGCTCGCCATCGCCGTGCCGGCCAAGTCCTGGGCGCCGGTGGTAATAGTGGCCGTATACAACGTATTGACCAGAAGCGCGACGTCTGGAGTGAAGGTCGCCACGCTGCCCGAGCAACCGACTGTTCCGGTGACGGCGGTCGTCCCCGGACCTGCCAGGGTAAACGTGGTCGATGTGAGCGTTGTGCATTTCATCGCTTCGTTGAAGGTCGCGCTGAGCACCTGGCTGAGAGGCACGCCCGTGGCTCCATTCACAGGTATCGTGGAGATCACCGCTGGCGTCGGGGAAATTGTTGTAAAGGTCCACACATAGTTGGCGGCCAGCGGCTGGCCCGCCAGGTCCTGCGCTCCGGTGGTAATTGTGGCCGTGTAAACGGTGCTGTAGTCCAGGTTCGAAGTCGGTGTAAACGTCGCAACCAATCCCGAATACGAGATGGCTCCCGGTATGGTGATTCCGCCGGCCGTAACTGTGAAGGATGCCGCGTCGAGCGTGTCCGAGGCCATCGGCTCACTGAACGTCGCGGTTAGCACTTGGCCAACCGGCACATTGGTGGCCGCATTCGCAGGTACCGTGGATACCACGGTCGGTACAGGGGTGATCGTCGTAAACGTCCAAACATAGTTGGCCGCCAGCGGCTGGCTCGCCACGTCGGTAGCTCCAGTGGTAATCGTGGCCGTGTAAACGGTGCTGTGAGCTAGAGCCGCAGTCGGAGTAAACGTCGCCGTCACACCGCTGTAAGTCACGGCTCCGGTAACAACCGCCCCGCCCGGCCCGGTCACCGTAAACGTCGATCCACTGATGGATGCTGGGGCCATCGCCTCGCTGAACGTCGCAGTGAGCACCTGGCTGACCGGCACATTCGTGGCTCCGTTCGCAGGTACCGTGGAAACCACCGTCGGCACAGGGGTGATCGTCGTAAACGTCCACACATAGTTGGCCGCCAGCGGCTGGCTCGCCGGGTCACTGGCTCCGGTAGTAATCGTGCCTGTGTAAACGGTGCTGTAAGCCAGAACTGCGGCCGGAGTAAACGTCGCCGTCACACCGCTGTACGTCACAGTCCCGGAAACAGACGTCCCGCCGGGCCCAGTCACTGTGAAAGTCGATCCACTGATGGATGCCGGATTCATCGCCTCGCTGAACGTCGCGGTCAGCGCCTGGGTGATGGGCACATTGGTGGCTGCATTCGCAGGTACCGTGGATATCACCGTCGGCACAGGGGTGATTGTCGTAAAGGTCCAAACATAGTTGGCTGCCAGCGGCTGGGCCGCCGGATCAGCAGCTCCGGTGGTGATCGCGGCAGTGTAAACCGCGCTGTTGGCTAAGGCAGCAGCCGGAGTAAACGTCGCCGTCACACCGCTGTACGTCACAGCTCCCACAACAGCCGTCCCGCCGGGCCCAGTCACCGTGAAAGTCGATCCACTGATGGTTGCCGGATTCATCGCCTCGCTGAACGTCGCACTCAGCGCCTGGCTGGTGGGCACATTGGTGGCGCCATTCGCAGGTACAGTGGACACCACCGTGGGCACAGGGGTGATCGTCGTAAACGTCCAAACATAGTTGGCCGCGAGCGGCTGGCTAGCCACGTCAGTAGCCCCGGTGGTTATCGTGGCCGTGTAGACGGTGCTGTGAGCGAGCGCGGCAGCCGGAGTAAACGTCGCCGTTACACCGCTGTACGTCACGGTTCCGGCAACAGCCGACCCGCCGGGCCCGGTCACCGTAAATGTTGATCCACTGACGGATCCCGGAGTCATCGCCTCGCTGAACGTCGCGGTCAGCGCCTGGCTGATGGGCACATTGGTGGCTGCATTCGCAGGTACCGCGGATATCACCGTAGGCGGTGGGGTGATCGTCGTAAACGTCCACACATAATTGGCTGCCGGCGGGGTGCCTGCCAGATCCTGGGCTCCGGTGGTGATCGTACCAGTGTACACAGTGCTATAAGCCAGCGCGGAGGAGGGCGTAAACGTCGCGGTAACTCCGCTGTATGTCACCGTTCCTGCGACCGCACCACCCGGCGCGGTGACCGTGAAGGTCGATCCGCTGATCGTCGCCGGATTCATCGCCTCGCTGAAGGTTGCGCTGATCACCTGGCCGATAGCGACGTTTGTCGCTCCATTCGCGGGGATCGTCGACACTACAACCGGCGCCGGCGTGATCGTTGTAAATGTCCAGACATAACTCGCGAGAAGAGGAGTGCCGCCCAGATCGGTCGCACCTGTGGTGATCGTGGCCGTATAGATGGTTGCGTAGGCAAGTGCTGCGCTCGGTGTAAATGTCGCGGTCGTTCCGCTGTAGCTAACCGCGCCTGCCACCGCTCCGCTCGGCGCCGTTACAGTGAACGTTGTGGAAGTGAGCGTGGACGGGCTCATGGGTACGCTGAATGTCGCGCTGATCGGCGTGTTCACGGAGACATTCGCAGCTCCGTTGGCAGGCACCGTGGACACTACGGAGGGAACAATGACGGTTTCCTCGCCGCATCCGGTCACAAAGACAACCAAAAGAGCCGCCAGCCAAAACGTGATACCAATCCTGAATTTGCGCATATGATCCCTCTCGCCCACCTGGGTGCCACTGTGTCCAAAATTCACGCATGCATCCGCTCGACGCGAATCGCCGGCGAGCCATGACTTAGCAACGATAACAATGAGAAGTTACCGGGTCTGTACAAAAGTGCTCATGTAGCGTCGGACCTGTGTGGCGGGACCTTGATTGAACAGAATTGAATATTTGGAGAGAGATTAGAGTTATCGGTAACTATCGCCGCTCCCCAATTCAACCTCACCGAATCGACCGAAATCCAGGCCGCTTGGCTCTGCCCGCGCAAGTTCGCGAGGCGTCTCCGGCCTGCCGGAACGTCACTCTCGATTTGCGCCAAAGCACGAATGTATTCAACGAAGTCTCCCAGCTTGATGGGAGTGTGGCAGGCGCGAAGGGCGCCGGGACGGATCGCCAAATGGAATCAAGCCGCCCATTCGTTTTCCCGCATTCGTTTGGACAGGCACTGGTGTCCGGCATGAAGCTTCTCCATGATGAATCCTGAATGAACATGAAGAATCGTTCTGCATAGCGTACGCCGTGTTCCGAGCGAAGGACACGCGGCTAACGCGCATTCGTGACTGGAGTCACTTTAGACGGTGCTCGCTGATAATACGATAGAGCCGGGCTGCACATCGGTCGGCACTTGAGCAGGGAGGAATTTGTATGGATCTGGGATTCATCGAAAGCAAAACATACGACGAGATTTCAGTTGGCGATACAGCCAGGACAGAGCACGTCCTTACTACGGAAGACGCGATGGCCTTTGCTTCGATTTCCGGATTCCACTCCGTTCTCAAGTCCGATGAACTCATTGAGCGTGCAGGCGGCGTGCCTCCCACTGGGCCCAATATGTGGTGCGCTTCGCTTGTCTCCGGTCTTTTCAGCATGAATATTCCCGGACCCGGATGCACGTTGACCAGCATTTCGCTCTCGTTCCACAATCGCATCCATGTCGGAGATCGCATCTTCGTTAAAGTCGAGGTCACGGCCAAGGAGGACTCGACAAAGGTCGTTACATTTGATTGTGAAGCAGGCAATGGTGTCGGTAAGCCAATCTTCTCCGGTACCGCCCAGCTTCTTGCGCCCCCGATAAAACTGCGCTGGTCCACCCTGCCCGTACCGCAGCTTATTGTGAACGATCCCTACCGGCGCTACCACGGCCTGATCGCGCGAGCGACCTCCAAACCACCTGTCAGAACTGCGATTGTCTGGCCGTGTGACGAAGTGTCTCTCGGGGGCGCTATCCAGGCCTTCAACGACAAGCTGATTGTTCCAGTCCTTGTGGGTTCTGAGGCGAAGATCCGCAAACTCGCCCAGGCTTCGCAGCTTGATCTGGAGACAATCCAGATTGTCGATACCGACGACAGCCGTACAGCCGCCCTGCGGGCCGTGGAAATGGCTCGCAAAAGCGAAGTGCAAATGCTCATGAAGGGTTCCTTGCACACGGACGAACTCATGAGTGCCGTCGTCTCACGCGAGGGAGGAATGCGCACCGGGCGGCGCATCAGCCATGTATTCGCTTTGGATGTTCCGTCCTATCACAAGACGCTCTTTGTTACCGATGCGGCCGTCAACATCCAGCCGGACCTCGAGACCAAGATCGACATTCTGCAGAATGCAATCGACATGATGCTGACACTCGAAGTCGCGAATCCGAAGGTGGCGATCCTGTCGGCGGTCGAGTCGGTTAACCCGGCCATCCCCTCCACACTCGATGCTGCCGCTCTTTGCAAAATGGTCGATCGCGGACAGATTACCGGGGCAATCGTCGATGGCCCGCTCGCATTCGACAATGCCATTTCCAGCGAGGCCGCACGGATCAAGAAGATCAAATCGCCGGTTGCCGGGGATCCGGATCTTCTGATGGTTCCCAATCTGGAGGCTGGAAATATCCTCTTCAAGGAACTTCAATACCTGGCCGGAGCCCTGGCTGCGGGAGTTGTCGTGGGAGCCAAAGTTCCGATCGTTCTTACAAGTCGAGCCGACGGAGAACTGGCTCGAATGGCAAGCTGCGCTCTCGGCGTCCTGCTCGCGAAGCCGGCGCCCGACTTCAGGTGAGCGTAGCGTTTCGTATCAGCCGCCCAGCTGCGAAGCCTGAAGAAGAGGTGCTTGTATGTGCTTGATTCTTTGGTGGACGCGGTAGGAATCGAACCTACAACCTGTCGGTTAAGAGCCGAATGCTCTGCCAGTTGAGCTACGCGTCCACATCGGGATATGCCGTGCGGCAAGGATGGTGCACACGGCTGGTGCAATCGGAAACTCCCTGCTGACCCTTGAAGAATATAGCACAGACCGCGGTGGATTCCAAAGGCCCGGGCAACACTCTAAAACGTAAACGCCAGCCCGCCCTGGAACCCGCGCTGCTCCTGCGCGAACATCAGCAGCGACCCGTCGCTCATCAGGTACGGCCGGTAGCCCTGGGCCAGCAGATTCCTGACATCCAGCAACGCCTCAAAGCCACTGACCCCATCGCGGCACCGGTGAATCGGCTGCCGCAGATGCAGGTTCAGGTAGGGCTCGACAGCATTTGCCGCATAGGGGGCAATGCTCGTCACAGTATCTTCCGGCTGCCAGCGGTAACTGGCTCTCCAGCGCGTTCCCGTTCCATCAAGCGTGCCCGAAACCGAAAGCGCATACATCTGTGCGCGCCGCGGATGTACCGCCGTCAGCACCTGGAGCAGATTCGGCGGCGCCGCCGCTCTCTGCGATGAAGACGACGCCATCGCCAGCGCATCGCCGTTGGCATAGCTCACCCGGATCAAGTCGCCGCCGGGCAATCGCCTCTCAACGGTAGCCAGCACCCCTGCTGTCGAAAAATCCGGCCCGGCCGCGCGCATCAGCCCGCTCGCAGGGTCAAACAAAACCGCCGGTAAGCCCGCCGCGTCCGAGCCGCCGCTGGCAGACCGGCTCATTGCCTCAAGCACCGGGTTGTCTAGACGATCGGCAAACAACACCACGGACATTCCCGACGTATCGGTGCGCCGCTCCCAGCCAATCTCCTGATGCAGCCCGCGTTCGATAGCCAGTCGCCCATTGCGCATGGAAAGCTCGGGCAACCATGCCCGGGCCTCCGTTTCGTCGCCATCCTGCCTGGAGGGCAATGCCGTCGCCAGCCGGTAGCGAATGGTCGAGTTGCCCTCGCGATAGCCCGCTGAAACCATCGGCAGCATTTTGGCTATAGTGCTACCCGAGGCTCCAAAGGAGCGCGCCAGCACCTGGGTCGACCCCACCTCACCCTCAAATTCATCCCCCAGGTTGAGGACCTCCCAACTGCGCACCGCCGCTTCATCCACCCCATCCGCGTCGCCCGCTTCCACCTCTGGGTGAATCGCCACGGCAGCCACCGACTGCACAGAACCGGCAAATCCCAAATCCTGGCGGAAGCCCAGCATCGATTCCATGCCCCCGTCGGTTTCCGGCGAAAAATCCACCCGCGCCAGCAGTTCGCGGCTGTTCGACGGCGTCTCTTCCACTGCGGAGGAGATGCGTTCGCCGCTCTCCCCAAACGTTCCCGCCTGTCCCGTAGCCATCAGGCGCGCTTTCAGCTTCGGCGTCTTTCCCGTGCCGTCGGAGACCACTACCAGCGGACCATCCTCCAGCCATCGCAACAACGGACGGTTGGCCGCCGAGCGCAGCGTCCATTTCCAGTCATCCGGCTGCGCATCGGCTCCGCGCGGTTGCGAGGGAAGCCACTGCATCGCCTCATAGAGGGTATTCAGGGTCAGATTGACTACGGTAGTTGTACGGACGCGCACATTCTCGCGCAGCGAAGGAAGGAAGGAAGTGCCCATCGCCTTGATTGCATACTTGCCGGGCAGCACCGAGGGAATCGTAAACCATCCCTCACTATCGGTGTATACAACCGCCAGCACCGTCAGGTCGGGCCGCAGCAGTTGAACCACCGCGCCAATCTGCGCAACGCCGCCGGAGTCCCGCACCACCCCGGAAATGGACGGTCCGGCATTTTCACGCGCCGGGGCGCAGATAGCCGTAGCGCTCCCCATGGCAACGAGGGCTGCAAAAACGACGAGATTCACCCTGCGCATATGCACCATCGGTAACCTGGCGTCTCTGGCAAGACTCTTCCGAAATGGCCCCGCAACGGCTTCCGAATCTTGGGTCCGGTCAACCTGCTGTGCGGGATACTTCCTATTCCACGACAAAAGGGGCCGATTGCGCAATCTCTTGTTTTGAGATTGTGTCGTTCACTTTGATCGTCACCTTGTACTTTCCGGGCTGCAGGCCGGCCATGGGAAGAGTTTTCTCCACAGTCAACTGGTCGCTGTGCGCGCCCAGGTCCTTTGAGGCCACTTCCTTTTCAAACACCACCGTGTTGCTGGCCGTGTCGATGATCTGGTAGGTCACCGTCGCATGGTTGCTCTTTGTGGCGTCGTCGATGCCGAGATTGTAGACCTGCATCCAGAAATTCAGCTGCTGGCTGCGCTTGAAGCTTACCGGCGTAGCCGCGTTCGTGCTCACCCGCGGGCAGATGTGCGTATTGCCGATCACGCAGCTTCCTGACCCGATGTCATGCGATGACACCGCGTTCATCTCGTCGGCCAGAATCAGCGACGAGGTGGCCAGCTTCTCTTCGTGGAACGCCGGCACCTCGAACCCCTTGCCATAGATCCCAATGTGATCCGGGTTGTTCACGTCCTTGATCGCAATATCCAGCCGGTAGAGGCCGGGAGGCAGCGGTATCGCCTTCCAGTAGACCGACTTCTTGTCCAGCGTCTTCTCCAGCAACTCCGCCGGCTGCTCCACTTCCACCGTGCTTTCATCGCTCTGCACGGTTCTGTGGGTCAGCGTCGTCACCTTGATCAGAATGTTCACGAATCCCTTGGATACCCCATCCTTGGTCACAAACGTGATATCCCGATTCTTCAGTTGCACCGTCACGGGAACCATGACCGTGCTGTCGGTCACCTTCACGAAGTCTGTGCGGACATCGAACGGAAAGATCGGCCCGGTCATCAGCTTGTGCTCTGAGATGAAGTTGTCCAGGTCGCTGAACTTGATCGGCGGCGGAGCAAAAATCTTGGCCTGCAATTCGATCCGGTCGAACTCCTTCGACTGGTTCTGCGCGGACATGGGGCCAGTGCCCAGGCTTTCCGGGCCACCCTTGAAGCGGTCGGCCTTCTTGGCCATGCCCATCTCTTCATACTGGGTCTGGCCGGCGCCGGGAACGTGCAGCAGCGCGTCCTTCTCGCTCCGGTCGATCGTGAAGTGATAGTCGCCGCACTGGCATGTGTCCACAAACTCCAGGTCGATGTTCTCGCCGATGCCCTCGAGATACCGGTAGTGCCATACCTCGAACGGGAAGGTCGATGTCTGGCCGCCGCCCTCGTCCATGGGCCGGTCATAGTTGCCGCCCGAGGGATGCGAATCGATCGAATCCGGCTTGCCGAAGGAAATGTAGATGTGGCCGCGGTCGGTCTTCCAGCCGGGCTTGCCCGCCGCAAAGTGTTCGTTGGCGTAGGCAATGCGGCGATAATGCTCTTCGCGGAATTCGTTGTCCGGCGAGTCCGGATTGGGGTTGCGCCGCAGCCAGAACTGCTCGATAAAGGCGTCGCGCTCTTCATCGTTCGACAGGTTCTTGAATGCCCTGCCCTCTTCATCCGTGATGATGTACGTCACATCCTGGGTCAGCCAGGTCTTGTACGCGCCCTTCAACTCCTGCTTCACAGCCTTTTGCGCCTCAAACTGCTCCTTGTCCGAGCGAGGACGCTTCAGCGGGTCCACTTCCTGTCCGGCGCCCGGCTGGGCCTGCGTCCCGGTTGCGGGCGTACTCGTCTGTTGGGCCTGGATCCCTGCCTGAGGGATAAAAACCAGGCCGCAACCTAGTGCGGCATAGAGAAACATTCGGCTATTCAGCGTCATTACCTTCAAAACTCCTGCGATCCTTTATTCTACGTTTCCCAATAGACATGGGCAAGGTGCTTAACGGAGTTGTCTGCCGTTTGGACGCGAATTACCCCACAACGTTAGCTCCAGCCGCCCCGTAAACTCCCCGCAACCCCAATCACTGCATAATCGCCAGGTCCCCCCTCGAACCAGCACCCTGCTTCCGGGCTGAAATGTCGCCGGAAAGATTAAAAAGAACTCGCCACGATTCGACCCCGGAAAGCTCTCACGCCGCCGAACTCTGCGGCTGTCTCCAGCAGTCTTATCGCATATTCTTCATTCGTCTCGGATGGGTAAAAAGTTGTAAGCTCGACTCCGAGGAGTTCCTTTCAATGATCCTGCCGCTCCGTGTTTCAAAGGTCTTCCGGGCCGTCCTCAAAGGAGCCGTTCCGCTTGGATGCGGCCTGCTGATGCTTCCTGCTTTCGGCCAGCAACCGCTGCAAACCCTCCTCGTCGGCGTTGATCGCCGCACCGTCACGAGTCTTGACGGAGACTGGCACTTCCTCGTCGACGCCCCTCCAGCCGGAGCGCTGTATACGGGCAACGGCCAGATCAACGACCACGGCTACGCGTTGAATACACATCCCAACCTGGTGGGCAAACACAACCAGGAATACGATTTTGCCACCGCGCCCACCATTAGAGTTCCCGGCGACTGGAATACGCAGGTTCCGCAGCTCTTCGACTTTGAGGGCGTTCTCTGGTATCAGCGCGACTTTGACGCACAGCCCCAGCCGGGCACACGCACGTTTCTCCACATCGGCGCAGCAAACTACCGCTCCCACGTGTGGGTGAACCAGAAGCGCGTCTGCGATCATGAGGGCGGATACACGCCCTTCGATTGCGAAGTGACCGCGGTCTTGCATCCCGGCTCCAACTTCGTGGTGATTGCAGTGGATTCCACGCGGCTCCTGGACGGCATTCCATCCGTCGGCATCGACTGGTTCAATTATGGCGGCCTGACGCGCGACGTCTCTCTCGTGACCGTGCCGCGGGCCTTCATCGACGATTACGACGTACACCTGGCCCACGGGCCGAGCTTCGATGCTGACAACACCCAACTGACCGGGTATGTTCACGTGCTCGACGCTCCGGCGGGAACCGCTGTCACCATCGACGTGCCGGAAGCGGAAGCCAAAACGACCGTCAAGACGGACGCGGATGGCAACGCGGCCTTCAACGTAAAGGCGGCGAAGCTTGTTCTCTGGTCCCCCGATTCGCCAAAGCTCTACAAGGTCCACCTCACGGCCGGCGAAGACAACCTGACCGACGACATTGGCTTCCGTGATATCCGGGTCGAAGGTACGCGCATTCTTCTCAACGGCAAAGCGATCTTTCTTCAGGGCGCCAACATGCATGCGGAAGCACCGGTCCGCGGCGGCCGAGCCTGGTCGCAGGAAGATGCCGATATCCTCTTCGGCTACCTCATGGAGATGCACGCCAACTTCGTTCGCCTGGCACACTATCCCCACGACGAGCGCATGGAGCGTACCGCCGATCGCGATGGCATCATGGTCTGGTCCGAGATTCCCAACTGGCAGCACATCTCGTTTGACAAGCCGGAGGTCTACGCAAAAGACATCGCGATGCTGAGGGAGATGATCCGGCGCGACCGCAACAAGGCCTCGGTGATCCTATGGTCGGTGTCCAACGAAACGCCCAACAATCCCACCCGCACCAGGTTCCTTACGGACATGGTTGCCGAAGCACGCAAGCTCGACGGCACCCGTCTCATCACCTCCGCGATCATCGGGCCCCGAGCCAACGGGAACCAGATGGTGCAGAACGATCCCCTGTGCGATGTGCTCGACGTGATCGGACAGAACGAGTACGTCGGCTGGTACGACATGACTCCGGAACAGGCGGACAGCATGCACTGGACGTTCCCGCAAAAGCCCGTCCTGATGAGCGAGTTTGGCGCCGAGGCCAAATTTGGAAACCACGGGCCCGTCGACCAGCGCTGGACAGAAGAGCAACAGGCCTACGTCATGGAACACCAGTTCACGATGCTCAGAAACATTCCGCAGCTCCGCGGCACCATCCCGTGGATCCTGATGGATTTCCGGTCCCCGGGGCGCAATATTCCTGAATTGCAGGACGGCTACAACAGGAAAGGGCTCATCTCGGAAAAGGGCGAGAAGAAGCAGGCCTTTACGCTCTTTCAAAAGGCCTATGCGGAGCATTCGCTTGGCAACGCCCAATAAATTGATCGGACCATTGCACAACGATTGAGCCGTTTCTCCAAAGAGTCCGGACAACTGACTTTGCACCGGCATCCACAAGTCTCAGCCGCACGTCTTCCACCGGGAGGCTCGCGGCTCCGATATCCGTTCGGCTCCGACGGGTTGGGGAAGAGTAGCCGGCAACCCGACCGGAACCGTGAGAAGAGGACCAAATCGGGGGTGGAAACGCGCTCTGGCCTGTTGGCGCCAACAGAGATCTGGAGGAGAGGCTGCGAAAAGATCTCCTCGATGCGAACGATCTCCCGGAGAGCCGGTAGCGCGCTCAAAGAATTCCATAGACCTGTGCAAAACAGTACAGCGGAACCTGATCATGTAGCTTAAATCTTGGTGTATTCTTTCCTTATCCTTAATAATCTCGGTCTATTCTTTCCTTCGTGATCGAGCAAAAGTGCCATATGAGAGCTTGTTTTCCCTGCGCGAGGCCCCAACCGGGCTAAGGCAGCAAGACCGGATGGACAGGCGCAAGTGACGAACGTCCTCAACGTCAGCGAGCCGCGGAATCTACACGAACTGAGCTGGGATTATGCTCAGGACGGCAAGGCAGCGTTCGATACCGCCACGGGGACCATTTTGGATGTGAATCCGGCCATGGAAGCTCTGACGGGCTATCCCCGCGCCGAGCTCATCGGCATGCATGTGACCATGCTGCATCCGGAATCCGAGCACGAACTGGTCGAGGCTGAATTCCGCAAGGCAACGCTGCGGGCGTCGCCCCATTTCGGTTTACACATCCAGCGCAAAGATGGAAGTTTGGCGCCCGTCGCGATCTGGTCGTCGGAGAAGCTGAAGCTGCCCGGCCGAACGCTGGTTATTGGCGAGTTCCGCGATACGACTGCGATCAACGATGCGGTGAAGCATCTGGCGAAGATGGAAGCCAGATATCGTGGCCTTCTTGAGGCGGCTCCGGATGGAATCGTGGTGGTGAACCAGGGCGGCGAGATTGTTCTGCTGAACGCCTGGGTGGAGAGCCAGTTTGGATACAGCCGCGATGAGCTCCTGGGCCGGAAGGTGACAACCATCATTCCGGAGGGCTTTGCGGAGCGGTTGATCGCCGACGGAACCCGCACCGCGGCCGAGGCGCTGGCGCAACAAATCGGCGCCGGGATTGAACTCAACGGGCGGCGCAAGGACGGGACCGGGTTTCCCATCGAGATCATGCTCAGCCCGCTGGAAAGCGACGAGGGCATCCTGGTAACGGCGGCCATCCGCGACATCACTGTGCGCAAGGGCGCGGAGAAGCATCTGGAGCAGATGGAGGGCAGGTACCGCGGGCTGATGGAAGCGGCTCCGGATGGCATGGTGGTGGTCAACCAGGCCGGCAAGATTATGCTGTTGAACGCCCAGGCGGAAAAACAGTTCGGATACCCGCGCGATGAACTGATCGGCAAAAAGGTCAAGAGCATCATTCCGGAGGGATTTGCCGAGCGGCTGATCGCCGACGAAACCCGCACCGCGGCCGAGGCGCTGGCGCAGCAGATCGGCACCGGGATTGAGCTGAACGGGCTACGGAAGGATGGAGGCAGTTTTCCCATCGAGATCATGCTCAGCCCGCTGGAGAGCGGCGAGGGGATACTGGTGACGGCGGCCATCCGCGATATTACCGTAAAAAAGGAGGGAGAACGTCGGCTTAGGGCCCAGAATTCGGCGTTGTCCGCCTATGCGCTTGTGGCCTTGGTGCTGAACCGGGCTCATTCTTCCGAAAGCATGTTGTTAGAGGCCGTCTGTGAGGCCATCACGCGCGAATCCATCTATGTACTCGCCTGGGTAGGGATTGCGGAAGAGGGTCCGGAGAAGAAGATTCGGATTGCCGCGTCGGCGGGAAAGGCCATCGGTTATCTGGACGGGCTGGATTTGAGCTGGTCGGACGATGAAACGTGGTCGAAAAGCCCGACGAGCATCTGTATTCGCACCAACACAATGCAGATTACAGACGATACCCAGACATCGTGGGCCTCTGCCTTGTGGCGTGAGCGGGCGGGGCAGTTCGTGATACGGTCCTCGGTTTCCATTCCCCTTCGTGTTGAGGATGGCTGGCATGGCGCGTTGATGGTATATGCCGCAACCCCTTACGCATTTGAAGCGCCGGCGATCGAGGTGCTCCAGCACCTTGCGGAACAGACTGCCCGCGCTGTGCATGCGCTCGATCAGGGGTTTGCTCTGCAGGCAGGGAAGGTCGACTTGGCCAATCTGCAAAGGAAGTTAACCGAGGCATTATCCGCGATGGTGGCGCCCATGGTGGCCGCGATGGAGATGCGAGACCCTTACACAGCCGGTCACGAGAGCAGAGTGGCGGATATCGCAGTCGCAATTGGCAAGGAAATGAGCTGGCCAGAGGAGCGATTGCATGGATTGTATGTGGCGGCACAGGTCCACGATATCGGGAAGATTTCAATTCCCGCCGAGATCCTGACCAAGCCAACCGCTCTAACCGCGGGAGAATTGGGCTTGATTCACGAGCACCCGGAGACTGGCTACACCATTCTGAAGGACATACCGTTTTCGTGGCCTGTTGCCGAAATCGTGCGCCAGCATCATGAAAGGCTGGACGGCTCGGGCTATCCCCTTGGCCTCAAGGGAGATGCGATCCTGCCCGAAGCCAAGGTTCTGGCAGTGGCGGATTTTGTGGAAGCGATGGGCTCCCATCGGCCGTATCGGCCGGCAGCCAAGATGCAGGTCGTATTGAAGCAAATTGAAAGCGAGGCCGGAATCAAGCTGGATGCGGAGGCCGTCCGGGTCTGCGCGGCCCTGTTCCGCGAAAAGCGGCTGGTTCTGTCGACCCTGAATCGGCCTTGAGCCTGCTGCAACGGCAGGGGTCCCACTCATCGCGGTACCAGGGCTGTGCCCCGTCGGGGTGCCCTCTGGGTCGGCGGCTTTATGCGATGAGCGGGTNNCATCAACGCCGTTTGGGGCGTCCAACCCTCCCGCAATCCGCCCGCTGTTCCCTTTCAAGCAACACTCCTTGAGACCCTTCTGCCTGCTCAAACGTCAAATACCAAGCGCAATCCTCGTCGTCACAGTCTTTTTCATAACGCTTCCACGGCCTCCAGCCCCATTGCAAGGTCCGAAGGTCGGCGTTTTCCCCGCAAGGGAATCCGCTCACCGGCTTTCGGCAGTCTCTCCAGGGACTCGGGGATCGTTTTTGGAACGCCGCTTGGAACCGGGCAAGACAAAATTGCGTACACTAATCCTGGGGAGACCTGGAGCACGAACCGCACATGAAAAAGATTCTGTTAATCGTCCTTATCGTACTGGTCGTCGCAGGCCTTGTGACTGGCTTCATCGTCAGGCAGCAGTCGGGTTATACCAAGGTGCTGACCGCCAAGATCGTCAAGCAGGATCTGTCCACCGTCGTCAGCGGCACCGGCCAGATCAAAGCCAAGTACTACGTCAATCTCGGCGCCACGGCCATGGGCCGCATCACCCACCTCTACGTCAAGGAAGGCGAGAAGGTCAAGAAGGGTGAAGTCGTCGCTACCATCGAGCACGTCCAGCAGGAAGCCAGCGTCGAGGGCCAGGCAGCAGCCATTTCCGCAGCCAAAACCGACATTGCCTCCTATATTGCCGCGGAAAAAACCGCTGAGGCCAACCTGGAGCACGCCAAAGCCGACCTCGAACAGAAAAAGCTCGATTGGGACCGCGCCCAGGCCCTCTACAAAGACGGCATCCTGGCCAAGCAGGACTTCGACGCCAAAAAGGCAGCCTATGACCTGGATGTGGCCTCCGTTGCCCAGGCTCTAGCTGGCGTAAACCAGGCCAAGGCCAACACCGACTCGGCGCGCGGCCACATGCAGACCCAGCAGGCGATGCTGCGCGGCGACCAGAACGCCCTCGACCTTACCCAGGCCATCGCACCCTTTGACGGCGTCGTGACCAACGAGCCGGTGCGCGAGGGTGAAACCGTGGTCCTGGGCATCCAGAACACCGAAGGCTCCACCATCATGACCATCGCCGACATGAGCGTGGTCACAGCCGAAGTCAAGGTCGACGAGACCGACATCGTCAACATCCAGATGGGACAGCCCGCCGAAGTCACCGTCGACGCCATCCCCAACAAGGTCTTCAAAGGCCACGTCACCCTGGTTGGCGATCAGGCGCTGCTGCGCTCCACAGGCATGGCCACCTCGCAATCCACCACCGGCACTGAAGAGGCCAAGGACTTCAAGGTCGTCGTCACCCTCGACAACCCCTCCGACGAACTCCGCCCCGGCCTTTCCACCACCGCCAAAATCACCACCGCGCACAAGACCAACGTGCTCTCGCTGCCCATCCAGGCCCTGACCATGCACAACCCCGACGACGACAAGCCCAAGTCAGCCGGCGGCGTGCAGGCCGCATCCGCCACCCCGGTTGTCAAAGCCACTCCTATACAGGGCGTTTTCGTCCTCGATAAAGACAAGGCCGGCAAGCTGCGCGTCAAGTTCGTTCCCGTCACCACCGGCATCACCGGCGCCACCGACATCGAGGTCCTCTCCGGCCTCACCGAAGGGCAGGAGATCGTCACCGGCCCCTTCAAAACACTCCGCATCCTCAAAAACAACGCGCTGGTCAAGCGGGACACTTCCATTCAGACCACCCTCGCCACCAGCACGTCGTCGTAGCTTGAGGATTCATCGCAGTGAAGCTGCAACTTTGAAAGGGCACGACTTCAATCGTAGTGAAGCTCTAGCTTTGCAAGGGCACCGCTTCAATCGTAGTGAAGCTCCAGCTTTGAAAGGGCACGACTTCAGTCGTGCCGCCCAATGCAACGAATAAGGGACTCGGCTTTAGCCGCTGAGGGATCAAAAAGGAATTTCGGATGGCTCTGGACATGACAACCGAAGAAACTGTGCAAACCGCCGTAAAGCCCACCGGCGACGTCATCGTCGTCGAAGACCTCTGGCGCACCTACGACATGGGCTCCGAACAGCAGGTGCAGGCCCTGCGCGGCGTATCCATGAAGATCAAACACAACGAGTACGTCGCCATCATGGGCCCTTCCGGCTCCGGCAAGTCGACCCTCATGAACCTCATCGGCTGCCTCGACACCCCCTCCAAGGGCAAGTACTGGCTCAACGGCCAGCTCGTCAGCGAACTCGACGACGACCAGCTCGCCCGCATTCGCAACAAGGAAATCGGCTTCGTCTTTCAGACCTTCAACCTGCTCGCCCGCGCCAGTGCGCTCCATAACGTCGAGCTGCCCCTCATCTATAACGGAACCCCCGCCGCCGCCCGCCTCGCCCGCGCCAAGGAGTCCCTCGCCGACGTCGGCCTCGAATCGCGCATGAACCACAAGCCCAACGAGCTCTCCGGCGGACAGCGCCAGCGCGTGGCCATCGCCCGCGCCCTCGTCAACCGCCCCTCCATCATCCTCGCCGACGAGCCCACCGGCAACCTCGACTCCAAAACCGGCCTCGAAATCATGGCCCTGCTCGACACCCTCCACGCCAACGGCAACACAATCGTGGTCGTCACCCACGAGCCCGACATCGCGGAATTCGCCCATCGCATCATCCACATCCGCGACGGACAGATCTTCTCCGACGAGCCTTCCAAACGCTTCCGCTAGCCCGGCTTGTCATCCTGAGCGACCGGAGCGTATCAACAAAACTGACTGTCATCCTGAGCGAAGCGAAGGACCTGCTTCTTCTTTTCGCCGCCACCGAGCCCTTCCGGTAAAACCCCCACAACTCCCTAAAGCACCCCCTCCAGCGCCGAAGAGATTCCCACATCTCTCCGCCTCAAGTTTTTCCCCGCCCCGTCGATAACACATTTGTTGGCCTGGTACTTCTGTCCAGGGCCAGGGAGGCGAGGCGCCTTGAGACCATTGCAGAGCACCACTCAATTCCAGTCCTACCCCCCGGTCTCCGGCCTGACCCTGGTCGACCTTGAATCGCCCCCCGGCATTCCCGCCACGCAAATCGTCGGCGTCAGCGCCGTCTGGCGCAAACTTCTCATGCAGGCTGAAATGGCCGCGCCCCACCTCCAGGTCGCCGCTCTTGAGGGCGAGCCCGGCTCCGGCAAGCAGACCCTGGCCCGCTATCTCTTCAGCCGCTCCCCCCTCGCCAACACCACCTTCCAGCGCCGCGACGCCCGCGAATGGCTGGTCTCCGACGCCGATCCCGCCACCCTCGCCGGCTTCACCTACCTCGACCGCGTCGACCTGCTCGCCCCTCCCGGACAGGGCCTCCTGCTCAGCATCCTCAAAGCCCTTCAGGATCGCCCCACCGGACGCGCCGTCCTGCTCGCCTCGTCCCATGCCTCGCTGCGCCAGATGGCCGGCCAGGGCCTCCTCATGCCCGACCTCGCCTTCCGCCTCTCCGCCGTCCGCTTCGCCGTGCCCCCCCTCCGCCTGCGCCGCGAAGACGTCGCCCCCCTGGCCCAGTGCCTCCTCGAACGCCTCTGCGCCCGCTATCAGCAGCGACCCGTGGTTCTCGGAACCGGCGCGCTCGCCCGCCTCATCCAGCATTCCTGGCCCGGCAATATCCGCGAACTCGCCTCCGTCCTCGAAACCGCCCTCCTCGAAGCCGCCAACGGCGTCATCCGCGCCGCCGACCTCGCCCTCCCCACCGGCCCCGACTCACCGGAAACGGGGTCCCCACGCACAGGCGCGTACCCTCTGGGTGGTCAATGGCCCGCGGATCACGCTTCCGAGTCCCGTGAACACTCCTCGCTACCCGTCGAAAACCTCTCCCTCGACGCCGTCATCCGCCACCACGTCCAGTGCGTCCTCGACATCAACCACGGCAACAAGCTCCGCTCCGCCCGCCAGCTCGGCATCAGCNNTCCCTCAGTCCCTCAGTCCCTTTGTCCCTCAGTCCCTCAGTCCCTTAGTCCCTTAGTCCCTCAGTCCCTTTGTCCCTGTTCCCTATTCCCGTCCCCCTCGCCTTCCTTTCCCGGCCTTAACACCCACCGTCCGTTCCTTTCTTTCGCATCCCGCCCCATATCCTCCTGCCAATGCGCCTCATCCGCCAACTCCTCCGCCTTCAGCTCTTCGTGGGTCTTCTTCGCATCGTCGTCCTCCCACTCCCAATGCGGCTCGTTCGCAATCCGCTTGATCCACGCCGTCAGGGGACGCCCCTTCACTGGACCCACCTCCGGCTTCCGCTCCGGCTCCGGCTTCTTCTTTTCAGCAAGCCCCACCAGCACCTTCACTGTGTTCAGGTCGCCCGTCATTGCCTTCTCGCCCAGCGGAACCGCCAGTTTCTTCGATTTCCGCCGCAGCACGTTATCCGCCTCCTTGCGCAGTTGCTCCACGCCAATTTTCCGCGCCCTCTTCACCGGCTTCGCCCTTGGTTTTTT
>PLPU01000236.1:38875-39944 GCA_003159975.1 Acidobacteriaceae bacterium
CCTGTTCCCTATTCCCTGTTCCCCGTCATCCCCCAGCACCGCTCTCCACAGCCTCGCCTCTTCCAGCCATTCCAGCGTCTTCCCGTTCTCAGGCACAATCCCGTAGACCACCTTGCATCCCATCGCCTTCGCCATCCGGTCCATACTCTTCAGCGACGCCGTCTGCCGCATCTCACTTGTCTCCAGGTTGAAAACCGATGTCCACCCAACCCCCATCTTCTCCATAATCTCGTCCACCGGAATCCGCAGCGCCTGCCGCACAGCCCTGAGCAACCCCACTGTCGCATCCTTTTGAATCCCCGCCCGTCGAATCGACCTCATCTCCACATCCAGCCGCCGCAGCAGAATCTTCCTATCCCGTTCCCGCATCCAAACACCTCTTCCTCGACCCCTGAACAAGAGCGTACCCAAAACCGACTTAATAATCGGCAAATCCAGACAACCACATGTGACAGCGCGCACATCAACGCGATTTCCAGGCGTCATCTCGCCCTTATATTGGATAAATGGTGATTGTCATCCTGAGCGACCGTAGCGGAGCGAAGGGAGTCGAAGGACCTGCTTTTGCTTTTGCTTTTGCTTCTGCTCTTGCTCTTGCTTTTGCCTTTGCTGCTGCTTATCGCGCCGCAATGCTGCGCCCCGTCACATACAACGACCACACTTCGCGCATTACTCTCTCGCAATGGAAGAGCGTTGCTATTGCGCGTACATGGTGGCCAGCCGCAGTCGCACGCTCTACATCGGAGTAACGAGCAACCTACGCCTGCGCGTATACCAGCACAAACAGAAGACCCACAAGGGCTTCACCGCCTCGTACAATTGCGACCGCCTTGTTTGGTTTGAGCGATTCATGAGCCCAGAGAGCGCGATCAAGAGAGAGAAGCAACTCAAAGGCTGGCTTCGCGCAAAGAAAGTCGCCCTGATCGTGGAGTCCAATCCCACATGGGAAGACCTCAGCGCCCCGTGGTACAAAGCAGAGCGCCAGACCTTCCCACCGGCCAACCCTCGACCATCCCTCACAAACTGACTGTCATCCTGGAAAATGATTGTCATCCTGAGCAAAGCGAAG
>PLPU01000236.1:39952-52248 GCA_003159975.1 Acidobacteriaceae bacterium
TGCTTTTGCTTTTGCTTTTGCTTTTGCACTCGCCGTTGCTTTTGCCGGGTGTACAACTTCCGATTCTGAAACTGCGAAAGCATGAAGATGGCACCGGATATGCGCTTAATAAGGGAGGCCGGGGTTTCAACCCCGGCAAATGCCCATCCAGAAGAACTTGAGGATTCGTGTGCGCGGCGCAAGCCGCGTGCGCGCCTTCGATCCAACCGATCGCCTAAGATAAATCGACCTCTCGGGACAAACCGCGCTCCGCTGGTGTAACAAGCAATAGTTAGGACAGGCTTCCCAAGAATGTCGTGTCCTGCGCTAGGAACTTAGAGCGCCAGTTCGGCCCTGGATTGATCCTCGTACCAAGTTTCCCAGAGCGCCTTTTCGTTCTGGAAAGCGACGGCGTCCACCACGCGAGGCCTTAACTTCGGAATTTTGAGGTCCTCAGCCAATGAGTAAATCCTCCTGTGAGCATGTTCAGCGATCATGCGCCGGAATAGCCTGGCGTGGTAGCGAGAGGGAACCCTCCTTGGGTAAGAACCTGCGCCGATTTCTGTAATCATAAGATGGCGTGGGCTTAGTGGAAAGAGGATATTGGCCCGCGCACGATCCCAGCCGCCGTTGAAGTCGTAATCGGAATCGGATCGGAAATTCAGGCAGATGACAGGATCGTCACTCGTGAACCATCCCAATCGGGCGGGCGCTTCAAGTATTATCCATTTGTGCTTATAGAGAACTTTCAGCGTACTCGTTAAGGTTTGCTTCATCGTGTAAAACCAAAGCCCTCGACCCACAAGCAGTTTCCTAGTGAATCGAACCTTATTCTCTTCGGGCAAGTCCTGTCGATCTATTGTCATAGGAAAGTATTCTCTATGCGGAACATCGACGCGGACGATCCTCTCGCCCGATTCTGTTGCCTTGCGCAAGCTAGCTTCAAAATCTTTCTTTTTCAGGTTCAATAGCTCCGGCGCCATCTGATTCCAGATTGGCAGGTACTTTATAAGAAACGCGGGCGTCCGGACGATCTGACACGCAAGAAAGCGAATGAGTGTTTCCCAATCGCCGCGCGTCAGCTCTTTATCGGCGAGGACTTTTTGAAATGGCTCTTTGGCCGGCGATTCAAATTCGCGACTCAGCCATTGTTCGATGTCGTCCGCCTCCTCTCCGCGCACAATCCTCGTGTATAGGTTTTTCTCGTACCCAGTTCCCGCCACATTGACCGGCTTCCACACAGGGACGCTTGAGCGAGAGACGAGTATGCGGTGCTCGATAACCTCGCCGGAAGGTGCAGCGAAATTCTTCAAGTACAACTGTGGCACGAAGTGATTATCGCGTGTTAAAGGCATACTCAAACTCGCTCATCGGTAAACTGCATAATTGAGCCCGTAGATTACCTGATGATAAACGCCGATGCCTCAACGAATTGCCCAAAGCCGCCATAGACCCCTCTTGGGCCATACCGCGATCAGGACACAAAAACCGCCCAAAATAGCTCGAAAACACATCAAAATCGCACGTTTTTCGCACGTTTTTGAATGCTTTCATCCACCCACACCAGTACACCAGGGCCTCAAATCTCAACCTATACCCCGACGATTCGCACCCAAAATCCTGCCTGCCCAAAAACATCCACGTTTACCACCACAAAATCGCCTTTTTCATAGCCCTATAGTAGGAGTCAAAATTGCGATTGCGCAGTTTTCAGTCCCTTAGTCCCTCAGTCCCTTGGTCCCTGCCTCCCGGCCGTTGTTCTAAACTCGTCCCAAGGCCGTAATCCATCCCGAGGTCCTCCGTTGAAAACCTTCCTTCTCGCCGTCTCCGCGCTCCTCCTTTTCGCTCCGTCACCAGCCCTCCGCGCCCAGGCCGCGCCCACCCCTTCTCTCGAAGACCGCCGCAAGGACCTCAACGCCCTCTTCGAGGACTACTGGCAAGACAACCTCCGCCACAACCCGGAGTTTGCCTCCACGCTCGGCGACAAGCGCTACAACGACCAGATCTCCGACTACTCCGTCAAGGCCTTCAACGACGGCCTGGCCCGCGAACAGGGCTTCCTCCTCCGCCTCGCCGCCATCGACCCCGCCGGATTCACCAACCAGGAAAAGATCAGCAGCGAGCTGCTCCTGCGCACCTTCACCGAAGACCAGGAAGCCGCCGAGTTCAAAGAGTGGGAGATGCCCGTCAACCAGATGGGCGGCATCCACACCGCGTACCCGCAGATCGTGGCCCAGCTCAGCTTCACCACCGTCAAGGACTACGACGACTGGATCGCCCGCCTCCACCAGCTCCCCAAAGCCTTTGACCAGACCACCACCAACATGTCCATCGGCATGGAAGACAAGCGCGTCCCGCCCAAATATCTGCTGGAAAAAGTGCTCGACCAGGTGAAGCAGTTAGCCGGCCAAAAACCAGAGGACTCGCCCTTCGCGCTGCCCCTCAAAAAGTTTCCCGCCGGCATCAAGCCCGAAGAGCAGATCCGTATCAAGACCGAAATGCTTGACGCCATCGCCAAAGAAGTGCTCCCAGCCTATATGCGCTTCGCCCGCTTCCTTGAGGTCAGCTACATCCCCGCCGGCCGCGAGCAGCCCGGCATCTCCGCCCTGCCTGACGGGGCAAAGTACTACCAGTTTCTGCTCCGCCGCACCACCACCACCGGCCTCACCGCCGACCAGATTCACCAGATCGGGGTTGACGAAGTGAAGAAGGATGAAGCCGAGATGCTGGCCATCGCGCGGAAGCTCGGCTTTCAGGACCTCAAGACCTTCCGCGCCAGCCTTGTCACCAACCCCAAAAATCATCCGGCCAATGGCGATGCGCTGCTCGCTGTTTATCGTGACTACCTGACGCCGATGCAGGCCAGGCTTCCGCAGTTATTTGGCCGCCTGCCCAAGGCAAAGTTCGAGGTCATTGCGGTTCCGGACTACCTGGAAAAAACCTCGGCGTCCGCGTACTACGAGCCCGGCACTCCCGACGGCAGCCGGCCCGGCCGCCTCAACATCGATACCTATGACGCCCCTGAGCGCAACCTCGACGAAGTGGAGGCCGTGGCTTACCACGAAGGGCTGCCTGGCCATCATCTGCAAATCTCCATTGCCCAGGAACTCGACAGCGTACCCACGTTCCGCAAGTTCGAGTCCTACACCGCGTTCGTGGAGGGCTGGGCCCTCTATGCGGAGCGGCTCGGCAAGGACGTGGGCCTCTACCAGGATCCTCTTTCCGACTACGGCCGGCTCGATGGCGACATGGAGCGGGCCATCCGTCTGGTGGTCGACACCGGCGTCCACAACCAGCACTGGACCCGCCAGCAGATGGTGGACTTCTTCCATGACCACTCCGGGATCGCAGAACCGGAGGTTCAGTCCGAGGTCGATCGCTATATCGCGTGGCCCAGCCAGGCCACGGCCTACAAGATCGGCCAGTTGAAGATTCTCGAGTTGCGCGCCCGCGCCAAAGCCGCGCTTGGCGACAAGTTCGACCTGCGCGCCTTCCACGACCAGGTGCTCGACGCCGGCGCTCTCCCTCTCGACGTCCTGAGCGATCGCATCGACTCGTGGATCGCCGCACAAAAATAGGGAGCAGGAAATAGGATTTGGGATTCGAAAGGAGCGTCCACGGCAAAAGCCTCGCAATCGCGATTTTCAGTCCTCACATAAGCGGACGAAAGCGGCGATTTTGTAGCGGCAAAGGCATACGTTTGAGCGTAGTCAGGTCGGCGGTCCAAAACTGTATCCGTGGAGGTGTAGATTTTGCGCGGAAACGTCCGTGTATAGGCGGACGAAAACATTGAAAATCATGCGAAAAGCGTGCAATTTGGCGCTCTTTTCGGCGTTTTCCTGGTCGTTTTTGTGTCCGTATTCGGTTCGGGGCAAAGGCGAAGTCTGTGGCGGCTTTGGACTACTCGCGGCGTCTTCAGCGTTCGGATTCATGCTCAGATCAAGGTCCGGCCAGCCAACCGGAACAAAACGGAGACAGGCGAAAGGCAACCCATCCTCCGAACGTGATAGGCTTGGGAGTTCCAAGTCTGGCGGCTCGCGGAATCGATTTACTTGCCAGAATTGCAATCGCATACCCGGGAGAACCTGAAAATGAAGCGCATCCTCGCCATCGCCTTTTGCTGTGCCTTTTCCTGCTGCATCCATGCGCAGGCCATCGATTCAACTGTCTGCGACATTCTCAAGGATCCGCAATCGTTCAACGGAAAGATCGTCCGCATCAAAGGCACGGTGAGCGTGGGCTTCGATCAGTTCGTCGTGAAGGGCCCCGGCTGCGGCCAGCATGTGGACGCCATCTGGCTCGACTACCCGGAATACTCGGAAGCAAAAGCCGGCCCGGCGGCGATTCTTCAGGTGCAGCCGGCGCACAACTTCAGCGGGACCATCCCCACGGTCGAGCGGACGCCGGTAAAGCTGGAGAAAGACAAGGACTTCAAGCAGTTCGATACTCTGCTGTCGACTCCGTACAAAACCAAGGGCGTTTGCCTGGGATGCATGAAATATGAGGTGAGTGCAACACTCGTGGGCCGGCTGGACGGAACCGTGCCAGGAATTCAGCGCGACGGCGCAGGCAAGATTGTGGCCATCAGCGGGTTTGGCAATCTGAACGCCTACAGCGCGCGCCTGGTGCTCCGGTCGGTGACGGATGTGGTGCCAAAGGAGATCGACTATTCGAAAGCCGGCGAGGCCATCAACGTGGAGCCTCCCCTTGAAACGAGCAGTGGCAACCCGGTAGCAGCTGCGCACCAGGCGGCCAAAGCCTTTGGCGACGGCAACCCGGTTGGCGCACAGATTGAGCGGGCGGCGGCGGCGTTTGGCAAGCCGGGCGAGGACGTTGGCGTTGAGAGTGTCGGCGTCGCAAATGAAGCGACCAGGAAGAGCGATGAAAAGGGGGATAGCAAATCGCCGGACGGCCTGCTATTCAACTACACCTCGGATGGTGGACGCTTGAACGGTTCCCCAACCAGAATCACAGTGGTTTACATTGGATCGTTGATTGCCGACATTCGCAATCCGCAGTCCCCCGGATCTGCATCCAGCGTCTATGCGCTGGAGAGCCGGGCCTGGGAGATTGCCGCTTTTAGCGCGGTGCCCAACATGATCAAGACGGTGACGCTGCCCGGCGGCTACGTGCTGTGGAACGCGGCGTGGGCGCCCGCGGATCGCGGGAAGTTGCTGAAGGCGTCGCTGACCGGCTATCTTGCCGACGAAGAGCTGATTTCGAAATAGGCGCAACCAGGCAGATCGGCAACCGGAACCACAACGCGACGCGGCCAAAATCCAGCTAGCCGCGCGGCGATGCGCGTATTCTTGAAACTGGAACCAACCCATTCATCCAAGATAGAAAAAAGGAAAACCATGTCTGAGATCGCCGTTGAGGCCACTGAAATACCCGCGCAATTGCCCAACGTCCGCGTGGCCGTGCTGGGCGCAGGCAAGATGGGCGGCATCCTGCTCCAGGCCTTCCTGAAGCAGAACCTGTTCGCCGCGGACCAGATTCACGCGACCGTCGCTCACTCCGAGCGGGCGCTCGCGCTCAACGCCCAGTGGGGCGTGGACGTGACCACCGACAACCTTGAAGCGGCACGCCAGTCCGACCTGATTCTGCTCGGCGTGAAGCCCTTCCAGGTACCGGACCTGATCGCCGAGATTCGTCCCGCGCTCACACCGTCGAAGACGCTGGTCTCCTTCGCGGCGTCGGTCAAGACCCGCGCCATTGAAGAAGCGGCAGGCATGGACATTCCCGTGATCCGTGCAATGCCCAACACTCCGTCGGCGCTTGGAGCGGGCGCAGCCGGCCTGTGCCGGGGACGCTTCGTCACCACCGAGCAGATGGAGTTGGCCAAGCGCATCTTTGAGACCGTGGGCCGCGTCGTGATCGTGGACGAGAAGCATATGGACGCCGTCACGGGCCTCTCCGCCTCAGGACCTGCGTACATCTACATCATCATTGAGGCCCTGGCCGAAGCGGGCGTCAAGGTCGGCCTGCCCCGCGAAACAGCCACGCAACTGGCCGCGCAGACCACCTTCGGCGCGGCCAAAATGGTGCTCGAAACCGGCTATCATCCCGCCCTGCTGAAGGATCAGGTGACCACCCCCGCCGGCTGCACCATCGACGGCATCCTCGAACTCGAAGAAGGCGGCCTGCGCGTCACGCTGATCAAGGCCGTCATGCGTGCCACCGAGCGCGCCAAGCAATTGGCGGCGGGCTGAACAGGTGTCCCTTGTCGGCGACAAAGCACGGGTGTGACCTGTCGCCCGACCGTGTATTCTGCATTTGCATGATCGGGAGATCAAGAAGGGCGCCAATTTCATGAATTGGCGCAATTGGACTTGCGATGATTGAAAGCATCAAAATTCGGAATTTCCGTTGTTTCTCCGAGCTTGAGGTCTATGGACTTAAGCCTATCAATATAATTGTCGGGGAAAACGCGAGTGGAAAGTCCGCATTTCTGGAAGCAGTCTTTCTCTCAAGTGCAGCCGTTCCACAAATCAACCTGCAACTCCGTGCGTGGCGACAGCTCGGAACCCAACTTGAGCTGAGGCCGGATTCGTCCTCCTATTGGGGCTTGTGGGAGGATCTCTTCTATGGATACGATCTGACGAGGCCCATCACTATTGAAATTGCGGGGGAAGGATCTGCCCGTTCGCTCGCTATATCCCGCGCCATGGATAGTATTCAGGTCGTGCCGCTAGGCGTACGCCAAAACCCCTTCTCGACATTTCCTTACCCGCTGCTTTCATTTGAGTGGTCCAAAGATGGTGCCGAAAAGATCCGGGTCGTACCGAGAATTAAAGACAACTCGCTTGTCTTCGATGGAGGGTCGAGTGAATACTTTCCGACAAGCTTTTTTGGGCCCCATATCCCAGACCCTCCCCAAGACGACGCAGCCCGCTTTTCCGAGTTGAGTAAGGATGGAAAGCATCAACCAGTGATCGATGCTTTGAGAGAGGAGTTCCCTTTCATAAAGTCCCTATCGTTAGAGATCAACTCCGGAACCACAATTATCTTTGCCGAAGTCGAAGGTCAGAGCAGGAAGTTTCCAATCGGCCTCATTTCCGACGGCGTAAACAAGTTTCTCAGCATCCTGCTTAGCATTGCCAGAAATCCTCACGGAACAGTGCTCGTCGATCAGATCGAAGACGGCTTTTACTTCAAAAAAATGGCCTCGACCTGGAACGTCATACACAAGTTTGCGAAGGCGAATGGCACCCAGATATTTGCAACCACACATAGCCAGGAATGCCTTGACGCGCTTCTTCCAGTCCTTGAAGTGAACGAGGATGACTTCGCTTTGCTGCGCGCCAGCCGTTCCGAAAAATCGATCGAGTTTTCTGTAAGCAATGGAAGACGGTTCGCTTCGGCTCTTTCCCAGGAGTTTGAACTCCGATGAGCCTGATCCTCCCGCACAAGGTTGAACGCATTGAGTCGCCGTTTATCGTAGCCTGCGAAGGGTTTGGCGATGTATGCCTCGTTGAACAGCTTCTGAAACTGAAAAAGATAACAACTTGCCGAGTAGGTTGTCCAAGTAGAACTGGTGTGGGCGGGGATGGAAAGGATTTCCTAAACAAATATCTCAGCGCGATCTCTTTAGCCGCAAACAATGGCGCCGTTCAAATGGTTCGGGGCCTGCTTGTAGTGGTGGATGCGGACGACTCGCCTGAAACCGCATTCAAACTGGCTTGCTCCGCGCTTGAATATGCGGAGTATCCAATTCCAGATTCAGCATTTACGCCAAAGGATGAAAACGGCGTAACGACTGCCGTCTATTTAATCCCAGGGAAAAACGAAACGGGAACGCTTGAGCACCTATCGCTTGGAGCAGCATTCGATTCTTCCAAAAGCAGCGAGCCGTGCATCGACTCTCTCTTGGCCTGCATTGGGAGAGCGCCGGACAACGAACCAAATACTCTGGCGAAGATGAAGATGTCGGCTTTGGTCGCATCAGCTTTTCCAAGTAACCCTTGGGCTACACTTGGCCCGCTTCTCCAAAGTAGCCGCAACGAAATCGTCCCAATCGAAAGTATTCATTTCAAGCACCTTGCCGACTTCCTCGCGGAGTTCTGCGAGGAGTGAGAAAGCCCGCGGAATTCTTGGAACCCGCCCGCCCAACCTGGCTGCCGTCCTACATCCCGGAGTTACAGGGCCTGCGTGGTCTCGCCGTTCTGGCCGTAGTCATCTACCACTGCCATCCGCGCCTCGAAGGTACATGGATTCACTACGCGTCGCTCTGGGGATGGGCGGGCGTCAATCTCTTCTTCGTCCTCTCCGGCTTCCTCATTACGTCTATCCTTCTTGAGGCCCGCGACAAAGAGCACTACTTCCGCAACTTCTATGGCCGGCGCGCACTGCGCATCTGGCCGGTGTACGTTCTCGTGCTGGTCGTGGTTTATCTGAACGCTCCCTGGTTCATCGGCCTCAGCGTCCTTGATGCGGTCAAAACCGCGCCGTGGCTGGCTTACATCTTCTTCGTCCAGAACCTCTTCCACATCGCGCTGCCCCCGGCCATCGGGCAAACCTGGTCATTGGCCATCGAGGAGCAGTACTACTTTCTCTGGGCGCCGCTTGTGCGCTTTCTGCGCCGCCCCTGGATGCTGGCCGCAATCCTGATTGTGGCGTTTGCGGGTTCTCCCCTGCTTGATCATCATCCGTGGCTCACGCCCACACATACGCTGATTCACCTGGACGGCATCGCCCTGGGCAGCCTGCTGGCATTGGGGATCTACACGCTCCCGTTTAGCCGCCGCGCTTGGCTCTGGATCGGCATTACGGCGGCGATTCTCGGGTTTTCGGCCACGGCCACCATTGCCGGAGGTACCCGATTCCTCGATTCCGCACTGGCCGTCGCCTTTGCCGGAGCCGTGCTGGCCTCCATAGCGTCAACAGGAGCGCGCAACCCGCTCAACGCCGCGCTTCGCCGCGGCCCATTCGCCTTCTATGGCCGCATCAGCTACGGCCTCTACATGATCCACATCGCGGTCTTCATTTACTTCGGTTGGTTCGATGCGTGGATGAACAACTACGGAACCGCCGGCAACCTGGCCATCGTGGCCTTTCGGCTCTTTGCCACCACCGCCGCAGCCACCGTGCTCTGGTACGGTTTCGAGTCGCAAATCCTCAAGCTCAAGCGCTTTTTTTGACGCCGGAGGCGCCGTCAGGGTCCAATATGAATGCGAACGGAGAAGCGCCCGATCGCTTCCGCAATTGCCGCGAGGAAGAAGAGAACCCGATGCATCCACGCCGTGCTTTCGCCAGAGCGGCTTTATATGGCCTGTCGATTTTTGCTACCTCAGCGATCGGCGCAGCAGCGCAGACGCCGGCCGCGCAATCCGCCGCCGTTCCCCCACCGAATGCCGAAGCCACCGCGCCTTCGACCATTCTCCATGCCAACACAAATCTCGTCCTCGTGGATGTGGTGGTCACCGACCATGACAAACCCGTGCATGGCTTGGAACGCAGCCGGTTTCATGTCTTCGAAGATGGGCGCGAACAGACCATCACCTCCTTCGACGAGCATCGGGCCCCGGCTTCGAGCGCGCCGGGGACCATGCCACCGATGAAGCGGGCCGCTCTGCCGCCCAACACGTATACCAACATCCCCGACTATCCTGAAGCCGGCGCGGTCAACGTATCGCTGCTGGACGGGCTGAATACGCCTTTTAGCGACCAGGTGAATGTGCGCCTAAAGATGATCCAATACCTGGGCAAGATCAAGCCGGGCACCTCGCTGGCGATCTTTGGGCTCTCCTCGCGCCTGCGGATGATCGCGGGCTTTTCAACCGATCTGGCCGCCCTGACAGCGGCATTGAAAAACCCCAAAATTGCGGCGCAGCAATCCGCGTTGATTGACCCGGACAACATTGTCCAGGATGTGGGCGTAACTCCCTCCGCTCCAGGGCCGGCCACCCCAAGCTTAAACGGCGGTGGCCCCATGGATGCCGCCGCGGCCGTGCAGGAGTTCCAGGCCCAGATTGCGGCTGGACTCATTGACCAGCGGGTCAGAATAACGCTCGATGCCATGCAGCAGTTGGCCCGGTACCTGAGCGCCATCCCAGGGCGCAAAAACGTCATCTGGTTTTCCGGCTCGTTTCCGTCCTGGGTCCCTCCCGACGATTCGCTGGGTCTGCAGGAGTTCAGAACCGCCGGCAGCCACGAAGACGAGATACGGGAGACCACCAGGATGCTCTCGGACGCGCGCATCTCGATCTATCCCATCGATGCGCGGGGGCTGATGACGCCAGACGCATTCAACGCAGCCAACCACCCTTTAATGAACCCGTCTCCGAGTGCCCAAAATGGGCCCGCCCAGGCCGCGAAGTTGCTAAACGAAACCGAGCAGCGGGTCAACGAACAAGCCACCATGCAGCAGATTGCCGGCGATACAGGGGGCAGGGCGTTCATCGACACCAACGACTTCGCGGACGCCGTGGCCGACGTGGTCGCAAGCGGCTCGAGCTATTACACCCTCGGCTATGCACCCGACCGGAAGCAATTCGACGGACAGTTCCACACCTTCAAAGTCCGCCTGGACGACACCAAATACAACCTTGCCTACCGGCGGGGCTACTTCGCGGACTCACCCGACAAACCCTCCCCGCATCATCCCGGCGAGACCAGCCCTATCGTGGCCGCATCGACCCACGGAGCGCCGCTGTCCACGCAGATTTCCTTTGTTGCACGGGTACTGCCGGCGAGCAACCCGCTGCTTCAGGGCGCAGTGCTGACCAAGGGCCGCGTCGGCGATGATGCTGCCAAACTGAAAGGACCGGTTCACCGCTACGTAATCGATCTGGTCCTCGACCTGCACGGACTCGTCTTCGACACCGCGGCCAACGGTTCACATGTAGCCCGCCTCCAGTTGGCACTGGTCGCGTACGACGCGGACGGAACGCGCGTGAACTACCTGGAACATAGCTTCCAGCTCACCCTGACACCCGCCCGCTTCGCGGGATTGATGGCCTCGGGCGTTCCTATCCGGGCGGAGCTCGATCTTCCCGAAGGCCAGGGCTCGCTGCGCATCGCGATCCACGACCTCGCCGCCCACCGAACCGGGTCGCTCGAAGTTCCCATGCAAGTGCAAAAGTAGAGATTGCGTCAAAGCCACTCGCCCAGGACACTCTAACGGCGCGGTTGAGAGCGCCTTACCGCGGCCAGCGTCCGACAATCACGAAGATCGCCAGAAGAAACAGCACCACACTGGGCGTCGCGCTCTCCTGACGGCGCAGGTGATAGATGCCGGCAGCCACCATCAGCAGCGCCAAGGCCGCCGCTGCGAGCCGCAGCAGAATGTAAGGAGGCCACAAGTCGAACGGCATGATCACGCCCACCGCGCCGGCAATCTCCAACAGGCCCACAAACCCCGCCTGCAGGCGCGACATGCCTACTTTGCCGTTCTTAGACCGTTTCTCCACCGCTTTCACAAGCTGTTCATAAGCCAGCAGCTTGCCGGCTCCCGTAAAAAGAAAAACGCCTGCTAGCAATATCTGCGCAATCCAAAATAGAGCGTTCATCGTTCCCCTTGCCCATTTTGCTCAGCCCGCGGCCCCCGAATCCTGCCGCCCCCGATCGAGGAATAGCCGCGCCTTTGGCAGTAGAAACCGATTGAATCCCGAATCGAAGTGAATGTCAAGGGCGCTCGGATACATCGCGGCTGCCCATTTCCGAGGACCATGGAAAGGGCCTGTTTTTGTCTCTCATTATGGTCCTTCGTCTTTCTGGCTTGTGACTTTAATCACCTGTGACAAGTTTGTGCTACTGCTAGGCTTTGAATCGGGGTAATCCATACCTGCGAGGTGCAATGTGAGCGAAGATTCGGCAGGCAACAGCCCGCTTAGCCCGGAATTGCTGGCCAAAATGGACGCCTATTGGCGCGCGGCCAATTACCTTTCCGTCGGCCAGATTTACCTGAAAGACAATCCGCTGCTGGAGCGCCCCCTGACGCTGGACGACGTGAAGCCGCGCCTGCTGGGCCATTGGGGAACCACGCCGGGCCTGAACTTCCTCTACGTCCACTGGAACCGCCTCATCCGCGAACGTGACCTCAACATGCTGTACATCATCGGCCCCGGTCACGGTGGCCCCGGCCTGGTCGCCAACACTTACCTCGAGGGATCCTACTCCGAAATCTATCCCCACATCGAGCGGAACAAGGACGGCATCAAGCGTCTGTTCAAGCAGTTCAGCTGGCCTTATGGGATTCCCAGCCATGTGGCGCCAGAGACACCCGGCTCCATTCACGAAGGCGGCGAACTGGGCTATTCGCTGGTGCACGCCTACGGCGCGGCCTTCGACAATCCCGACCTGATCGTCGCCTGCGT
>PLPU01000067.1:0-7699 GCA_003159975.1 Acidobacteriaceae bacterium
TTCACGAATAATGCAGGCTAGGCATCTCTCGTGCCGACTACGCTTCCTAGTCGAGCGAGCAACCAGCCATTTCCGCTGCGCATCAAGACTCAACTGAGAGACGCGAATGTAGCAGGAGAGTCAATGGCAGGATGAGAGCTCATTTGGAAAACCTGGAGCAAGGCGATTCCTTCTGGGAGCTAGTCGGGTTGGAGTGCGACCTAAACGATCTCGACTACAACCTCATAACCCACTTGGGCGATTACGTACTGCTGTCATCCAAGTTGCTCGGGTTAAGCCGTGCCCATCGAGTACCAAAGCCGATGAATCTGACCTGATCGAACGCCGAAAGGTCGCCGAACTCTCCTTGAAGCGTGTCACCGGCTGGCTCTTGAGGCTAGTTCTTGGGATTGGAACAATCGGGATTCCTGCTTGACAGCAGTCCGTGTTTCATCGAGCAAATCGAGCATCATCTTTCGTGGCAATTCATCCGTTAAGGGCTTGATCAGCCAACGGAACGCCGTGGGAATTCCACGGCTCAAGACGATCATTTCCCATTCAACATACACGCCGCCATCGCGCGCTTCGAGGCGCTGAACGGTCACCTCGCGCCAGACATAACCAGGCCGTCGGTTTTCCGGAAACACATGCTCGGTGGGCTGGCCATAGTTGGCGATTTCTTGGACCCGGACGGCGTTGCTTGTGATGTATGCCTTTGTAGGACTAAGCCTCACAACTTGCACCTGGTCTTCGGTCTCGACTGCCGCGGTCACTGAAAAGGCCCTTTGAGTCGCAACAACATTCAACTTGACCTGATCACCGTCTCGTGCGAGGACTTTACACTTACTGAACAAGGGCTTATAGAACTCGTCATAGCGATCATAGCTTTCAACAACGCTCAACGCTCGATCAAGCGTAACGTTTGGCACGAATACGGCGCCAACCCAGTCATGGATCAGTCCCTGAGGTACATCTTCGGGATTGCGATTTGTAACTACAACCTCATTTCGTTGTACGCGCCGAGCCATATCCTGCGACTCATCGGTCAACAAAAACTGTCCGTTTCCGGCCGCGCTCTTTGCAATGTGCAGGTTAACGATTCGAATGTATTCATCCCAAGCTTGAAGGGTATTTTGTTTGGGCTCTGCAGCTTGCAAGAGACTTACAAACAGCACAAGAAGCAGCACAGCTAGCGCCGATGCTGACCTCGTGATTCGGGGACCTCTGTTGAATTGCATGTATCCTGCTTTCATCTCTCAGCCCTTCTCTCCTCGGATATTTGTGCGCCCATCGTCTTTTGTCTTAAGGCGCCCGCTTCCGCCACCTCTGGGTTTACGCTCATAACTCGCTATTGCAGAAACTTGCCGGGCAGGCGACAAGGATTTACGAAGTGTGTGCCTGGCGCGCCACAGTCGCGATTTGGCGGCAGCTACGGTCAGACCGAGTGCAGTTGCTGACTCCGCAAGCGAACATCCATGAACGTGATAATGCTCGAAGACGGCACGGAGGCGAGTCGGGAGCCCGCCGACTGCCTCCTGGACAACTTCATTGATCTGTTTAATCGAGTACATTTGTTCAGGATTCGGTGAGAAGTCAGGGTTTTCCGGTAGCTCGAATGTCTTCGATTCGGATGTGAGGGGATAAGACGACATCTCTGGGCGCGACTTTCTCTTTCGCAATCGCATGAGCGAGTTGTTGATTCCTATCCTCGTAACCCAGGAGTAAAAGCTGGAGTCTCCACGAAATCCACTAAGGCGCCTGTATGCGCTGAGTAGTGTCTCTTGAACAATGTCCTCGGTATCCTGGCGGTTTCGGACAACCCTGTATATGGTTCGTTCGAGCGGTCTCTTGTATCGCTGGACCAGCTCCACGAACGCATGCTCGTTCCCAGATTGTGCTTCACTAACCAGGTGGTCCTCGAAAGGATGCGGCTCACGCGTTCCAGGGTGCCCGGGTTTTCCTGCGTCCGACGTACCTCGAATCGCAGCGGTGGCGCTGCCTGCTTCATCATCGCGACAGCGGTGCTTATCTGTCGTGAAGTTGATGGAACGCGTGTCCTCATAGTTGAACGCCGAGGAACTTGCCATCATTGCACCTCCACAGTCTGGACAACCTCGGGGTTGAGGCAGGTGTCAGAGACGATCGTTCCAGAAGCAATGGGGACCGGCACCCCGAGCCGGGAGGCACGGCGACGAGACAGATAACACCTGAATCGATGAACGCCGAGAATTGCAACGGCAAATCCGAGTATGAGGAAGATGCCGAAGCCGGGTGAAGCGCTCATGGTGGAAGAAATCCATGACCGGAGTTGCCCTGGAAGGAAATGGCCGGCAGCAAGATAGAGCACCGCCCAGAGTCCGGAAACGATTGTATCTAGAACCACGAAGCGTATTCTGGAAAGCCCAGTGAGACCGGCGAGAGCTGCGGCAAGATTGGGTCCGGGAAGGAAGCGAGCCAAAAGGATAGCCACTGCGCCGTGACGGGCGAACAGGTGCGCGATGCGAAAGGAGCGCGAATCGACCGACTGCAGGCGCTTGAAAGCGCGGCCCGGATTCGATTTGCGACTGCGCCCAAAGTCGAACCATGCGCAGTCAACAATGACGGAGGCCGAGACCGCGACAAATAACGCCAGAGGCACACTCACACTCTCGCTGCCAGTAAGTGCTCCTATCAACAACAACATCGGCGCACTGGCAATCGGTATTCCTGCTTGTTCGAGGATGATAGTGACAGCCAGCACTGTGAGAGGATGGCTAGTCAAGAAGCGATCCACAAAAATCATTGACCTCTCCTATTCCATTGCTGCACGCGCCGTACAGACTGGTTGAAGATGTTGTGGTGGGCTCGTGTCGATTCCGCTCTTCGGCAGAAACAACCTGGTTGATTGCGTGCACGCGAGCAGCACTGACTGCCGTCGGTGAGCTCTTCAGGAGCAGGGCACAATCCAGAATGGAATAGCGCTCAAGGACACAGATCACAAGTACCAGGCGGTCGAAGTCGGGCAACTCCAGAATCGAGAGAGAGTTCCGAAGTGCCTCAATTCGATACTCGGTAGGCTGCAAATGGAAATCAGATACCGTTTCGCAGTCAATATCGCTTGGTATAGTGTTTTTCGCGCCTAAGACCAAGCGGATTGCATTGCGGATCACCGTTCGACGAGCCCAGATCAGGGCCCATTCCTTTGCAACGGTGCTGTTGGCAAAGGACTCCCTCATGGCAAGGATGAGACACCTTTCCGCTGTCTCGGCGTCGGCGGTAAGTTGCAGCGACAAACGAAAGAGGTCGGTCATATCTCTTGCGAATAACCTCTGGAAGTCATCTGTTGTCGCGTAAGTGTCGTCTTCAATTGATTTGAACTGATTGCTGTGGAACTGGAGCGAGCTTCTCATTCCGCCTCCTTCACGCTTGCGAAAGGGGCGCACACTGTCACCCCGCTTTTTTACCCTTGCGATTCTCTAAGAGGCATTCGGAGTGCCAAACCATGCTGCCCGCAAGTCCTTGATTGGACAAGGAGTCAAAATCAAGTGCTTCGTTCATTGTCGAAACTGGCGAAACTCCTTCGACACGCACATCGTCGATGCGTATCGATAGACAGAGCGATCCAGGTTCGTGCGGAAATTGAACCAATGACGTAGAAAGATAAGTCGCCGGCGCAAGCAAGCTCTCGTTGGTCATTTGTCGTTCGGGTTAGCCCACCGAAGTCCGGACCGAAAGATTAGATGTAGTGTGTTTGCTGCGTGTGGCACTTGCTTACTGCCAGCACTCCGAGCACGGCAAAGACCGACGCGAATAGAAATTGCGCGACTGCAAAGTGCGAGCGGGATTCCATTGACGCCATGGCAAAGAGAACTGAGTGCTCAAACAACCGAATCGACATGGAGACAACATTCAGATAGAGAACAGCTACAACAGACAACGAGAAAACCGACCGCCATAGGCCAGCAAGGCGAAACTTTCGCCATGCAAGCACGGCGGCTCCCGCACAATAGACCGACAGCATGCAGATTCCCTGGATCGGGGAGAGATGAGGAGTTAGAGGCAGGAGGCCGGCTACACTCGCAATCAGGCTGTATCTTAAAAACCGGACCACGCGATTCCCGCTGAGTTTAACCTTCAGAACTCCATGCAGCACAATTGTGCCGGAACCGATTGCAAGCAGACCAAGCAAAACTTGGATACATCCGATGGACTTCATGTCTTTCCCCCGTGTGTGTCTTCCCCCGTGCTTCGGCCGGCATTACGCCTTTTCTATTGCGCTCGTTGCCTTGGCGAGCCGAGACCGTCGAAACAGGTGTTTCACAACCTGTCGCATAAAGACGCCGCTGACACGGAATCTGGCGCCCTTATCTATCAGAATCAGCAATACATCTTCTCCGTCAGTGCTAATGGAGGTTACACTCCGCAAATCGATGACGAGCTCACGATGGTCCCGATCACTCAGAGCTTCCTGGCCAATGCTCTTCAGCTCGTTGCTCCAGGGCGCAACGAGCTTACCTTCCAAGACCATTCGGCGCTCGTGATCGCGCTCGATAATGGAAATTCTCAACATTTGAGTCTCCCCATATCTGGATGCAATCGCCATGCCAAATGCGGAGAAGATTATCTGACTTGTTTTCAGTGAGTTGAGACTGCCCGACTCTCGGGAGTCGAAAGTGTTGACGACAGGAAGTCGGGCGATTGTCGTTCGATCTGAGCCTCATTGCGGCTTGATCGGGCAGTAGACCGCCAATTCACCCCGGGGTGGGCCGGAAAACGCGGGCTCAGACGTAATCGTATGGATTGATTCCAAGCCTCTTCATGCGAGAGATCAGAGTTGTGCGGATGATTCCAATGTGTGCTGCAGCGCCATCAGCGCCTGCAACGCGACCCTTGCACTCGGTAAGTGCGCGAACGATCTCGTCGTGCTGTTTCTTCACCCGCTCGCTTCTGGCGCTCATGCCTTTCAAGGAAGCGATAGTCTCCTTGACGATCCGCGCAATGTTGTCTTCTGTTCCTGGCATGGATGCCTGCACCGGCTCGTCGCTCTTGGATTGACGAAGTTCTCCTAGCGGAGCCTCGAGTGACTTGCCGCGAGTCAGAATTACGGCTCGCTCGATAAAGTTCTCGAGTTCTCGGATGTTGCCGGGCCAGTCCCAGGCGGTAAGCCCCTTCATCACGGACACTGGAACCGCTTCGATGCGCTTTTGCATTTGCTTGGCACACTTCTGCACAAAGTAGCCGACCAGAAGGGGAATATCCTCCCGGCGCTCTCTGAGAGGCGGAATGCGGATGGGAAACACGTTCAGGCGGTAATAGAGGTCATTGCGGAACTCCCGGTCGGCGACCATCTTTTCCAGGTCGCGATTGGTCGCCGCCACAACCCGCAAGTTCACCTTACGAGTGTGTGTGCTTCCAAGCCGCTCGAATTCCCGCTCCTGCAAGGCACGCAGCATCTTCGGTTGGATTTCGGTTGGAATATCACCTACTTCATCCAGGAAGAGAGTGCCATGATCCGCGAGTTCCATCCGCCCCACCTTCTGAGAGATCGCGCCGGTGAAGGCTCCCTTCTCATGCCCGAACAGTTCACTCTCCAGCAGGCCCGTTGGGATGGCAGCGCAGTTCAACTTCACAAACGTGCGTTCCTTGCGGCGGCTGCGTTCGTGAATGGCGCGGGCGATCAGTTCTTTACCGGTTCCGGTTTCGCCAAGCAAAAGAACGGTGGAATCGCTCGGGGCCACTGTTTCAACCAGCTGCAAAACGTGTCTCAGAGCCGGGCTGCTCCCCATGATCCGTTCGAATCCCATTTCGCTGCGGAATTCCTTTTCGAGGCATAGCTCCTCTTGGACAAGCTTGTTTCTCTGTTCGGAAATCTCGTCGCAGGCCTGTGCTTTGTCAATTGCGATGGCGATTTGACCTGCAACCTGGCTGAGAAATTCAATCTCGCTGGCGTCGTACGAACCCTCTGCTGTTCCCCCTTTTGCCAGGAGTGCAAGAGCGCGACCGAGGTTCGCGAGGGGAATATCGCAGACGGTCCTCGATCCTCCATGGGCCCGGAGAGTTGAATTGGAGGGAGCAAAGATCGCTACTTTCTCAGGCACATTCTCCGATGCGGAACCCTTGCCGATAATGTCTTCGAAGCAAGAGTCGGATTCGATTCGAGATGCAGGGTATTGCAGCCGGTTCTCGAATTCGCTCACCTTGGGAAAGTGTGGTCGCATGAAGTCTCCGAGGTCTGCGAAAGCAACAGTAGCGTTTCCCATGATCCCCTCCCCGCCTTTAGGACCCAATTGGTTAGTTGTTCGGCAATCTCCGATCTGTTTCTGATCGGAAACTTGGCCGGCCTTGGCATATTTCCATTCCGAACCGAGTCGCTCCGCTAGCAGTCGAATCTGGTTGCCTTGTTGTCCATCTCTTACGTTCCTTTCGGAAGACGGCGAATTGATCCGGATGCATTCCATTCTGCAAGCAGTTCCCATTTCGTGGAACTCTGAATCGAGGGAAACGATAACCTATGTTGAGGCAAGTAGACGCCTCTATTCGCAGAGAAGACAGGCTTGTTTGAGGCGAGCGGCTGGATTCTTTCGGTTGCGCGTGCTACCTCTTGCGAGGCGTGGGCTGGATGCGCTTCCATCCAAAGATGCGAGCATCGACCGACCATAGACCCGGCCCTAACATTGCCAGGGCAGCGCCTAAGGTTGCTACCAGGAGATAGACCAACCTGTCCGCAGGCATGGTGACGAGCCTGCAGCTTTCAATCAGAGCCACCACGGATCCCACGATCGGGGTAAATAGCCCGATGAGGAGAAGAATCGCTGCGGCAGCCAGCAGAACAGACAAGATTGTCATGGGGATGGCCGGACTGCTGAGCAGTTCGGAACCTGCACTGCTCACCAAAACAAACCCGACAACGAGCCGCATTAAGATGAGACCAATTCCGGGCCAACCGCCAGCGAAAGTAGAATACAAGCGTCGCAATGGACGCACCTCTCCCAAAAACTTCATTCTCGTCTTTTTCCCAGCGGAATAGAGCCCCACAAAGAGGTCGGATCGAGCCTCTTTTGAGGCGCCTGGGCAGATAAGTCGAGCGGCGAAAATCTAAAGCTCGATGATTCCTCGTTTTAGTGCGATGGTCGTGGCGTGGGTCCGGTCGCTGGCGCCAAGTTTGGAGAGGATGCTCCTGACCCGGCTTTTCACCGATTCTTCCGTGGTGGAGAGCTGATCCGCGATTTCCTTGTTTGCGCGTCCGGTGGCTATGAGTCGCAGCACGCTTATTTCTGCCGGTGTCAGGGCATCGTCGGTGGCATGCTCGACAATCTCCAGTGAAGCCTCCGGAGAGATTGTCTTTTTCCCCGCATTCGCCGCGCGGATCGTCTGCAGGAGTTCCTTGTGCAATGCACTCTTTAACAAATAACCCTGAGCACCTGCCTTGAGGGCCCGGACGATCTGTGTGTCGCTCTTGTAAGTTGTCAGCATAATGACCTTCGCGTCGGGGAATTCATTGCGAATGGCACTGAGCGCATCGAGTCCGTTCATCTCGGGCATCTGCAGGTCCATCACCGTAACGTCAGGGCGATGCGTCCGGAACTGCTGGATCGCTTCTCGGCCGTCAGAGGCTTCGCCTACTAAAATCATGTCGGGCTGAATCGCGATCAACGCCGCGATTCCTTCGCGTACGATAGGGTGGTCGTCGACCGCGAGAACTCGAATTCGACCGGCGCTGGTAATCATGGTCTTTCTCCTA
>PLPU01000546.1:0-2851 GCA_003159975.1 Acidobacteriaceae bacterium
CTCGATGATTTTGCAAGTGGCTCCGTAGTTTGCCGATAATTAACTCCCAAAAGCGCACAATAGGAAATAAAAAGGGCCCGCCCATGCAGCGAAACCAGAGCAGCCATACCTCGCAGGTCCATCCAGGTTTTTCTATTCCCTGTTCCCTGTTCCCTATTCCCTGCTTCTAACTCCTTTGCTGTCCTATATCTGCAAATAACTCGTTTGTTATGTTCGGGCTAGAGCGGGAGCCACCCCGTAACCCGATGAAAACACCCCACTTATTCTCAGGGATGGGGGGGAGGGGGTATAACCAAACAGTAAACACCAGGAAAGGACCCCCAGGACAGGACTCTCTGCCCAACGAACGTCGCCCCGCAATGCCCAGCGCACTCCACCCCGGCGCCCCAGCCCTCTACTTGCGCGGGGACACCCCCTGATGCCGGGTGCCCCATGTCCCCGGGGTCCCCGCGGACAGGTCTTCGTCCGTGGGGTGGATATCCCGCCTTTGGGACATGGGAAAGCATGAGGCCGTGCGAGCCTCCCGCGAGCGTCTGCCCCACCGCAGGTGGTTACGCGTCCTTCTTCGCGTTCCGCGCCCTGACCTTGAACCAGATCGGCGTACCCTTGAAGCCAAACGCCTCGCGAATCTGGTTCTCCAGGAACCGCTCAAAGCTGAAATGCAACTGGATGTCGCGATCGGTAAACAGGATGAACGTGGGCGGCGCAACCGCGGCCTGCGTCATATAGAAGATGCGGATCCGTTTCGCCATGGGCACCGGCGCTCGCTGAAAGTCAATCTTCTCCAGGAAGCGGTTCATCTGCCCCGTCGACACGCGCTTACGTCGCTCCGCCGCCACGGCAACCACCTCATTCAGCACCCGCAGCAGCTTCTTGCCGCCCTGCTCCGTCGCCTCCAGAGCCGAGAGGAAGATTACCGGCGCATAGTGCAGATACTTCAGCACCCGCCGCAATTGCNNCCGCTCTCATGCGCATAGCCGCCAATGGTTGCGTCGGCCCCGGTCACCCCCTCGGTGGCGTCGATCACCAGCAGCGCCACGTCCGCCGCTTCAAGATGCCGTCGCGCCATCACCACGCTCATCTTTTCCGCCATCAGGTGCGTCTTGCCCTTGCGCCGGATGCCGGCCGTATCGACAAACCGCAGCTGGCTACCCTCAAACTCAACCACCTCGTCCACCGCGTCCCGCGTAGTCCCGGCAATGGGCGAAACAATAGCCCGCGAAGTCCCCGTCAGCGCATTCAGCAGTGTGGACTTGCCAACATTGGGCCGCCCAATGATGGCCACCGAAGTTTCGTGCTGCTCAAACTCGCCGTGCGTCCGATGCAGCGGACGACCCTCGTCATCCAGGCCGTCATGCACGGCCGGCTCAGGAACTGGCGGCCCACCCTCGTAGATTTCGTCCTCTTCAGCCTGAAAATCTTCAGCCGCTTGCGTTTCCTCTTCCAACGCCACAGCCTCAGGCGGTGCTGGAATAACCTCGGCAATTGCCTCCAACAGGTCGCCGATTCCCAGACCGTGCTCCGAGCTGATCGGGAAGACGTTGCGTAAGCCCAGTTGGCGGAAGTTTTCCGCCCCCGCCGCCATCGCCTCGCCTTCTACCTTATTTACCGCCAGAAATACTGGTTTCCCGCCGCGAATCAGCAGCTTCACCAGGTCGTAGTCGGGACTCGCCAGCTCAGTCCGCGCGTCCACCACCAGCACCAGCGCATCCGCCTCCTCCAGCGCCACCTTGGCCTGCGCGTAAATCTCCATCGGAATCAGCTCGGGGTCGTCCGGAACAATGCCGCCCGTATCCACCAGCCGAAACTGCCGCCCAGCCCACTCGTACTCGCCATAGATGCGGTCCCGCGTAATCCCCGGCTCGTCGCCCACAATGGAGCGGCGGCTGTGCGTCAGCCGATTAAAGAGAGTTGATTTTCCCACATTGGGCCGACCCACAATCGCCACCAGCGGCAACCCTGAAGTCCCCGCCGGGCTCGGCACAACCGACTTACGAAACTTCGTCAAAACTGTCTCCAACCCCGTTCCCAGCCACAAAATGCGGCCCAAATTGCCGCGGCTTGAGAAGAGAACGCCTTCCTCCAGCTTAGTCCACCTTCGGGAGCCAATCCAGATTCAGGGCCTCCGTTCATCGTCTTCTGTGATCTTTCTAACCTTAGTTGTTAGGTTTGGCGCAAAGATTGCACCTGAAACCTCGTCTGGAGGAAGCAATGCGCATCCACGAAACACAGCTAAACATGGGACCGGTCAATCCCTTCATCGCCGCAGCGGAAATCGCGATGTCCAAGCAGCGCGCCGTCAAGGTTCGCAAGAAACTCGTCAAAGTCGCAGCAGCCATTGAATCCGCCAACGACCCCGGCCAGGCCCTCCTGATCAGCCGATGGACCGAAGCCCACGACAATACATTCCTGACCGGCGATGAGTACCGCTCTGCACCATCCGGCAAAGACTTCGCCTGAGCCCCCGCCGTCCACCTCCGCCGTCCGCCCCTGCCGAATCGCCCGCCCATTCGCCCTCCCTCCGCGAGCCGCGCAAATCACTATGATGGGTAGAGCACCGCTCCTTCATGCCTCCCACCACCGATACAACCCGCGCCCTGCCCTCCCTGCACGAGTTTTTCTCGCCCGGCGGCATCCTGTCGCGTTCCCCGCTGCCCTATGAGTACCGCCCCGGCCAGCTTGAAATGGCCAAGTCTGTCGAACGCGCCCTCGCTGAGCACCGCCACCTCATCGTTGAAGCCGGTACCGGTACCGGCAAAACCCTGGCCTACCTGCTGCCCGCCCTGCGCACCGGCCGGCGCGTCATCATCTCCACCGGCACCAAGGCCCTCCAGGACCAGCTCTACTTCCG
>PLPU01000546.1:2883-4314 GCA_003159975.1 Acidobacteriaceae bacterium
GAAACCGGCGACCGCGCCGAGCTTGGCGGCATGCCGGAGTCGAGCCCACTCTGGAACAAGCTAGACGCCCGCACCGAAGCCTGCCTCGGGTCGACTTGTCCGGATTACCGCCGCTGCTTCATCACCGAGATGCGCCGCAAGGCCCTTGAATCCGACATCATCATCGTCAACCACCACCTGTTCTTCGCCGACCTGGCCGTCAAGCGGGAAGCAGTCGGCGCGCCCGACG
This sequence comes from Acidobacteriaceae bacterium, assembly GCA_003159975.1. Lineage (GTDB taxonomy): Bacteria > Acidobacteriota > Terriglobia > Terriglobales > Acidobacteriaceae > Telmatobacter. The sequence continues at coordinate 3,113 of PLPU01000546.1, forward strand.
CGGGCATTCTGCCCGAGGCCGCCGCAGTCGTTTTCGATGAAGCGCACGAGCTTGAAGAAGTCGCGTCAAACTACTTTGGCCTCTCGGTCTCGAACCTGCGCTTTGAAGATCTGGCCCGCGACACCGATGCCCAACTGCGCGGCAAGGAAGGCGCCGACAAGCTGCCCGCCGTCACCCAGCAGCTCCGCGATCGCGCCCGCATGTTCTTTGCCGGTCTGCCCATGTCCGGCGACGGCCGCCAGCCCTTCAATGGCCGCGAAGAGTTCCTCGAAACCTCAGGCGACCTCTACCTTTCCGTCCGCAACACGCTCCGCCGTCTCGAAGCTGAAATCGACGCCCTCGAAAACATCGACGAAGCCCCCGGCCTAAGCAACCGCGTCACCCGCCTGCGCACCGAGCTCGAGTTTCTGCTCGAATCCAACTCCAGCAACATGGTCTATTGGATGGAACGCCGCGCTTATGCCGGAGCACCCGCCCAAAGGTCCGCCTCCCGCACCACCTTCCTCCAGGCCACGCCCATCGACGTCTCCGAACTGCTGCGCGAATTGGTCTTCGAAGTCATCCCCACCGTGGTGCTCACCTCCGCCACGCTTACCGTCCAGGGCGGCTTTGAACACATGCGCAAACGCCTCGGCCTCACCGAAGCCCGNNGACCCGCGCGAACCCGACTTCCCAGACGCCGCCGCCGAATGCATCCGCCGCGTCCTCCAGCTCTCCCGCGGCCGCGCCTTCTGCCTCTTCACCAGCTACGCCCAGATGCGCTCGCTCTACGAGCGCCTGTTGCCCGTTCTCGATTTTCCTCTGCTCCTCCACGGCACCGCCCCGCGCAAGGCCCTGCTCGAAGAGTTCCGGGCAACACCCAACGCCGTCCTCTTCGGAACCTCCAGCTTCTGGCAGGGCGTCGACGTGCAGGGTGAATCGCTGAGCTGCGTCATCATCGACCGCTTGCCCTTCGCCGTCCCCAGCGACCCCGTCGTCGCCGCCCGCATGCGCGCCATTGAAGAAGCCGGCGGCAAGCCGTTCTTCGACTACCAGGTCCCCGCCGCCGTGCTCACCCTCAAGCAGGGCTTTGGCCGCCTCATCCGGTCTCTTGAAGATCGCGGCGTGTTAGTCCTTCTCGACCCCAGGATCACGCGCCAAAGATACGGCCAGACCTTCCTCGCCAGCCTCCCGCCCTACCGCATGACCGCAACCATCACCGA
>PLPU01000143.1:0-20681 GCA_003159975.1 Acidobacteriaceae bacterium
CGCCCTGCTCGTTCCAAACTCCGCTGTCGTTGCAAGCAATCACACGGAACCGATAGGGGCCCGGAGGGAGGTTCGAATACTGGACTTCGCGATCGTTGACCACCTCTCTCCAGTCGCTGTCCTGGCCCTCCAGCTTGTACTTGAAATGTACCTTCTCCGGCGCAGTGAGGCTCAGAGCGGTGTAGTCGATCGCAAGATCGTGAATTCGGGCCGGCAGATGCAGACTCGAAAGGGATGCTTCCGGCATGTTCTGCCAATATGTCTTGCCGTCGGCTACGACCCTTTCGACGTGCACGGGTGGCGCGATATTGTTCAAAGCAAGATGAGGAGGATCGACGACCTCGATGTCTTCTCGCGTTACGAACCACAGTTTTCCATCAGCATCTTCTGCAACAGTTGGACCGAAGGCAGATGACGATACCCAGGGCGAGGCACCGTCGGCTGCATCCAAAATCGTCGGTTCGACCCGGCGCGCCGGGTCTGAGATCCAGGCATCTATCTGGCTATGTGGTATGTGGAGCAGGCCGCAGGCCGTGTACAGCCACAATGAACGATCGTCTTCCTCTGTTGTCCAGTGAATCCTGTCGCAGGGCAAGCCGTTTCTGGTTGTGAGGGTTGTGATCCGGCCGTCTTTGATGCGGCTCACGCCCCCATTCTGCATCGCGGCCCACACGGCCCCATCCCGATCGAGGCGAAGGGCGGCAACCGGCCCCTTGGTCATTCCATTCGCGGCTGTGTATGAAAGTCGAACCTTGCCGTCCTTGAAATAGTTCACCCCCCCATCCTGCCAGAGTCCTCCAAGCCACAGTCCGCCGCGACCCTGATCGAAAACGATCACCTTGGCCCGTTGACGGTCCCCGAGTGTTGCCCAGGGAAGATTCTCGATCAGGCGTCCTCCCCGAAGATGGGAAAGGCCTTTGTCTCCAGAAAGCCAGATGTTGCCTGCATTGTCCCCGGTAATGGAATAGACCTCGGTGCTGGATACCCCATCTACGGACACGAACCTGCCGTTGTTGAACCAGGCCAGTCCATGACCTGTAAACACCCAGATGCGCCCGACATGATCCTGGTACATGGACTGCACCATGTCATCCGGCAGTCCATCGGCTTTACGGAATATGGTGGTTTTTCCTTTCTGCCATCTCGTCAAACCGTTGCCAGTGGCCATCCAAGTGCTGCCATCTGTCGTCGCGATTACGGAATTAACGTTATCGCTGGGCAAACCCTGTTTCGGAGAAACAGTAGTGACGGGGAGTTCTCGAAACCGATCAAGTCCCCCAGCAGTGGACACCCAGATATTCCCTTCACGATCCTCAAAAAGGCCTGCGATGATGTTGCCTGACAAGCCGTTCTCTGCCGTGAAGACATCCGTGCGACCGTGATGCACGTGGATCAGCCCCCGCTGGTTGGTTCCGATCCAGAGGCCTCCATCGCGGTCCCGGAGCATCTTATTCGCATGGATGTCGCGGTCGGGCAGCGTCGCATTGGAACTCATGGCGCTGCGAATCGGGTAGGATTCGAGTTTGTCTCCAACGACCTTCCTGAGTCCTCCACCCATGATCCCAGCGATCAGCCGGCCGTCGCCGGATTGAGTCAGGTCGGCAAGCCGCAGTCCGGGCATCGCATAGCACTTCGGCGGACCGGGCTTCCAGTGCCAAAGACCGGATTCTGCGCCAGCCCAGAGACCGCCTGAACTGTCCTGAGCCAAACTCCAGACGAAACTGCCGAAGGCGCCGTCTTGTCCGTAACATTGTCTGCTGCCGTTTTGAATGGCGCACAGCCGCCCGGTAGGGGTTCCCGGCGGACCGCCCAGCGCTCCCGCCCAAACCGTTCCCGACCGGTCTTCGAGCAGTGATGTTATGAACCGAGCACCTACCTCGGGATATTGGGTCAGCTTGCCGTTGTTCCAACTCGCGAGGCCGGCATACGTCCCAATCCAGAGAGTGCCATCGCGGGTGACGAGAAGAGCGTAAGGATTCTCTGGGAGTTGCTGGCCGGCAGGCGGTTGCCAGGGAAGAAAACGAACGCCATCGGAACGAAACAAGCCAGATTCCGTAGCGAGCCAGAGATAACCGTCGGGCGTTTGGGCCATCGCGAAGGCTGTGCCCGTAGAGAATCCGTCGCGGATAGTCCAGGTGGTATGCCCGTACTGGCTGATGTCGAGAGAAGGATCGAGCGCAAAAGTCGTCCGGCTGCCTCCCAGCAACACACCCAGGGCGAACACGACGAGAATAGTTCTTCTCATGGCAGGGAAGAAGGGGCTACCACGCTGGCAGCTGCGTCCCGGCACCGCATTGGCGCGATCGCTACCACTGGCTTATGAATAGTATAGCTGCGATTAGATACCGCTCAGGGCCAAATACTTATGGCAATTCCACTGTCGATCTGCCCTTCTGGCTCATCGCAAGCTGTCCATGCATCTGGCCATTCGCCGAACTCGCGGAGGAAACACTCAGCACAGGACACCGGGCCTGGCGCACAATCTCATAGGCATGTGAGAAGGAAGGGCCACCATAAAGCGAGCGATGGTTTTCCAGGCCGAGGACAACCAGATCCTCTTTCTCCTGCATGGCAAAGTTGAGGACTGTAGGAGAAGGCGGTCCCTGCAGAACGTGGTATCGGACAACGAGAGGTGCTTCCCCATTCGCCAGGTCCTCCATTCTGCATCTGAGTTCTCTCATCCTGCTCTGGCATTGGCAGTTCGCTGACGAGCAAACGTGCAGAACATCGATTTCGGCATTCCAGGTCGTTGCCGGCATTAGAACATACGGGATGGCGGCCGCAGACTCCGGCGACAGATCTGTTGCGAATAGCACCTTTTTGAGTTCGATTTGCCTGGCAGCACCGAGCGACAATGGCCCAATCGTCAGCACCGGACAAGAGACGAAGTGAAACATCTCCTGACCAATCGAGCCCAAGAGAAATCTCGAAATGCCGGTTCGCCCACGTGTGCCCAGAATCATCAAGTCAATCCCATGATCACGCACGAAATCCTCGATGACTCCCGAAATCTCGCCATCGATGTTCCAGCAGTGATGCTCGATATTGGCGAGACTGTGGGAGGCATTGAGTCGACCAATTAAGTCGTCGAAATCCCGCTCGGCGAGCTCATCAAGTTTGACCATGAATTCCGGCACGAAAGAGAATTCTGCGCGACAAACAACGTGGAGGATGTGGAGGACCGCCCCGAAATGGCGAGCCAACACGAGTGCATGTTGCAGCGCCCGCTCCGACCATGGGCAAAAGTCCGTCGCCACGGCAATGTTTCGAATCACCGGGCCGGAATGCAGATCGTCAGTCATTGCAGTGTCCTCCTTCAGGCCAGAAACCTGCATTCACTGGCAAACGAGTCCAGTCTCCAGCAGGTTGAACTCATGGTTTAGCACTTGAATACATTTGTTACGGGAATTAACAGCGTCATCATGCGGCGACAGTATCTCCACAGCCCCGCTCCGTTCTCTTCGCTATCCAAGAAGAGCGCGACAAACTCCGCATTTCCGAGTGAGCGGGATTCCATGCTCGCAGTGAGTCGGCATCGTATCTCCATTCTGCTCGACTAACTGATCGTAGGTTCTGGCCTTGTTGTGCCCCTGATTTTGCTGCAGATAACGGATCCTGATTTCGCAATCGATATTCTCCAGGAATCTGATATCTGCATCAGCGAGGAATCCCCTCGCCCACTCCTTGTTCCCAATTACATCGGTCTCGAGCATTTCCGTTCTCCTTTCTCGAAGGCTCCGTTGAGCCGTTGATTGCGCTGACTTGTTTCACGTTGTTTTCCAAGCACCGTCATGGTCAACTCACTCGGGAAATATCTTCTTGTTGGTCCGCATCGGCAAGCTCGAAGTCGGAAACACCGAGATAGCTGCAAGCAGGTACAAGTCGGGTGTGAGTAGCAATGTGTTCGTCAGCGTCTCGCACCCGGCCGAGCGGAACGGTTACGTAACCGTCTTCCCAGCGGATGAAATGAGATCCATCTTCGAGCGAATCGATCACTCCGGCGACATTCATAGCCACTCCGATGTCTCCGAACACGCGCGTGCCCGTTGGAAGCCCAAGCAGATCTTCGAGCAGCATTGCATTCCTCACTCTCCGCATCGCGAGGGATGCTGTTTCTCAACTTTGCAAGTGGGTGGATTGTCCTTTTTGGCAAATGCTTCGCGGATTATGGGTGTCGGAGAGCTTCCCCGGACTTGCCGATTGAAATTCTCCAGTTCAGCAATAGATACTCGACGAAGCTTCAGCCTCTTGCAGAGGTACTTCCCGTATGCCGACTCAGCAATAAAACTCGCTCCGTAAGTCCGGCCCAATGTTTGCAGGGCGTTTTCTCCGGCAGAGTCAACATATAAGACTTCCCGAAGATCGAAGGTTTTACCGTGTCCCCTAATCTCCCCTCTCGCCAAGAGGAGGAGCACCTGTGACCACAACCCGGTCAATCTGCCCTCCAGGACGATCACTCCGGAATCGTTCGCCGCGGGTAACGTAACTCTCAACATGCCAAGAGTCCTTGCAAATTGCTTGCCAATCGTGGATCGCGCTTAGATCCATTGAATCGAAAGCACATACGAATATCCCCAGGCACCTGCCGGCAAACAGACGGCACCGCGATTTCGACACTGCCGACAGCACGGCACCATCTCGTGCACAACCGTTCGTGACAAGGATCCATGGATGAATAGCAATGGGAACAACGCTTCGTGAGGCGGCTCATCGACCGCCGCGTAATACGGGACGTCGAGCATGAGCACCGCTGAGCATCCTTATCCGGAGAGCCGATGGCCTGGATTTGTCTGGCGCGAGGTCACTGTTCTGCGACTCGGAGAACGAGATGGTGGCGTCTTTGTCGAATTAGAGGTGATCGTTTTGAGCCGTGCAGACCCCAGGGGTTTCGCCGGCCGATCAAGCCGTTAGTTGACGAATTGCCCCGAAAGCTGATGCTCGAAAACCTCAATGACACGCGGACGGCGGTCATACGGGAAGCCCGCGTCTCTATGTCCCGAGGGCTCGCCTTAACAGGGAACAGGTGATTCAGACTTCATCGAGAATGAAGTGGTCGTATTCCTGCGATCGAGTCAGCTTCTTGTACGCAGGCACGATGCGGCCCGCATGAATTCCTATACCACCGAATTTGTCTATGCAGCGCAGCCGTTGGCTCAATTCGCACCGGGATGGAGATCGTTCTGGCTTACGGTGCGTTTCGACAATCTACGTGTCGAACGTGTTTCGCCAGTTTCGACAATGCACATAGACCCCAAGTTTTCTCCTTGACCAGTCAACGACTTGCACGCCGAGTGGTTTGGCACACAGGGTGCTTCTACAAAAATTGTGAAGGTGAAAGAACAAAGGGAAGCAGTGCACGCCCGGTTCGCAAGCGTGAAGGAGAGAGAATGAAAACCGCCCTCCAGTTCCACAGTAGGCAGATCAAATTGGCTGAAAAAGACATTTACGCGACAACGGACGATTTCCAAGGCTTATTCGCAAGAGAAATGACCGACCTCTTTCGTTTGTCACTACAACTTACTGCCGATGCCGAGAAAGCGGAAACCTGTCTCGTCCTGGCCATGAGAGAGTGCTTTGCCAATGGCGCCGTTGCCAAAGAATGGGCTCTCATCTGGACCCGCCGGACCATAATTCGCAATGCAATCTGCTTGGTTTTCGGCACGGAAAATGGATTGCCTAACGATCCGCACAGCGATGTTGGACCTGATTTCCATCTGCAAGCCTGCGGCTATCGGTTAGAGGCACTGCGGAACTCTCTCGCGATTCTGGCGTTGCCTGATTTCGACCGCCTGGTTTTTGTGATCTGTGTCCTTGAGCGGTATTCCATCCTGGATTGTGCCCTGCTTCTGAAGAAATCGCCGCAAGCCGTCAACGACGCGCGCTTGCGCGCAATTACCCAACTCGTTTCTGACGAAGAACAGAATCGTCACGAGTCGACCACAGCATTTCCAACCAGTGCGTACGCCGCTAGCAGAAATGGAATTGGAGAGGTCGATGACTCTTGTGGGTCAGTTCTTGACTAAGGGCGGCCAATTCATTCTGCGGGGACTCCAATAAACCGTTCGGCCCGGCGTCATAGGCCGTCTTAACAGCGCGCCGGGGTTCATTCCCCGCTTCGGCATCAACGTCTGAGTCCGCGGACGAACTTATCTTGAACGAAACTGTGAAACTTTGAAACGAGAGGTGTCTGTGAGCAAGCTTTGGCGGGTGATCATAGTCGGAGGTGGTTTTGGCGGGCTTCGTGCCGCACAGGCGCTGAAATCAGAGTCGGTAGACGTGACCTTAATTGATCGTCGCAACTATCATCTCTTTCAGCCTCTTCTATACCAGGTTGCAACGGGGTCACTCTCACCGGGGCAGATTTCGGCTCCGCTTCGGAGTGTGTTGAGCCGCCAAAAGAATACGCGTGTTCTCCTGGGTTCAGTGGAAGACATTGACGCGGATTCGAAGCACGTAGTTCTCGCCGATGGGGCTGTCCTTCCTTACGACTCATTGATCGTCGCCACTGGATCGCAAACATCGTATTTCGGACATAACGAGTGGCAGGAGTGGGCGCCTGGCTTGAAGAGTGTTGAAGAAGCCACAACTATCCGCCACAAGATTCTGTACGCCTTCGAGGTCGCAGAGCGGATCTTAGATCCAGTTCAACGGCGTGCCTGGCTGACATTTGTGATCGTCGGAGCAGGCCCGACGGGTGTGGAACTTGCTGGAGCCATTGCGGAGATCGCCCGGCAAACGCTCAAGAATGATTTTCGATCCATCCATCCTGAAGAAGCCCAAATCATTTTGCTGGACGGAGCACCGCGCGTGCTCATGCCATTTCCAGAAGATCTGGCGGAGAAGGCCGCGCGGTCTCTTGTCAAGCTCGGCGTCACCGTAAAGTACGGCGCAATGGTCGTGGATGTCAACAAAGAAGGTTTAACCATCGAAGTCGACAAACACGCGCACTACATCGGTGCCAGGACAGTGATCTGGGCAGGCGGCATCACGGCCTCTCCCCTGGGACAAGTTCTGGCCTGCCGCACGAATGCTCAAACTGACAAGGGAGGAAGAGTCAAAGTAAAGCCTGACCTGACGATTCCAAATTATCCTGATATCTACGTAATCGGCGATCTCGCCTGCGCTGCAAATAGGAATGGAAAACCCTTGCCGGGCTTGGCGCAGGTGGCCATGCAGGGAGGGATTTACGCGGCTAATGCGATCTTGCGGAGAGTGAAAGGCCAGTCTGAACTCCCGACCTTTCATTACTTCGATAAAGGTTCTCTGGCGGTCATTGGACGCTGGTCAGCCGTAGCCAATGCCTTCGGGGTTCAACTCTCAGGCCTGGCGGCCTGGATCGTCTGGGCATTCATCCACCTCATGTACATCGTGACATTTCAGAATCGCCTATTGGTTTTCATCCAGTGGGCGATTCAGGACTTGACGTTCAGTCGTGGTGCCCGGCTTATCACCGGTGATGCCTCAACGGATCTCAATTTCAATAAGGAGGTTGCTGTTGATTGCAGCGAGCGAGAAGCCAACGCCGAGATGTTTGCCGTGCCGCATCCACCAGGGGGGGAAAGCAGTGAACAGTTTGGGGGCTCTGAGAGCCTCGAAACCGTTCTCATCTTTTCGCGCTCCTCTTGAAAGGCCAAGCTTCGCAACCTGGACTCTGAGTCATCGAAGGCAATATGCGCTAACTTATTCAGCCCATGTCCTCGCTCCAGAGTTCGGAACCATACTGCCCTCGACTGGCCCCTGGAACCCTCGTGTCCAATGGTCTCTCTGTTGTGCATGTCAGTTACCGAAGGTTGACACGGAATGAAATGCCGAGGTGATGTTGGGCTGATCCCACACGATCAGCCCGGTGGCCCACTGGTTGCAAATTTGGCAGCATTTTGGCAGCAAATATCGCCGATTGTGCCGATGGCATGGAAGAGGTCATCGGTTCGATCCCGATCAGGCAGTCAGCAAGCAAAATGTCGGCGGAAATATCACAGCGGGCTCAAATTTCGCAGGACGCAAAGCAGTTGGGACAATTTCACCCAACGGGTTCTGGCTTGGCCTTCGCGAGCTTGCCTCATACTAACAACTTAACGAGAGGAGGGGATACCAGTGATACCGTTTTTTGTGGACCAGGATCGTCAGATCCTTCCCAAAGCAAATTTGCTCGTCTTTAAACGAGCGGAAGTTGTTAAGCCTGAGCGTGTCCAGGAACATCGGGCCTCTTTTTCAGGCGCTGAAGATCTGTTGCCATCCAAACGCGCACACTTCCCGGACCATTTCCGGTGTCAGGTTCCGCCCGGTGGCGATGCGCGCGGCCTCGCGGGTCGTGTCATCGACTTCGCGAAAATGCTCTTCCGCTGTGCGCTCGACCACACAGGTAGCCTTCGCGTGCAGCGCGGGCCGAACGTTTGTTTGCCACTGCTCGCGAATCGCGGCGAGATTGCCGCCAAAGGTCTCGATCGTGTCGTGGATATAAAGGATGTCTTTGGCGCGCCTGTCGCGATCACGCTTCTCGTGAATCAATATCTTCTGTACGAGGAATGCCGCCGCGTTGGGAAGAAGGATGCGTCGAAAGCCGGGCGTCGGATAGCCGACGGCCGGTGCGATCATTACGTCCCAGGGATTTTGGAGCAACAGTTCGAGGTAACGGAGCTTCTGGACTGAGACTCCAGAGACATTTGCCGTTACGTCACGCCTACCTCCGCGCTTGACTGCGCTGCCCTCAAGCGGCGTCAGAAACTCAGCGTAGAAGCTGTTGTCTCCCGTCTCGACGCGGTAGTGCGCGGCCGGAGGCTGCATATCGTCCATCAGCTCTTCACGGAAGTTCCTTTCGAGCAGCCGCGCGCGAATCTGCCCGCCGGTAGCGGGCAGATCGAGAGGGACAGCGATGTCGGTATCGAAGGTTCCGAGAGGCTCGTATTCGAGCGGTTGCGCGAGAGGGCGCAGGCGGTAGAGGCGGTGTGCCCAACCACCGATGATGACGACCTGATCTAGCCACGGTTCGAGGGCGTCGACCAGGCGGGCGAAATACTCGACATCCGATTGGACGACCATTACGGTTTCTCCTCGAAGATCGGCGCAAGAACGCGGTGGCGGATCTCTTCGGCCTGTGCCTCGCCGCGGGCCGGATGGGAGCTCACGTCCAGCCAAACCTGCAGGATGTCAGCAACCGGAACGCCGCCGCGGACGACTGCGGCGCGGAAGACGGATTCCCGGAAAGCGGGAATGCGCACGTAAACGTCCGGTCTTTGTTCCGCGCCCTCCGGTGAGAGCCCCATGCGGCTGAGGACTTCCCGGTCCAAGCTTTCGAGATAGAAGTAAGGCGGAACGCCGTGCACGAAACCGAATCCGAGGGATTCGGCTGCCGCGAAGAGCCCGAGACAGGCGCGTGGCGCCGGCTCGTTCTTTACGTTTGGCTGAACACGATAGGAGTGAAGCGCCGCCGGCAGCTGGCGCTGGCTCTTCACCGGAATGATCCAGCGCAAGGGCAGCTCGGGTGAGCCGCGCAGGTGTGCCGCCTGCCATCGGTGCAGCAGCTCTTTGCGGCGCACCAGGCGCAACGGCCCATCACGTTCGTCGAGAAAACCTTCCTGCCGCAACTGGCGTACGAAACGGAAGGCGCTCATCACGGAGACCTCGGCTGCGGCCGCAAGCTCCGAAGCGTTGCGATATTCTCTCCGCGGCGCGCGAAGAAGATCCTCGGAAAGCAGGGGCGCGAGCAGGACCTTGAGCATCCACTGGCTGAGATCGGAGAACAGGTACGCCGACTCGGGCGGAGGGAGCTTCTGTCGATGCGCCCGGCGGGGAGGTGCGGCATTGAGTTTTTCGAGACCGGGCCCGACGAAGTGCCGGAAGCCTTCGCGGTCGAGGATGCCGACTGCGACGTCGGGCGCGAACTGGGAGAGAAAACTGACCAGGCTGTTCGCGACGCTCGGAGAGATGGCAGGGGCGGCGACAACGGCGAGCGGCGCTGCAGATTCGGGAAATGCCTGGGCATAGGCCCGGACTTGCAGGATGGCCTGCGAGAGCAGGGGCACAAGGCGGTCCGGGCGGCCCTCGGATGCGGCCTTGAGTTCAACGATGTATCGGTAGTCGCCTCGGGCGACGACGAGATCCACTTCTTTGTCGGCGAGCTTAGGCTCCTTTCTTACTCGCCAGCCGTGTTGGCGGAAGAGACCGGCGAGCAAATCGAGGTAGTCGCGCTCGCTGCGCGCGCCCTGAGAGTTCGGATTGGAAAACGGGGAGGCCATGGCTTTATCTTGGCCACGGTAATTATCGTGGCCGTGGTAATTATCATGGCCGCGTTAACCGTAGAAGTCAAGGCCAGCCCTGCCACATTCTCTTAGAAGAGGCACGATGGAACCGCAACTCAAAGGCTCGCAGGTGCGGTTCGGAATGGAGCGGCATCGTGGAGGCGGCGGCTGACCCGGTCTACTTTTCCCGAGCGCCGTGGGAGGCGACGACGGTCTGGTTGCCTACCGCGTCAATTTGGGCGAAGAGCGCTTTCCTCAAGAGCGACCAAGAGGTTATCGATCAGATGTGGCGAATCGCCTGGAGACACAAATGAAGAATGCACCGTTCCCAGCCATTGCAGACGGAACTGATGTATAAAGGTCAGAGAATACTTCAGATCGTCCGCGGAATGGATTCGGAAGATGCAACTGCTGGGATTCTGGGAGTTCCTGAAATTCTTTGTACGCGATTTGTACGCAAACCAGGCAATCGTGGAATTCGGTGAATTTCAGGCATTCGCAGTATCAGTAACTTGAGTGTTTTCAGTGCTGTTGGCGGGTTCGACTCCAGCCAATCGCCTTGTCCCAGGAACTGACGCGATTGCTTAATAAAGTGGGCAGTTCCGGTTATCAATGCAAGTTAGAACCGTTGCCCGCCCGTACCGACATGGCCTGCACACCTGGCGTTTGTGCTTCGAGCTGCCAACCACCTCCAAGCGACTTATACAGCTGAATCAGACTTCGGTACTCATCGCCGCGCGCTTCCGCGAGCGTGAGTTCTGCCAAATAAAGCGATCGCTGGCCATCGAGGACTTCGAGATACGTGGTAGTGCCGCCCTGATACCGAACCTTGGAGATGCGAACTGTCTCCTGCAGGTCGGCCACTGTGGCTTGCTGGCGCATTCGTACTTCGTGGTTTTTCTGATAACCGACCAGAGCGTCAGACACATCTCCAAAAGCACGCTGAATCGTCTGGCGGTACCCGATGAGAGCTTGCTTGTTTTCGGATTCCGCCAGGTGCAGGTTGCCGCGCAGCGCTCCGCCGGTGAAGATTGGCTGACTCACCTGGGCGCCATACGACCAAATGCCAAGATGCGTGCCCATGAGGCTTGAGAAGGCACTGCTCCGGCCAAATGCTCCACCGCCGGATCCAGTCAATGCTATCTGCGGAAAGAACTCCGCCTTGGCGACTCCAATGTCCGCATTCGTTGCGACCAGAACTTGTTCGGCCTCGCGAATGTCCGGCCGGCGTTCGAGCAGAGCTGAAGGAAGGCCTGGTGATACTTCGGGCGGCAACGATTGCTCAACCAAAGGCAGCCCACGCTGCACAGCTTCGGGGTAGTCGCCGATCAAGATACTGATGGAGTTTTCCTCCTGCGCAATCTGCCGCTCCAAATCCGGTATCTGTGCGTTTGCAGTGTCGAGAACCTGCTGGGCCTGCAGAACATCAAGCTTTGTCGCGACCCCGTGTTCCAGACGATGATTTGTTAGCTTGACCGAGTCAGTTTGTGTCTTCACCGTGTCGCGCGTGATCTGCAGTTGCAGGTCGAGTTGAAGCAGCGTGTAGTAATCCGCCGCGATGTCGCTGACCAATGTGAGAGTTACTGTCTGCTTCGCGTCTTCAGTAGCCAGCAGTTCGCCCCGCGAAGCTTGTGTCGCACGCCGCAGCTTTCCGAACAGGTCAAGCTGAAAGGCCGCATCCGCGGTCAGAGTAAGGAAGTTGTTGTTCGTCTGCGTATCCGGATCCTTGCCGCCGTTGAAATTGGCGTTTCCCCCAACCTGGAGAAACAGGCTGGATCGTGTGACGGCGAGCTCAGCGCGAGCGGCGTTGATGCGCTCTGCAGCAAGCTGCAGATCGTAGTTCCGCTTGAGCCCGGTGCGAATGAGCTCCTGCAGCTTCGGATCATGGAAGGCCTCCCACCAGGGAAGGTCGGCAAATGAGGACGCCTCTGTTTGCGGCTGTGGGCAAGGCGCAAGGGTGCGAAAGTTCGTCGGGGTGCGCACATCCGGCCGATGATAGTTCGGGCCAACCATGCAACCGGACAGCGAGCAGACAGTCATCGCGACAACAATGAATGCCGCGAATCCTGTGATCCGCGATCCTAATTGTCTATGATCGGATTGCTTTTTGAAGGGATTCATGTCAGTCTCCCGCCTCCGGAACCGCAGTTGCCGGCAGCGATGATGACGCTGCCTCTCGCCGGGCGCCGGACCATTTCTCGACGAGGTAGAAAATCGCCGGGATGAAGAAGATTCCGATGGCACTTGCTGCCAGCATTCCTCCGATGACAGTGGTGCCCATGATCTGGCGCGCTACCGACCCAGCGCCAGTGGCCGTCCACAGCGGAATGCATCCGAAGATGAATGCCAACGAAGTCATCAGGATTGGCCTCAGGCGCAGTCTCGCACCCTCAAGGGCGGCATCGGCCAGCGGCTTACCTTTCTCGTATTCTGCCTTTGCAAATTCGACAATCAGAATGGCATTCTTCGCCGCGAGCCCAATCAGCATGACCAGTCCGATCTGCGAGTAGATGTCGTTCTCGATCTGCACGAGATAAGGCGGGAGGAAGTACCCGAGCAGAGTCCTGCGAAGCCAGAGTACAAAGAACGCTCCGAAGACTGCAACGGGAGTGCTGAGCAGCACGCTGAATGGCAATGACCAGCTTTCGTACAGCGCGGCAAGAATGAGAAATACAAACAACAGAGATAACCCGAAGACGACCGTCGGCGGAACGCCTTCGCGCGCCTTTTGCTCTTGAAATGAGATTCCGGAGTAATCAAATCCCATTTCGCGCGGCATGGTTTGCTTGAAGACTTCTTCAAGAGCCGCAGATGCCTGATCAGCGCTATAACCCGGAGCCGCGCTGCCATTGGTCTGCGCCGAGCGGTATTCGTTGAACCGCAGGGTGAACTCAGGTCCCAGGCGCGGCCTCATGGTTGTAAGTGTGGAAAGAGGAACGTTTTCGCCCTTGCTATTGCGCACGTAGAACTGGCCAATGTTTTCAGCGCGAGCGCGGTCCTCCCCTTCGGCCTCGATGTACACCTGCCACTGCCGGCCAAAGCGATTGAAGTAATTCACGAAATATCCGCCCATGAATGTCTGGATGGTGCGGTACACATCGTTCAGAGCGACCCCCTGCTTCAAGACCTTGTCGCGATCTACGTCAACGAATTCCTGCGGAACACTGGGCAGGAATGTCGTACTCAGGGTGCCGATCTCCGGCCGCTTGCGCGCTGCTTCGAGAAATGTATTGAGATTCTTAGCCAGAAATTGAACGTCTCCGCCTGACCGATCTTCGAGCATGAAGGTGAAACCGCCTGAGGTCCCCACGCCCGGAATCGCGGGAGGAGAAAAGCCAAACACAACTGCCGCAGGCAACTTGCCGAATTCGCGATTAAGGTGGGCTTTGAGCGTCTGGAATTGCTGATCCCGCGTTTGCCGCTCATCCCAGGGCTTGAAGGTGACGAAAAATGTAGCGTTATAGCTGGTGCGGACAAAACTCAACAAGCTGAACCCGACCAAGCATGTTGAATTCTGGACACCGGGCGTATCTCTGATGATCCTTTCAACATCCTGCACAACCGCAGTGGTCCTTTCCAGCGACGCCGCGTTGGGGAGTTGAACATTGACGTAGGCGTACCCCTGGTCTTCGTCGGGAAGAAAGCTCGTCGGAATACGACTCGAGAAGAAGCCCGCGGCAACACCAAACAAAAGCAGCAGCACGGCAACAAAAACACCCTTCCGTACTAGCACCGCGCTCCAGCTTACATATCCCCTCGTGAGTCGATCAAAGAAGCTGTTGAATCCGTCGAAGAACCTCTGCAAGAGGCCATCGCTCGGTTTCCGGGGCCGTAGAAGCAGCGCAGCAAGCGCCGGGCTGAGCGTGAGCGCGTTAAACGCGGAAAGCAACACGGAAATGGCGATCGTCACCGCGAACTGCTGATAGAGGCGGCCCGTGATTCCAGGGATGAATGCAGTCGGCACAAACACCGCGGACAACACTAGTGCAATGCCAATCACCGGGCCTGAGAGCTCCTGCATGGCTTTCAAAGCCGCTTCTTTTGGACTCAATCCTTCTTCGATGTGGCGCTCCACACCCTCGACAACCACGATTGCGTCATCGACTACCAGCCCGATCGCCAGCACCAGGCCGAAAAGCGAAAGTGTGTTAATCGAAAATCCGAAGAGAGGAAAAAGCACGAATGTGCCGATCAGCGAAACAGGAACAGCCAGGAGGGGAATGAGAGTCGAGCGCCATCCCTGGAGGAAGAGGAATACCACGAGAATCACCAGCACCAGCGCGATAACGAGGGTCTCAACAATCTCCTTGATTCCCTGGGTCACGGCGCGGGTAGTGTCGAGCGCGACAACAGAATCCAAATCATCGGGGTATCGCTGGCTCAGCTGCGCCAAGAGCTTCTTGACCCCGTTGGCTGTTTCCACGGCATTGGAGCCAGGCAACTGATACACCGCAATGACAGCGCTGGGTTTGCCATTGAACCGTCCGGCAATGCTATAGTCCTGCGCCCCAAGTTCAATCCGGGCCACATCGCGCACGCGTACCATTCCGCCGTCGGGTGTTTCGCGTACCACGATCTGCCCGAACTCTTCGGGCGAGACGAGCCGGCCCTGGGCCAGCACCGTGTGCGTGAATTCCTGCCCTTTGGGCGCTGGCTCGCCGCCTGCTTTTCCAGCCGGATTCACCGTATTCTGCGCCTGCAACGCGTTGATGATCTCCGGAACTGTGACGCCAAGCTTCGACAGCTGGTCGGGCTTCACCCACAGGCGCATAGCGTATTGTCCGGCGCCGAATACCTGCACGTTGCCGACGCCAGGCGAGCGCAAGATGGGATCGGTCAGATTGATGTATGCGTAATTCGCAAGGAACTTGGCGTCGTAGGTACTATTTGGCGAGTAGACGGCGATGAGCATCAAAGGCGCGGTAACCGACTTACGGACCGTGATGCCGTAGTTCGTCACATCAGTCGGAAGCTGCGAAACGGCCTGGGTCTCCCGGGATTGCGCGAGAATGAAATCGTTGTTGGGATCGGTCTTTACATCGAAGTCAACAATCAGGCTGGTGGTGTTGTTGCCGGTTGCATTCAGCGAGTACATGTAGTTCATGTTGTCCACCCCGTTCATCTGCTGTTCGAGGGGAGTGGCGACCGCTTGTTCCAGCGTCTGCGCGTCGGCGCCGACATATGTGGCCAAGACTTGAACCTCTGGCGGCGCAATGTTGGGAAATTGCGCGACCGGCAGGGTCAGAATCGTCAATGACCCCACAAGTACCAGGATGATGGAGATGACTATTGCCATGATGGGCCGATTGATGAAGAACCTTGACATCGCTCACCTGCCCTTGCTTGCGTTAAACGGGATCGGATTCACCTGCATCCCTGGGCGTACCTTCTGGATCCCTTCGGCAACCACACGCTCTCCCGGATTCAGCCCTTCGGTCACGATTCGGTCCGAGCCGAAGGCTTCGCCGATCTTCACCGTACGAATGGAAACCTTGTTATCGCTGCCCACTACGGCAATCTGGTAGCCGCCCTGCAACTCCGACACTGCGCGTTGAGGCACCAACAGAGCACCCGTTTGCATTCGGATGATCGCTCGAACCTTCCCGTAGCCGCCAGGGCGCAGTATGTTGTTCGGATTGGAAAAGAGTCCAGCGAGCCGAATAGCGCCGGTGCCCTCATCCACCTGGCGATCCGCAAAGTAGAACTGGCCTTCGTGCTCGTAAGTGGATCCATCGGCCAGGATCAGCTGAAGCCGAAGAGCTTTGTCGGCGGCTTCGCGGCTGGTTTCGGATGGAAATCGCTTGCGCCATGCGAGGTATTGAGGCTCACCCACCGTGAAGTAAACCTTGATAGGGTCAATGGTCGAAATAGAAGTGACCGTTCCGCTACCGGGAGTTACCAGCGCGCCTACCTGCAACTGGGCCTGGCCGGCGATTCCGTCGATAGGCGCAACAAGGCTCGTGAATCCGAGATTGATCTTCGCCGTTTCAACCGCGGCTTCATCGGTCTGGATTTGTGCCTTTGCGGTCTCCACCGTAGCCAAAGCGGCAAGATTATTTTGCACAGCATTGTCCAGGTCCTGTTGGCTCGCCGCCTGCTCTCGTGCCAACGGCGTGTAGCGCTTTACGTCGAGTTCTGTACGCCCCTGCACCGCTTGCGCATTCGTCAGCATGGCCTTCGCTTGTTGCAGTTGACCTTCGGCTTGGTCTAGTGCAGCCTGGAACGGCCTCGGGTCAATTTGAAATAGCAGTTGGCCTTTCCTCACGAACGATCCTTCTTGATAACCCTGTTTCAACAGGTAGCCCGTCACCTGGGCTCTTACATCGGCGTCCACTAACCCGTCGAGCGTCCCGATCCAATCGCCGTAGATCGGCACGTCCCTCTGCCCCGCCTGAACGACCTCAACTATTGGAGGATTCATCGTTGGAGTTGCGGATGCGCTTCGGGTCGGATGAATGGCGTCCGCGATCAAGGCGATAACGCCAGCGCCAAGTACCACTCCAATTGTTAGATTGCGCTTCATTAAGCTGGTCATTTTCACCTGCCTCACAACATCTTGC
The DNA here is from genome assembly GCA_003159975.1 of Acidobacteriaceae bacterium. Taxonomy (GTDB): domain Bacteria; phylum Acidobacteriota; class Terriglobia; order Terriglobales; family Acidobacteriaceae; genus Telmatobacter. The sequence continues at coordinate 16,799 of PLPU01000143.1, forward strand.
ATGCTGACGGATTCGATTCCATTGAATGAAGTTTCGGATCTATACTTTGGTATTACGGATGAGGTTTTGGAGCGATTCTCCACGCGCACCGAGACGAGACTCGAGAATTCTGGCTTGTAGCCTCCGTGATGTCCAACCGATCGCCAATCAGCAAGGAAGAAATGCGGGCTCTGATCCGCTCCAACACTCACTGAACATGCTGTCGAAGCTCGCTTCTTGCCCGGAGTAGCCTTGACTTCACCGCGGGAACCGAAATGCAGAGGGATTGTGCAATCTCGTTCATCGACAGATCGCCGGACCGGCGTAACTCGACAACTTCACGATGTCCTGGTCGCATCCTGCGAATAGCCTTTGTGAGTCTTTCCTCGGTCTGTCGCCGGGCGTAGGACTGCTCGGGGTTGTCGCGATGATCTCGACACTCAAACGCATCGCTCAGCCCATCGGTTGGGATTAGTTCATCGATTGGAAGCGTGTGGGAGCTCCGTCTTTTTCTTAGCAACATCAGCGCAGAATTGATTGCGATTCGCGTAAGCCAAGTCGAGAAGCTCGATCTGGATTCGAAAGTGTGAAGGTGAGTGAACGCCTTCATGAATGAGTCCTGAAGAACGTCCTCCGCATCCTGCCAGTTGTTTGTGATTCGGTAGCTCTTGAGCAGTAGCCTTCGAGAATGGCGTTTGCTCAGCTCGACGAAAGCCTGAGAGTCGCCGCACCGGGCGGCGGACACGAGCACTTCGTCTGTTACTTCATTCGAGTTCGACAACATGGTGTTGTTGCGGCCTTCAATCGCAGATAGAATCACGGCGTGGTCTCCTCTGTTGAAGAATGTGCAATGTTTGAAAGCTATGCGGGGCTTTGTGTCTGTTAGAAATGGTCGATATCGACGATGGCCTGGACGAATGCTTCCGGCGCCTCTTGAGGCAGATTGTGGCCAACTCCGCCCTTAACGGTTCTGTGTTCATATTTGCCGGAGAATTTCCTGGCATAGGAACTGGGATCCGCGTGCGGCGCGCCATTTGCGTCGCCTTCGAGAGTGATAGTGGGAACTGTGATGGCCGAGGCTTCACCAAGCCGCTTTTCCAGCTCGTCGTATTTCCGCTCCCCATCAGCGAGGCCGAGACGCCAGCGGTAATTGTGGATTACGATCTTAACGTGATCCGGGTTGTCGAACGATGCTGCGCTGCGATCGAAGGTGGCGTCGTCGAATGCCCACTGCGGCGAAGCGAGTTGCCAGATGAGCTTTGCAAATTCACGCCGGTATTTCTCATACCCGGCCTCACCGCGCTCCGTTGCAAAGTAAAACTGATACCACCATTGAAACTCAGCCTTCGGTGGCAGTGGAGTCTTGCCGGCTGACGGACTTCCGATCAGATAGCCGCTCACAGAGACGAGAGCCTTGCAGCGTTCCGGCCAGAGGGCAGCGATGATGTCGGCCGTTCGCGCGCCCCAATCAAAGCCCGCGATAATCGCACTTTGGATCTTGAGGGCGTCCATCAGCGAGATAATGTCGAGAGCCACCGCCGATGGCTGGCCATTGCGGAACGCGTCACTCGAAAGAAAGCGCGTCGAGCCATAGCCGCGCAAATGAGGGACGATGACCCTGTAGCCCAACGATGCTAGCAGCGGGGCAACATTGACAAAACTGTGAATGTCATAGGGCCACCCGTGCAAAAGAATGACAGCCGGGCCATCGGCGGGACCATCTTCTGCATACCCAATATTCAGGAGTCCAGCGTCTATCTGCTTTATCGAGGCAAGCGATGTGTTTGTCCCCGCCTCAAGGGTCGGCAAGTTCGACGCAGCTGTCTTGGACAGCGGCTGGCTCTCGCCCGCGAAGAGCGCACTCGGTGCGAGCAGCACCGCTCCTGCCGAAACTCCAGCAATGGCGAATTTGCGACGAGAAATCCTGATTGATTCCGTTTGCTTCATGGCGATTGTCTCCTTGATGCTGCGTGAACCTATTGCCGGCGAGACGTGTCGATGGCGTCGTCAGTTGTGGTCATGGGATGTGCTTCCACCCGGAACTGTGAAGGTAACAACCTGCTGATCCAGAGGCCGATGGTTTGCATTGACCAGTTGGATCAGAACCTTGTGCGGCCCAGGCGCAAGGCCATTGATAATGACCGGTACACCGCTTGCATCTGCCCAGTGCCAGGCGGCGTCATCGACAGTCACATGGATGTGCCCAATCCTTGGAACCACCGCAAGTGCGGCCGGTCCAAATACCGGCAGGATTTGCAGGTTCTTCGCGTGATAGGGAAGGAACAGAACGCCACGCGAAAGCGGCTCTGCCTTGGGGGCGTCGACAATGAGCTTTGCCGCCGGCTGGCTCTGAGAGATCCCAACAGTTGGCGGCACAGGCAATGCGCTCTCAATTTGCGCATGGGCTGACTCAGGACCAGGAACCCCCGGTATCGTAAACTCAACGGAGCCTTGATCGAGCAATTGATGGTTCGCGCTCTCCAGTTGAATCAGGACCTTATGCGGCCCGGATGGGAGGCTGTTCATAATCACGGGTTCTCCGCTCGCGTCGACCCAGACCCACGAGGCATCATCCAGGGACACATGAATGTGTCCGACTCGCGGAGACACGGCAAGGGCGGCAGACCCGAACACCGGCGCCAGGTGCAGATTCTCCGCACGATATTGAATCACCACCCGTCCATGAGACAGCGGTTCGGCCAAAGGCGGATCGATGACGATCTTCGCCGGTGGTTCGTTTTGAAGCGGCTTGACAGCCGCTGCTCCACGCACTTCCCTGGCAGTTTGCGCAGCACCCGACGCCACAGCCAGGCAGCCTATGATGACCAGCACACTCAACCACCACGAGCGGCCTTGATGGATACGGCTTTGCATCCTGCTCGATTCTCTATGCTCCATTTCTCTTCTCCTCAATTGGATTGCCCTTCGAGAGCGCTCCAGTGCAAGACAGTTACGATTAAGCCAGAAGCGCGAAGACGAATCTATTGGACGATGGTGTTGGTCGATACCTTGGTATCAGTCACCGCGATCAACCGAACGTGAAGTCAAAAGCCTCTACACCAGCTCCGAGAAATTCGATCTCGAAGGCATGATCCGCAATGGGATCTGACTGCCGAACCAGTTGATATAGCCGCTGCTCGGTCACTGTCCCGTTGCCTTGATCGTCAACGTCACTGCCGTGAGCAGAGCCTGGCGCCTGGCCGTCGATTAGGATCCGAAAGCGAACGGATGTCCCTTGCACTGGTGGTCCCATCACAAGATGAAGATCCCGTGCGTGAAAACGGTACGCGATTCGCCCGTTGTCCGTGTTGAGTGCAACCGCTTCCCTTGCGACGGTCCACTCACCCTGAAGGGCCCAATGGTTGAGCCCTAACCGCGTGGGGTATTCGTAGCCATGGCTCTTCTTCACCCGAGCTCCACCAGGGGATGAAAATCCCTCAGAAAGCTCGTAGCCGGTATAGGTCTCAGGGGACTTCAGGCTGCCCCAATCGGCGGGGGCTTCTATACCTTGGGCATTGACTGAAGTAGGTTGAGTGTCGATGTCGCGGGCACCGGCCTCGACCAGCAACTCCTGAATGATCCTCTCCGACAGTTCGTAACCGCCTTCACCTAATTGATGGTGTCGAATGTGCCCCCGCGCATCGGCGAAGTAAAGAGCCGGCCAAGCCTCATTGTTGAAAGCCCGCCATATTGCGTGATCGTTATCGACTGCGATCGGGTAATCGATCCTCATGGCATGGATCGCCCAGCGGATGTTATCGATGTTCTTCTCAAACGAGAACTCTGGCGCCTGCACACCGATCACCACCAATCCCTGGTCCTTGTACTTGTTCGCCCACGCGCGAACGTAGGGGAGTGCGCGTAGGGAGTTAATGCAGGTATAGGTCCAGAAATTGACGAGCAC
>PLPU01000239.1:0-1807 GCA_003159975.1 Acidobacteriaceae bacterium
GGCCAACGCCATGGCGATCACCGCCATCGGTAAAACAAATTTGGTGGTGGATTTTGAAAGTAGCTTGAAGTGACAGAGCATCTCCATCGGCGATCTCCTCGCGCCTTTTCAAAGGCACAAATCTGGACTCCTGGGTAGGGGAACTAAAACTTGAAGTGCGTTGGAACCATGCTATCTCTTCACCCGCTTGTAGAACGGCAGCGGCACCTGTTTCGCCCGCACCTGGTTGGCGCGGACTTGCACCAGCACATCTGCGCCGCTGGCTGCCACTTCCGCCTTCACCAGCGCCATGGCGATGTTGGTCTTGAGATACGGCGCGGGTGAGCCGGATGTGATGACGCCAATCTCGTTGCCATCGAGATCGAGCACGGGGTATCCGTCGCGGCCAATGCCGCGGTCTACCATCTCCAGGGCAACGATCTTGCGCTTGGGTGCGCCCTCAGCCTGCACGGCCAGCAGCGCGTCGCGCCCAATAAACGCGCCCTTGTCGAGCTTGAGCCAGCGGTCGAGGCCCGCCTCAAGCACGTTGATTTCGTCGGAGATTTCGTGGCCGTAGAGGCTCATGCCGGCCTCCATGCGCAGGGTGTTGCGCGCGCCCAGGCCGCATGGCCGTATGCCGAACTCCGCGCCGGCTTCAAGTAGCGCATTCCACATCTTTACGGTGGTGGGCTCGTCGGCGGGCAGGTAGACTTCGAAGCCGTCTTCGCCGGAGTAGCCGGTGCGCGCGATGAGCACGTTGGGCACGCCGGCCACAGTGCCCCAGGTGAACCAGTAGTTCTTGATCGACGCCAAATCCACCTTGGTCAGCTTCTGTAGCGTTTCCAGCGCGCGCGGCCCTTGCAGCGCCAGTTGCGAGTAGTAGTCGGAGTAGTCGCTGATGTGGATGGACGGAAACGTGCCCACCTGCTTGCGAATCCAGGCGTAGTCCTTGTCCTTGGTGCCGGCGTTGACCACCAGCAGGTAGTCGTTGTCGCTGAGCCGGTGGACCAGGATGTCGTCGACAAATGTGCCCTCGGGCGTCAGCAGCGCGGAGTAGTGCGCCTGGCCGTCCTTGAGCCGCGCCGCGTCGTTCATGGTGATATGCTGCACTGCGGCCAGGGCACCGGGGCCGCGAAACTGAATCTCGCCCATGTGGCTCACGTCAAACAGGCCCACGCCGTTGCGCACAGCAAGGTGCTCGGCGATGAGACCGCCGCCGGGGCAGGGATACTCGACCGGCATATCCCACCCGCCAAAGTCCACCATCTTGGCCTTGAGGGCGCGGTGCGTGGCGTTGAGGGCAGTTTTCTTGAGTACGGGAGCGGTGGCGTCGGTCATGGGATTCCTTTCGGCGTTGCTCAACTCTTTTCACGATAGGGATTCGGTACCTTCCGGGTCAAACCCGTTAGGATCGTCTGAAAGGTACTTCTATGAATCATTTTCGCGGAATCCTGATGCTGATTGCTTCGGTCATCGCGTTTTACAAGGGTTGGAAGATTCACACGGGGTCAACCGCGCTGCTTGGCTATGCGCTCGGGGTGCTGGCTTTGGGGCTTGCGGTATGGCACCTGACGCGCCCCGCGCCTCAAATGCGCGTCCCCGGGCCCCGCGCGTAATCTGGTGACCTGATGCCGACTCTCTACAATCGCATCCAGGGCCGCAGCCTCGAGCGCCTGGCCGCATTGAGCGACGGCATCTTTGCCGTGGCCATGACGTTGCTGGTGCTCGATCTGCACATCCCCACTGCCGCGCAGGTGCACAGCGAGGGAGAGTTGCTTGCGGCGCTCTGCGCTCTCGGCCCTCAGTGGGTGGCTTACCTGATGAGCTT
>PLPU01000239.1:1812-8065 GCA_003159975.1 Acidobacteriaceae bacterium
CTGCTGGCCGAGTTCATCACCTACCGCAGCGCCATGCTGCTTTATTGGTTCAACATCTTCACACTCGGCGCCATGCTCTATTGGAGCTGGACCCACGCCACGCATGCCAACCTGATCAAAGACGACACGCCCAACGAAGTGCGCGCCAGCATCTGCCGGCGGATTCTCATCGCGCAGGCGCTCTACGCGGTTGGCGCGGCGCTGTGCGTCATCAACACATGGGTCAGCATTGGGGCTATTGTGCTGGTGCAGTTGAACCACGCGCTCGTGCCGCGGGCTTGGTGGCGGAAGAAGTAGCTTCGTCGAAAATTGCCGGCGGGAAGGCAGTGGTACGCTGTTGCCATGGAATTCTCATACAAAGTGAGTGAAGCGGAGTATCTGAGTGCGTCAAGGCTGGGAACCAAAGTTCCCAGCCGTTCCACTTTGAAGACGGTGGTATTTTGGCTGTTCGTTCTGCTCTGCTTTATGGTTTTTTTCTCGGTCGTGCAAAGGAATGGGCGTCAAACGGACTCGTCAGGACAGCCGGCCCCGGCGCAGACATCAGAAGTCGAGCCTGTTCATCAAGCGGCTCCCACTCGCGCTCTGCTCTACAACGCCGCGCCTATAGTTCTGATTGTCGGATTCTGGTTTTTTGTCATCAAGGTCATTTTGCCGGGGCGCCTCAAGAAGATGTACACCAAGGACCCTTTAATGCAGGGCGAATTCACGGTTGGAATTACGCCAGAAGGAGTTTCGATTTGTAATACGGCTGGAACGTCTTCGCGGACGCCGTGGACGATTTACGATTGCTGGCGGGAAGCGGAAAACGTGATCATTCTTGTGCTGCATACGCGGGTCTATTTTGCGTTGAGCCTTACGGGTCTCTCCGAGGCGCGGAAGACGGAGCTTCGCGGCATTCTCTCCGCGGCACTGCCGAAAAGATGACCCGCTTGTTGGCCTGAATTCTCGATCACAACTTGCCTGGGCATTCCGTGTCTAGCCCAATGCACGGGCTGGGAGCGATCCCGGCCCGCGGAGGAAATCGATGTTGGCTACTCAGACGGATGCATTGGCGTTCATGCGCTTTGGCGGAGGCGGCGGTGGCGCCTTCATGTTCCTGATCGTATTGGTGTTTGCCGGCGTGGCAATCTACGCTTTCAGTCGCGAACCCGGTTCCCAATCGCCCAAACAATAGAAGCGCAAGCCGGATGGATCATTTCTTCCTTGCGCGCCAGAACGAACTGAGGCTCAGGTAGAAAAACAACGCCATGATTCCGGCGGTGATGAGGAATGTGCTGTGATCGGGCCCGCGAAGCCAACTGGCTCGGATTCGCCACAATGTGGGCGCAAAGACCACCACGGGCAGGAAAAAGAAAACGCCCATCACTTCAAGCCACAGAATCGCGCCCACACGGCCAAAGGGCCGCAGGAAGCCGCCAACGCCGCGGGCGACGTTGCGTGTAGCCTTTCCGGCAGTCTGGCCCGCGGCGCGGCTCTCGGCCGCAACATCCACAATCGACTGGCGCGATGCGGTGCTGCTTGAGGCCGCGGCTTGTCCAGCGGTGGCAGCGTGCCGACCCGCGATGCGACCCGCAACGCGCAGGCCGATTCCCAGGGTGCGGCCGATGGAGTGTGGTTTCATTCCGTTTATGATGGTAGCAGNNAATCCTGCGCTGCAACCCGCGCCATTCACCGCGCCGGCCGCCGCCCTCGGAGGTATCTGTGACATCCCGTATGCGTGAACTGATTCAGCAGTTGGGCGAGGCTATTCATGAGTCGGTGATTGAGAGCGAGCAGATCGCCGGCGTAGTGCAGGATATCCGCAAGCACGGGTTTGACGTGCTGCTGATGCTTGAGGCCACCATCGGCCTCAACGAGGTCTCTGCCAAGGATGGCGAGGACGCTCCCACCAGCGCCGAACCGGGCACCGAAGACACGCCGTTCACTCAGAACGATCTCCACTTCCTGCGGTCGCTGCGTATCTCCGTCGAGGGCGAGGAAAAGGACGGCGTGCGGGCGGATACGGACGAGGCGGATGCGGAGTAGGCTGGCTGAGCGCTTTTTGATCAGGGCAGGGAACGACGCATGAATTCGCCCACTGTTCGATATGTCTCATGGTGGAGGCTCGGCCTTGGCCTTCTGGTCTTGATTGGCGGGCTCAGCAATCTTGGACTCAGCAATCTTGACCGAAGGGGCGTCGCTCCAGAGCTCATGCCAAGCAATGAGACCCAGTGGATCGGGTACTATTTCGCCACCGCCGCTGTCATTGTTGCGGGCCTATTGCTTGTTTTCTTTGGCGTGCGTCGTGCCTGGCGCAGACCTCCCGCCTAGCTCTATTTTCAACGCGCAATCCTAGCTTTTCAGCGCCACACGGATATGCAGTTCCTTCAACTGCTGCTCGGTCACCATAGTCGGCGCTTCCGCCATCAGGTCGATTGCCTTCGCCGTCTTCGGGAAGGCGATCACTTCGCGCAGGCTGGGCGCGCCGGTCAGCAGCATCACGATGCGGTCCAGACCCAGCGCAATGCCGCCATGCGGCGGCGTGCCGTACTCCAAAGCATCGAGGAAGAAGCCGAAGCGCGCGCGTGCTTCTTCGTCGCTGATGCCCAGCGCCTTGAAGATCTGCTGCTGCACATCCTTGCGATGAATACGAATCGACCCCGAACCAAGCTCGAGGCCGTTCATGGCCAGGTCGTAGCAGTTGGCGCGCACACTGGCCGGATCGGTGAGCAGGTTGGCCATGTCGGCTTCATAAGGCGACGTAAACGGATGATGCGCCGGAACCCACTTCGACGCGCCCAGGTCGTACTCGAACATCGGGAAGTCGACAATCCAGATGGGGTTGAACGCAGCCGCGCCGTCCACCGTGACTCCGCCTTTCGGATCGGCTTCCTTCACGGCACTTTCGGTCACGCCAAAGGCTCCGTGCCTGTCGGCGTACTTCTTCGCCAGCTCGGTGCGGAAGTTGCCTGCAGCCGAGTACACATTGATCTCGCGCTCGCTCAGACGGCCTTCAAACTTGGTGTCGCTGGCCTTCACCGGGTGCGCCGGATCGCCGGCCACGATGATGACAAAATCGTCGTCTGCCGCGCCCGCCAACTCACGCACCCTCACTGCGGCCTCAGGCAAGCTTTTTGCCAGCCGCTTGAAGTCGTCAATGAACTTGGCGCCCTTTTTCTGGTCGAACATGGGGTGGTTGTCTTCGCGTTCCTTGCGGCTCAGCTCGCCGACTTTGGGAATGCGCAGCGCCACCACCGGCAGCGCGGGATCGATCTGCAGCGTGGNNGTGATGCGGGGAAATGGCGTTGGCAATGCAACCCCAGCCGCGGAGAAGGCCGCCTCCAGAAACTGCTCCACCACCGCAAAGACTGTTTCCTGGTGCGGAAAGCTCATCTCCAGGTCAACTTGCGTGAACTCAAGCTGCCGGTCTGCGCGCTGGTCCTCATCGCGGAAGCAGCGCGCGATTTGGAAGTACCTGTCGAACCCCGAGATCATGAGAATCTGCTTGAAGATCTGCGGNNTGCGGCGACTGCGGCAGCGCGTAAAACTCGCCCGGATGCACACGGCTGGGAACCAGGAAATCCCGCGCGCCCTCCGGCGTGCTCTTGGTCAGGATGGGCGTTTCAATCTCCAGAAAGCCCTGCTTGCTGAGGCTTTCGCGGATTGCCCGGGTGATCTCATGCCGCAGCCAGAAATTGCGCTGCATCTCCACGCGGCGCATGTCCACGTAGCGATATTTCAGCCGCGTCTCTTCGTTCTGGATGGCCTCTTCGGACGGCGAAAACGGCGCCAGTCGCGCGTCATTCAGAACCAGCAGCTGGGTGGCCTCAATCTCGATTTCGCCGGTAGGCATCTTGGGATTGATGGCGTCGGCGTCGCGCAGGCTCACCTTGCCCACGGCGGCCACAACGTACTCCGGCCGGACTTGCTCGCCTTTAAGATGGCCGTCGGGGGTGAGCTCCTTGTCCAAAACAATCTGACAGATGCCGGTGCGGTCGCGCAGGTCGAGGAAGATAAGGTTGCCGTGGTCGCGGCGCCGGTTTACCCAGCCCATCAAAATGACAGATTGGCCGGCGTTGGCGGCGCGCAATTCGCCGCAAAGATGCGTTCGTTCGAGGCTTCCTAGAAAATCGAGCAAAACGTGTGTCCTTTATTCGCCTGCGGGCATGGAAAGATAAGCCGCCAGCTCTCCGCGATTGACCTTGGTCTGCATTCCTGTCGAGAAGGTCTTCACTGTCAGGATACCGGATTGAAGCTCGTCCTCGCCCAGGATGACGATGCGCCGCGCAGTCTTATCGGCTGTTTCAAACGATTTCTTGAGGCGAAAACTGCCCTCTCCCAGCTCAATGCGCAAGCCTGCGCGGCGCAGTTCGCGCGCGAGAGCCAAGGCCGCGGGGTTCAACCCTTCGCCGAGCGGGGCGATAAATGCGTCGGCCAACGTGGGCTTGGCAGCTTCAAGAGCCTGCAGCGTCAAAACAAGCCGATCCTCGCCCATTGCGAAGCCGATGCCTGGAGCTTTGGGCCCGCCGATGGCCTCGCTCAAGCCGTCATAGCGACCGCCGCCGAGCAGGGCGTTCTGCGCGCCCAGGCCGCCATGCGTGAACTCGAAGGTCGTTCGCGTGTAGTAGTCCAGACCGCGCACCAGGCGGTGATTGCGCGTGTACGGCACGCCGGATACGTCCAGGGCCGCGAGAACCGCGGCAAAGTGTTTTTGGGAGTCTTCATCGAGCGAGTCGGCCATGCGGGGCAGCGTGTCAATGATCGGCTGATCGGCGGGGACCTTGCAGTCGAGTACACGCAGCGGGTTTGTCACTGCGCGCCGTTGGCAGTCCTCGCACATCTGCGGGGCCAGCGGAACCAGCGCGGCGCGCAGCACTTCGTTGTAGCGCGCACGATCCGCCGGTGAGCCAACGGAATTCAGCTCTAGCGTCCAGCCGGAGATGCCCAGCTCCTCCAGCAGCGTGGCCAGCATCTCCAGGACTTCGGCGTCGCGTAGCGGGCTTTCACTGCCCGCCGACGGCGGCCCGATGACCTCCGCGCCGATCTGCGAGAACTGGCGGTAACGGCCCTTCTGCGGCCGCTCGCGCCGAAACTGCGGACCCACGTAATAGAGCTTCTGCAACTGCCCGCTCTCGCCCAACTGGTGTTCGATATAGGCGCGCACAACGCCTGCGGTATTCTCCGGCCGCAAGGTCAGCGACTGCGTCTTCTCGCTCTGCGCGCGCGCCTTGTCCTCCCAGGTGTACATCTCCTTGGAGACGATGTCGGTTTCCTCGCCCACACCACGCGCAAACAGCGCTGTGTCTTCGAAGATGGGGGTGCGAATCTCGCCGAAGTTGTAGCGGGTAAACACCTGCCGCGCTGTCTTCTCGATGTGGTTCCAGAGTGCCGTTTCCGGCGGCAGCAAGTCGCGTGTGCCGCGGACGGCTTTCAGTGTTTGGCTCATAGTGTTAACCTTTGGGGCAACTTCTTAGGATACTAGGTGGGAGCGATGATCCTTCATGCCGCCTCAATCGCCGTGTTTTTCGTTGACCAACTGGCGCAAGCGCCGGTTGTGGTTCAGTGCGTCGTTCCCCCCAACGCGGACCCTGGGTGGAAACAGTGGATACCCACAGCCGTTAGCCTTTTATCCGTTGGTATTGGCTTGTGGATTGCTAATCGTACAATTCGCAATGCGAGGGAGCTGACAGAGTGGTCTTTTCGTGCAACAAGCGAGAAGGATCATAAGCGTTGGCTTCTCGACCTGAAGAGAGCCGAATGGAGCGTATTATTGCGCGGCGTCGCGAATGTTTTTCATATCACGAATTTCACTACATTAAATGGATGGAATGGAAAGATAGCAAACAGAATCGCCACTGAACTAGAACAAGCTCTCGAAGAAATATCGATAGCATGCGCAAATTGTATTTTTCTTGATAATTTTCGCCAGAACAAAGAAGGTGACAAGAAGATTAATGAATTTCTCAAGAATACAAAATCACTGGCACAAAAGCTCAAAGGAGTTATTGGTCTATTTGAGGACATAAGCGATAGAGCCGCCAAAGCGGGCATTGCGACCGACATAGACAGCAAGAGCCTCGATAGAAACATAGAAGTCGCTTCAGGCCTGATTTCCAATCTTGCCGAGCAATCACGAACCTTATTGGATTGGCTTCAGGTTGAAGCCGCACGCGATCTTGGTATTACAGCAAAAGGTGAAGAACACCAAGCAGCAAGGAGAGGAACAAAGCTATTCAACTTCACAAGGAAGAAAACGGGGGTATAGCGAAGGCGC
>PLPU01000222.1:0-16810 GCA_003159975.1 Acidobacteriaceae bacterium
TTGCACCACGGGCTGCTAAGCGTGAGAGCATCCATAATCGCCAGACCAGACCAACGCATAAGCTGGAATAGAGCACGGACGCGGGCTGCCCAAACGGCCGTTCCGCGGCGGCGCACAACACCCGGAATGACCTCAAGAAGCCGCTTATACTCCTCTGCCGTGAGGGGCATTGTCGGCGGTTCCTCGATTTTGATCTTTGGCCAGGCTGGGACGCGTTCCAGCCACTGTGCCTCGTAGCAGTAGCGTAGAAAGCTCTTGTAGCGCTCGCGGAGTTTGGCGCGCGTGTACGTGCTCGGGTAGAGCTTGGGCCAGTCCTCGCAAAATCCGGTAACGAGTTCTCTGGTAATGCCCTTTACAACGAAGACTCCGCGGCCCTCGCAATACGTCCGCAGCCGCCCCAGCCAAAGCGTGTACTTTTTGATGAGGTCGGGGGTCAGCCCCTGGACCTTCTTGTCGGCGATAAACAGTGAGATGGCCGCAGCAATCGTTTGGGCGTTGTTCTCGGAGGAAGGAGCGGAAGAGCGTCCGGACAGCTGGTCCTCAAGATCGCGCTTGGCCTGTTCGGCGTCGACCCAGGAACGAGTCCCTGCGGTTTTCCGGTACTGGACGCCGTTGTGCGTCCAGCGGAGGTGCTTGCGGCAGTTGCACCGACGGTACAGTTCATCGTCGGCGTGTTTGCATTCCTCAGAGTGGCGTACAAAGATCGCGATCAGGGGTGTGCTCATTTGCCGTGAAGTCTAACGCAAAATTAGCGCAAAAGTCAAGGTTCTGAGGTTATGTCGTTGATAATAAAATACTTGCTTGTGGTGGAGGCGGCGGGAGTCGAACCCGCGTCCGAAATCGCTGTCAGCCAGGAGAGTTCATGCTTTGTCCGCTTCCTTTTGGTTTCGCCCCCGCAACTCAGAACGGACAAGATGCGACGGGAACTAGTCCGATGGTCTCGCGTAAGCAACACGGACCGAGCTGCTCACGCCAGCCTACTGTATGACGTCCGCTCACAGCCCGTAGGTAAAGCCGTGGAAGACGGCAGCTTATTTAATTAAGCTGCAAGTGCCAGATTATCGTTGGCAACTTTGTTTTTGCAGGCGATTACAGGTGCCCACACCCTGACATGCCTCCTAAGCCGCAATCGATCCCGTCGAAACCGTGACGCCCCCTTGGTGCCACATCCCGTTCTTGCTCAGGATGCCCAGGTGCGAGCCGGGCCAACTGGCTCGTGCTGCATCCATCCATTCTACGCCAAATCCGGTTTCTACACCGAAGCGGCGGGTGATAGGGTGGCAGGGTAGCTTCCTTCGTGGAGCAGGAAGAGGAGATCGACATGGTGGAGCAAGTGGTTCGCCTGACGGTGAGCATGACGGTGAACGAGGGTCAACTGGACGAGTTCAAGAGCATTGCGGCCACGCTGACCGAGATCAGCAAGGCGGAGCCCGGCACGCTGGGGTATGAGTGGTTCGCCGCAAGCGACGGGAAGCGCTTCAGGCTGGTGGAGACATATGTGGATGCCGCCGCCGTGGAGGCGCACTTCAGCGGCCCGGCCGTGCAGGTGTGGGTGCCGAAACTCGCCGCGGTCTGCAAAGTGGACGGGTTCGAGTTCTATGGCGATCCGGGGCCGAAGGTGACTGCCATGGCCGGAGGATTCGGAGCAGTCTTCTTCCAGTACTGGCTGGGCATCGGGCGCTAAGAGCTGCGTTACTGCTTTTCCAGGTCGATGCTTTCGTACTCGTGGCGGGCGATGGCGGCGCGAATCTGGGCCGGGGTCTTGCCGAGTTTGGTCTGCTGGTAGGCGAAGAAACCCTCTTTGGCGCAAGTGGAGCACTCGGTGCCGTGCAGCGTTTCGAAGCAGCTCCGCAGGCTGGTGTGGCCCAGGGCCCGGTCGCAGCGGCAGTTGCAGGGGAGCTGGTAGACCACGTTGCCCACCTTGGCCACCTGCTCGTAGACGTGCTTCTGCCACGGGTATTGGAAGTTCTCGCCGGTGAGCCTGGCGCCGGCCAGAATGGGCGGCAGAGCGCTCACACGGAGTGGCGCAGAGGGGTGGTAAGCGGGAACGTCGTCAGCCGGGTTTGACCACTGCGCATAACTGGCTGCGGTGATGGCGAAGATGCCTAATCCCAGAACCCAGCGAGCCCGTATCCAATTCTTCCCATTGGTCAAATTCTTCATGTGATGCCTCTCACGACATTTTAGACGGAGAACCGGACGCACCGGAATCGCGTGCGTAAAAGAAGTCGTGGCTGCCGTCGGGGAAGGATGGTGGTCCAAAAAAAGACGGCACGAACGGTGTGACTGTTCGTGCCGGGAGGCCAGTGACGCAACTTACTTCCAGATCCGATGCGGTAGGATCTACCGCCTCCATCACTGGAATATATACACCATAGCATAGATTTGGTCGAAGTCAAATACAAAAATCGAAATTATATTTCCAGCAAGGACCCTGAACCTTCTGCAATGTTTCGCATCTAATGCGCAGGCAAGTGTTCCACCATGCAAGCTCGGATAGTTAAGGTAAGGGACGCAACCGCACGTGACAAACTTTTTGGAATCTGATACTTCTCCCCATCCACAAGCGGAATCGACTCCATCCTCGGGGTGGCTCAAACTGGGAGTAATCGCGGCGGCCTCTGCCTTGGCAGGGGGTGCAGCGGCAGCCTGGTGGTACAGAAGCACGCTGAAAAAGCTCCGCCAAGCCGACGAGAAGCCCATAAATCCACAATATGGGATTTCCGGGGACGATCCGAGGGATGAATCCTGACCGGTGAGGGTTGTGCCGTTTTGAACAATTCCAAATCGGACCCAGCCGCCTGTGACCCCGAAGTTGTCAGAGCAACTTGTCGGCACCGGCTGCCACGGCGAAGTCTTTGGTGGTCAAGCCGCCTGCGTCATGTGAGATGAGAGCGAGTCGCACCCTGTTGTACCGGATGTCAATATCCGGATGGTGCCCGGCCTCCTCTGCCAGGTCGGCCACCCTGTTGACAAAGGCGACTGCGTCACGGAAAGTCTCGAACTGAAATGTTCTCGCCAATTCACCGGTTTCGATCTGCCAATCGGGCCGGGTGCTCAAGTGGGCAGTCACTTCTGCCTGGGAAAGTATGTGCATGTTTTTCTCCGGAGAAGACAAGAAGGTCATCCCACTTCTTCAGATGCTGACATTCTGCTCGGAGTCCGCATCAAAAAAGTGAGGCATGCGCTATTTGATTGGGGGAGCTGGGGTCTGCGCAATATCGAAGGTTGAGAATCGCTTGTTCTGACCGGTAATCTCAGAGCGCAATTCGTGCCATAACTCATTGGAAATCTTGAGAAAGACCTCCACGACAGCGGGATCGAACTGCGTTCCGGAGCAGCGCAGAATCTCGATGCGCGCCGCGTCGAAGCCTTTCGCCCTGCGATAGGGCCGGTCGCTGGTGATTGCGTCCAGGGTGTCGGCCACGGCGAAGATGCGGGAGCCGATGGGAATCTCGTCCCCTCGAAGTTGGTTCGGGTAACCTCCGCCGTCGTAGTGCTCCTGATGGGAATAGACAATCTCCGCCGCCTCCGCAAGGAACGGGATTTTACGCAGCATGTGGTAACCGCGGGTGCAGTGGTCCCGCATGACATCCTGCTCCTCCGGAGTCAGCGTGCCGGGTTTGCGGAGAATTTCATCGGGGATCGCCATCTTCCCGATGTCATGCAAGAACGCTCCGCGCGCAATGACCTTGATCTCCGCGGGAGAGATGCCCATGGCCCGAGCGAGGGCGATGGTGTAGGCGGTGACCCTCTTCGAATGGCCCTCGGTCTCGGAGTCCTTCAAGTCCAGTGCGTCGCCGAGCGCCTCCAGGGTGACATCGTATGAGTGTTCCAGGTCATCCATGGCCTGACGCAGCATCTCGGTCCGTGCGCGCACCACTTGCTCAAGGCTTTGCTGGTAGTTGTGAGTCTCCTGCAGGGCCTGGCGGTGGTCCAGCGCGCGCTGCACGGTGCTCACCAGGTGTTCCCGCTCGAACGGCTTGAGCAGGTAGTCGTACGCGCCGCGACGCATGGTGTCGATGGCGACGCTGATGTCGTGTATCGCCGTCACCATCACAACCGGAAGGTTCGGCTGCTGCGCGTGGACGCGTTCGAGAAGGGTAATACCGTTTCCGTCCTGCATCACGATGTCGGTGAGTACCAGGTCGAAGGTGTTCAGCGCCAGGGATTCCAACGCATCGCGGCCGCAGGTTGCCAACTGCACATCGTATCCGTGGCGCTCCAATGTGGCGCCTATCATCGATCGGACGTGCGCCTCGTCGTCAACCACCAGAATCCGTGCCGGGCGGCGCAGTCTTCCCGACCCGCGCTCTCCCCCTTCGGCGCGCTGTTTGACCTCTGGGTCAGGCGCCCCTTTTGCCGTCAGATTCGATGCCAAACTGGTTCCTCCCCTGGAACTTCGCAACACGGCAATAGCTGCGAAGCCGTCTTATCGTGAGGCAAGTACTGCCGTATAACCAGCGCCCCGGAACTGGATCGAATCGAAAATCGCGAACCATGATTTCACATCAAATGTACTTGCGCTTTCTGAATCCCATCAAATTGTACCCATCCGATTCACCGTCCCGGAATCGGAGTGACAGCCTGAATCAGGTATTCCCACGAGGCCTGCCCTACCTCTATCTTGAACCCTCATTCCACCGGATGCGTCGAAGAGCAAAAGAATTCCAAAAAACTACCAACCTTGGGAAATGCCAGGTTCAAAAGTGGAACTGCTCCCCAACTTAAGTCCTTGCCGTACTGCTCATTGCCGCAGCCAATCTTTCAGGCTTGGTAACGAAACGCTACGCTCACAGATGTACCAAGCGCAACGCGATTTTCGATAAGCGGTTGATTAATAAGGGGCTCAAATCGCATTTCGGACATTGCGCATCGAGATTTTGACTGTCGGTTCAGCCTTGGCGCAAAAAAGATGATCCGCAGGAGAAAACTTGGTTGTACTCCATCCTCGATTTTTCTCCCGGCATTGATTTCACTTGAGATGCGAGGTCATGCTATTGCGGTGGCTTCTGACGGGCTCGCCGAGCAGCAACCCAGCCCTCCTTGACGATCTGATGAGCCCGCGTAACTGCCAGCGATCCTGCCGGCACGTTCTTGGTGATGCAGGAGCCGGCGCCGATATAGGCTCCATCCTCGACGGTCACGGGCGCCACCAGCGTGGAATCGCTGCCCACAAAAACGTCCTTGCCGATCTTTGTCGGGTGCTTGTTCAAGCCATCGTAGTTGCAGGTGATGACCCCGGCGCCGATGTTGGTGCCCTCGCCGACCTCCGCATCGCCCAGATAAGTCAGGTGACCGGCCTTTGCGCCCTTGCCCAGCTTCGCCTTCTTGGTTTCAACAAAGTTGCCCACATGCGCGTCTTCGCCGATCTCGCTCCCAGGCCGCAGGTGCGCGAATGGACCGATTTTAGCTCCATTCGCAACCGTGCTTTCCTCCAGCATGCAAGCCTGGCGGATCAGCACCGCATCGCCGAGCGTGCAGTTTTCCAGGACCGAATAGGAGCGGATAAGGCAGTCGGAACCAATGCGTGTCGCGCCCAGCAACTGGACAAAGGGCTCAATCACCGTGTCGGGCGCAACTTCCACTTCCGCATCGATCACACAGGTCTCCGGGCGAAAAATGGTGACGCCTGCGGCCATCAAGCGACCTGCTTTTGCGGCGCGCAGCGTCGAGTCCAGCGCTACCAGTTCGGCAATCGTGTTGGCTCCGAGCACTTCTTCAGCCGATTCTGCCTCTACGGCCACAACCCGCTCTCCAGCCGCAACCAGCAGGCCGGCCACGTCGGTAAGGTAAAGCTCGCCATGCGCATTGTTGGCTGTGAGTTTTTCGAGATGCGCCAGCAACGGCGCGGTTTGGAAAGCGTAAATGCCGGAGTTGATCTCGGTGAGGTCCTGCTGTTGGTCGGCGGTGAGCGCCTTCTGCTCGATAATGGCCTCAACTTCCGGTGAATCTTTTGATGGTCGCAGGACACGGCCATAGCCAGTGGGATTTTCCGGAACTGCGGTCAGAATGGTCATCGCCGCTTGTTCCTGTTGGTGAAAGCCCCAGACCTCTTCGATCGTTTCAGGCCGGATGAGCGGCACGTCTCCGGAAAGCACCAGGATGTTTTCGTAGCCGGCAATGGCCTCGCGCGCGCACTGGATTGCGTGCCCTGTGCCGCGCTGATCCGGCTGTTCAACGAAATGCACGCCGGTGGCGGCAACTGCAGCCTTTACGCGCTCTGCCTGGTGGCCGACCACAACATAAATATCGTCCATGGCCACAACGTTACCGGCGGCGGCGATGACGTGACCCAGCAGCGGCTTGCCGCCGATCTCACGCAGCACCTTGGGGCGACGCGACTTGAGCCGCGTCCCCTTGCCTGCCGCCATGATCACTACAGCTAGCTTCGCGCTCTCCGCCGGGCTGCCGCCTAGTTCCTTGCTCACGGCTTTTTCTCCTCCGCCGGCGCCTGGTTCGGCTGTGGAATGGTGATATCGATTGTATGCACCGGCCCCAGTTTCAGCTCATCCAGCCCGGGTTTGATTTGAGGCGCGTCGCCGACCACCAGCACAGCCAGCTTGTCGGAGTGGACGTATTTCTTTGCGACGGCGTCTAGGTCGGCAACTGTCACCTTCTCGAGAGCTGCCTTGTAGGTCTCAAGATAATTCGCCGGAAAGCCGTAGAACTCCAGCCGTTCACGCTCGGCCAGAACCTTGTCCCTGGTGTCGTAGCGGAAGAGAAACGAGTTGAGAATGTCGTCCTTGGCCCGATCCAACTCCTCTTGCGTAAAGGGCCTGCCGGCCAGCCCCGCAATTTCAGCCAGGGCCTGTTTTGCGGTCTCAACGGTGGTTGCGCTCTGGGTGAGAGCCACTACGCGAAATTCGCCTGGATGATCGTAGTCGAAGGCAAATCCGCCGCCAACTTCGTATGCCAGGCCCAGTTCGGTACGTATCTTCTGCATCAACCGGCTGGCAAAACCGCCACCCAGGATTTCGTCCATCACCGCAAGCGCAGGCACGTCGGGGTTGCGGCGATCAGTTCCCAGCCCCACAATCTGCACATTCGACTGGTTCACGTCGTTCTTTTGGATGAAGTAAATCCCCGGCGTGGGACCGGCAAAGACATCGTGGCGCGGCGGGGCAACGACCGCAGGCGGCAATCCTTCAAAGGTTGCGCGCAGTTTGGCTTCCATCGCTGCCGCATCGAAGTCGCCGCTGATGCCGATAATCAGCTTGCCGCGAATGGTGCGATCGTGCCAGGCCGTCAAATCGTCCACCGTCACCGCGCCAATGGTGCTCAGCTCCGGCTGGCGAGTATAGGGGCTGTTGGCGCCGTAGACCAGCTTGGCGGATTCACGGTCGGCAATCCCCGATTCATCGTCATTCCGACGCACAATGCCCGTGGCTTCCTGCTGTTGAGCCAGTTCGAGTTTTTCCGCATTGAACCTGGGGTGAAAGAGCAAGTCCAACGCCAGGGCAAGTACCTGGTCGGAGTCGCCCTTGAGTGAATCCCAGGCCAGCGCTGTTGAATCTTCGTCGCCCTCGGTCTCAATGTGCGCCGCTTTCGCCTCCAGCAGGTCGTCCATCGCGTCGCCGTTCATTTTGGCGGTCCCGCTGGTGCGCCACGTCTGGCCGTAGAGACCGATCAGGCCCGCCTTGGCTGGATCCTCGTCGCGTGACCCCCCCGGAATGAGCACCGATCCGGATACAAACGGCAACTCGTGATCCTCCTGAAGAAAGATCACAATCCCATTCTTCAACTCAATGCGTCTGGGCTCCTGCGGCTTGAACTCGTGCAGCTTCGGTATCGGGATTCTCTCCCAGGGCTTCTCCTGCTGTGCGCCGAGCGCAATCGGTGTAAGCGAGACGGCGAGAACAGCAACGATCTCCAAAAGAACTTTCCTGGACAGGCTGTTCATTGCGCGTCTCCATCTTTCGCCGCAGGTGCTCTCGTTGCCGTGTCGGGAGCTGCCGTATCAATCTCGGCGCTCGTGCGGTTGCTGGCCACAAACACCGTGTTGGCTACGCGCTGGATGTCGGCCTTGGTCACCTTGTCCACCTTGTCCAATTGCAGGAACAGTTCGCGCCAGTCGCCGTAGCGAGTCTGGTACTCGGCCAGATCGTTGGCCAGTCCCTGATTGTCGGCCAGCCCGCGCAGCAGGTCGGCGCGAGTGCGCGTCTTGTACATCTGCAGCTCATCGTCGGTTACGTCTGTCGTTTTCAGCTTCTCGATTTCTTTGTGGATGGCGTCACGCATCTCCGCCGGTGTATGGCCCGGCAAAGGGACTGCGCCAAAAACGAAGAGGCCTGGGTACTTTGTGCCGGGGAATCCACTGAACCCCACCGCCTCCGCGGCAATCTGCTGGTCGCGCACCAGGCTGCGATAGAGCCGCGAGACCCGCCCGTTCGAGAAGATGTCGCTGATGGCGTCGTATACCGCGTCGTCCGGATCATGGTAGTCGGGACGATGGTAGCCCTCAATGTAGATGGGCTGCGTCTGTTCCCGGATGGTCACGGTCTTCTCGGCGAACTGCTTCGGCTCGACCGTGGTCATCTCTTCCGGCTTGGGACCGGCCGGCACCTTGCTGAAATACTTCTCAAGCATCGGCATCGCTTCGGACGCTTTCACATCGCCCACCACGGCCACCACAATGTTGGCGCCCACGTAGTACTTCCTGTGGAATTCCATGGCCTCGGTGGCATTAATCTGGCTCACTTCGCTGGGCCAGCCGATGTTGCTGCGTCCGTAGTTGTGGGCCACGTAGGCCGTGGCCGCGAACTGCTCAAAGAGCCTGCCTTCGGGGTTGGAGTCGGTGCGCATGCGCCGCTCCTCGATTACAACGGAGCGCTCCTTGTAGAACTCGCGCGGCACCACATCAGCCAGACGGCTGCTCTCAAGCCACGCCCAAAGCTCCAGGCGGTTTTCCGGCATCGACCAGAAATAGGACGTATCGTCCAACCCGGTCTCCGCGTTCAGGCCTTCCGCTCCGTTGCGCTCGGCCACGTCGGTGAACTGGTTAGGAATCACATACCTTTCCGCCTCGGCCTGGGCGGCCACAAAGACCTTTTTCAGGTCATCCAGCTTGGCCTGATCGCGTCCCACGGCCTTCAGGTACTCGGCCTCAAAGGCATCGTTGGCGGCTTCCACTTTTGCCAGCGCCACTTTTTCGGCGGCGTAATCGGTGGTGCCGATCTGGCTGGTCCCCTTGAAGGCCAAGTGCTCAAACATGTGGGCAAGGCCGCTCTCGCCGGACGGATCGTTCACGTCTCCGGCATCGATAAACGTGGTGTAGCTGAAGACTGGCGCTTCCGGCCGCTCGCAAATGATCAGGGTCAGCCCGTTAGGCAGCACCTTGGTGGCGATCTTCCGCTCAAAACTCTTCAGCTCCTGCGCCTGCGCGCCGTAGACCGCCATCGCCGCCAGCCCCAGTAAAAGGGCTGCGGACCGAATTCCGATTTGCATCCAATCTCCTTGCACGAGAGGCGCGAAATCGCGACACCGCACTCCTTCAAGCTAGTTCCCTTGCCCGGAGGGGGTCAAACCGGCCAACCCGGCCCTTTTCATGGAATGCCTTGCATCCGCTGCGGTCGATTCTTGATACCATGGACACTCCATGACCCCAAGACAGCCAAATCGCCCTCGCGGTATCTCTGCCCTGCGGGCCGTCATTGAGATTGGGTTCATCATCTTTCTCTTCTATTCGAATCTCCTCATGGGAGAATTCACCGTCACGAACGGCCGCGGAAAGACCTGGGGCCTGGCCTTCAACGACATCTTCACCGGCACGAACTTCGCAATCGCACTTATCTCCGGACTGATCGGGTACATGGTGTTTGAATACCTGCGCAGAAAGTTCTAGTGCGGGCCGCATCTTGGTTACGCCGACGTGAATTGACCTTCGAATTCAACCGTGTGTGCAGGGGTTCGATGGCGCATCCTTGACCGCAAGCGACTCACTTCCGTATGCTGCGAGCGGTTATGCGTAGTGGAGGGCCACGCCTCCAGCCCGCTCAAGGGAGAGCCCGCATGAGCACGACGTCTTCAGTACTATCTTCCGCACCNNCACCTGGCCAACGCCGGCATTCCGACGCTGCTGCTCGACATGGTTCCCGCCGGCGAAGGCGTGCGGAACAAGCTTGCAATCGGCGCGCTTGAGGCCCTTGGCAAGGCCAAACCGGCGGCATTCTACGACTCCTCGCTGGCCTCGTTGATCACCCCCGGCAACTTCGACGACGACCTGCCCAAACTTGCCAACTGCGATTGGGTGATTGAGGCAGTAGCCGAAAATCTGGCCATCAAGACCGCGCTGCTGGCACGCGTTGTCCCGCATCTAGCGCCCAACGCAGTGCTCACGACGAATACCTCCGGCCTGCCCGTGAAGCAGATTGCCGCGGGTCTGGCCAGCCATCGCGACCGCTTCTTCGGCACGCATTTCTTCAATCCNNAGTTGTGGCCGCGTTTGCCGCCTTTGCCGATCGCAACCTGGGCAAGCAGGTGGTCTTCGCCAACGACACGCCCAACTTCATCGCCAACCGCATCGGCGTCGCCGTCATGTTCAATGCCGCCTCGCTGATGCTGGAAAAGGGCTTGACCATTGAAGAGGTGGACGCGCTCACCGGCCCTGCTCTCGGCTGGCCGCGCACCGGCACATTTCGCCTTGCCGACATGGTGGGCATCGACATCCTGGCCCACGTAGCGGCGAATTTCCCGCAGGGCGTAACCCCAGGCAGCTTTTCTTCGGTTTTGGCGGAGATCGTCAAGCGCGGCTGGTTGGGCGATAAATCCGGCCAGGGTTTCTACAAGAAAAGCCGCGGCGCCGATGGGAAAGATGTGCGCCAGGTGCTCGATCTGGCGACTTTTGAGTATCGCCCTTCGGTGAAACCCGCGCTGCCCGGCCTTGAGATGGCCAGGAACGCGGCTACGACCCCGGAGCGACTAAAGCTATTGCTGGCTAACGATCCCGCCAAGGACAAGGCCGCCGGCTTTCTCTGGCCGTTTCTGGCCACGCTGTGGAACTTTGCCGCCGACCGCATAGGCGAAGTGGCAGCCGACGCGGCTTCAATCGATCAGGCGATGAAAGCGGGCTTCAACTGGGAGCTGGGCCCGTTTGAAATGTGGGATGCGGCTGGAGTGGAATCGACTGTGGCTCGCATGAGGGCTCTGGGGATTGCGGTTAGTCCAGTTGCTGTCGCGCTACTGGCTGCCGGGCAGGCGTCCTGGTACGCGAAGGATGGCCGGAAATGCTTCCAGCCGGCAACGAAAAAACTGGAGCCGGTTCCCACCGTTCCCGGCCACGCCAAGGTCGCAGACTTCCGGCGTTCCAACGGCGTGGTGCGCTCCAACGCGGGTGCATCGCTCATCGATATCGGCGACGNNGTGCTCAAGCCGGACTCGGACGCCGTGCGCGACTTTGCCGGCTTCGTGATTGCCAGCGACCGGGAAAACTTCTCGGTCGGCGCCAACCTGATGCAGCTCCTGCTGGCTGCCCAGGAGGGCGAGTGGGACGAGCTGGCGGGCGTCATCCACAACTTCCAGCAGATGACCGCGGCCATCAAGTTCTGCCCGCGCCCGGTGGTTGCCGCGCCCTTTGGCCTCACGCTCGGCGGCGGCGCGGAGATTTGCCTGCACGCGGCGCGCCGCCAGCCCCATGCCGAGACCTACATCGGCCTGGTGGAGGCGGGTGTCGGCCTGATTCCAGCCGGAGGCGGCACCAAGGAGATGCTGCTGCGCGCCGTCGACGCCGCTGCAGCCCTTGCGCCGCCAGATCCGAGAGACCCGTCCTCGCGCTTTGCACAATCCGCGGAAATGAACACGGCGTTGCGTAAAGTGTTTGAAACCATCGCCACTGCCAAGGTCTCCACCTCGGGCGCCGAGGCTCGTCCGCTCGGCATGCTGGGACCTGCCGACCGCATTACCCTGAACCGCGAACGCCTGCTCCTCGATGCCAAAGCCCAGTCAGCCGCGCTGGCTGCGGCCGGCTACACCGCCCCGCAGCCGCGCACGCAGATTCCCGCTCCCGGTATAGCAGCGCTGGCAGCCCTCGAGACCGGCGCGTTTCTCATGGGCGAGGCCGGTTACGCCTCGGAACACGACCAGAAGGTAGCAAAATGGGTCGCCTACATCCTGGCCGGCGGCCGCGTAACGGCAGGCACGCTGGTCACTGAGCAGTACCTGCTCGATCTGGAACGGGAGGCGTTTCTCTCCCTCTGCGGCGAACGCAAGACACAGGAGCGCATCGCCTTCACGCTGAAAACCGGCAAGCCGCTGCGGAACTAGGACTGAAGTCGAAGTATTGTGGGACTATGACGAGCAAGGGGGGGCTTCCATGGATCGCGAGGACGGTGCGCAAGCGGCCAGACGGATGAGCCAAGCTGCATTGACGGAAGGCTACCGACAGATGGCAGATGACACTGAGCACGAAATGGAAGCCGAAGAATGGGCGGAAGCAATGATTGGGGACGCCTTCAGAGGAAAATGGAATGTTCTGTGAAACCTCGTTTCGGCCACTGATTTGTTCCGATGAACTTGAGTTCGACAAATGCTTAGCACTGATTTGAAAAGACCGGGAACTCTGTGGGGCATTCTGCTCTGCGTCGGTGCGCTGCTCCCAGCCCAACCCGCGAAACCGTTGTCCCCGCAATTGAATGAGTCCGGCCAGATCGTAGTTGACGGCCGCTCCACCCCTTACCTCATTCGCCATCTCCCAGTCAGCTCATTTCCCGATCTGCCCGCTTCGGTCGCGGATTTGCTCAACCAACGCGGCTGTCTCATCCCACAAACCTACGAAGCCCACCAACCGGAGAATGTGATTCACGCGGGGTTCGAGCGTGCGGAGTCCCTCGACTGGGCGGTTCTCTGCTCGGCGCAGGGAACGGTCTCACTGCTGGTCTTCTTCTCGAGCGCGCCCGGCAAGCCTTTCCTGCTGGCCTCTGCGCCGGAGACCCAGCGCTTGCAGTCCCACCCCTCAACCGGTGTTCTCGGCTTCAACTGGGGCATCGACCCCGCGTCGCCGCAGCAAATCCACGAAGCCCAGATCGGCCTTGCGCCTCGTCCGGCAAAGCTGGACCACGACGCTCTGGCCGATTCGGTCGTCGATCACAAAACCATCTACCGCTTTTACGCAAAGAGTGCCTGGATTGTGCTGGAAATGCCGTAGCAACCGCCTGTTGTATGAATGCGATGGGTGCCCCATCCTCGCCACGTTTTTGTTTTTGGGGCTAGGGTGGGTTCAGATGATCCCACCGCCCTGATCCTCAAGGAGCCTGCACCATGCCGGAAGCCGTTCTCGTCAGTGCCGTTCGCACCCCCATTGGCCGTGCCCCCAAGGGCGCTCTTTCCACCAGCCGCCCTGACGACCTCGCCGCAATTGCGATCAACGGAGCATTGGAAAAGGTCCCTGCCCTGAACAAGGCCGAAGTCGAGGACGTGATCCTCGGCTGCGCCCAGCCGGAGGGCGAACAGGGCTGGGACGTGGCCCGCTGGGCCGTTCTGCGCGCCGGGCTTCCGGTCGATGTTCCCGGCGTCACCGTCAACCGGCTTTGCTCTTCCGGCCTTGAGGCCATCGCGCTGGCCGACCTGCGCATCCGCGGCGGCGGCGAACGCGTAGTGATAGCCGGCGGAACCGAGACCATGAGCCTGCTCCCGTTTGGCGGCCTCAAGCCCAGCCCCAACCCGTACATGGCTGAACACTACCCCGCATCGTTGCTGACCATGGGCCTCACCGCCGAGCGCGTCGCCCGGCACTATGCCGTTTCAAGAGAAGACCAGGACGCCTTTTCGCTTGCCAGTCACCGGAAAGCCATCGCCGCACAGGCTGCCGGACGCTTCACCGACGAATTGATTCCGGTTACGGTCACAACTGCGGTTCCCGGCACAAAGGCCGGCAAGATTGTCGTCACGGAAGCGATCTTTTCCGCCGACGAAGGCCCGCGCGCCGACACCTCCGCCGAAGCCCTTGGCAAGCTCAAGCCCGCATTCTCCGCGCAGGGGTCGGTGACCGCCGGCAACTCCTCGCAAACCTCCGACGGAGCCGCCGCGACCGTTCTCATGGACTCGGCCCGCGCGCAGGAACTGGGCATCCAGCCGCTTGGCCGCCTGGTGGCCTACGCCGCCACCGGCTGCCTGCCGGAAGAGATGGGCATGGGCCCCGTGACCGCGATCCCCAGGGCGCTGAAGAAGGCCGGCCTGACGATAGACCAGATCGGCCTCATCGAACTGAACGAAGCCTTTGCCGCGCAGGTGCTGGCCGTGCTCCGGGAATTGGCCCGCAACGGCTTCGAGATCGATCCGGAGCGTGTCAATGTGAATGGAGGCGCCATCGCCCTCGGCCACCCGCTGGGCTGCACCGGCGCCAAGCTGACGGCAACGCTGCTCCACGAAATGCGTCGCCGCCAGGTCCGCTACGGAATGGTCACCATGTGCGTCGGCGGCGGCATGGGGGCGGCTGCAATCTTTGAACTGCTATCGTAACTGCCTCGCTTTCAAGGTTTTTGATTGACTTTGCGCATCTCCCTGCCTACCATGAGGGCCAAATCAATCCATCTTGAAAGCCGGTAAGCTATGCAATCCTGCATCAAGTCCTTCAGGCTGTTGGCTGCTCTTGCTCTGTTCTGCCCGCTTGCAGCCTCGGCACAATTCGTGGCCGACCCAACTGGCGGCGCCGCGGGTTGCGCCTGTTGCGGCACGTTCTTTTTCATTCCAATCATTTTTCTGGCGATTAGCGTCGCCCTGCTGGTTTGGGTGGCTCGCGATGCCAAAGCGCGCGGGATGGACAGCGCGGTTCTGTGGATGCTGCTGGTCTTTTTCCTGAATGTTCTGGGCCTGGTGATCTATCTGCTTGCCAGGCCGCAAGGGATCACGGTGCCGTGCCCTAACTGCGGCAACAGCCGCTTGCAGGCGAGCGTGAGATGCCCACATTGCGGAATCGGCTCTTAAGGCCTGAAATCTGGCTGGCAGCTCTTCTGGTGCTGGCACTTCTTGCCGGGGCGGATGCGATGCGTCCGCCCCGGAACCAGGCTAGCGTGCGCCTGTTTGCCGCTTCCGTCCAGGGCTATCATCGCTATCTTCATCCGCTGACGGGCCGGTTCATCCGCTGCCGCTATACGCCAACCTGCTCAGAGTATGCCGTTGAGGCGGTGCGCAAATACGGCATCGCCAAAGGGGGATGGATGGGAGCGCGCCGCGTCCTCTCCTGCCGGTCCAGCGTAAAGATGGGAACTTTCGATCCTGTACCATAGAGATCCACGGATGGTTTTGCGACAGAAAACAGAAACGGCCAGGATCGCTCCCAGCCGCTGTTTTTCTAGTCCCTATTCCCTGGTCCCTAAGTCCCTGCCTTTACGCCTTGGCCAGAACCAGCGCCTTCAACCGCGCGTTCAGCCGGCTCTTGTAGCGGGAAACGGTGTTGTCGTGCAGGATGCCCTTCTGCACGCTCTTGTCGAGGGTGGAGACGGTCTCACGATACTGCGTCTGGGCTTCCTTCACGTCGCCCTTGACGAGAGCCTCACGCAGAGCCCGCAGGCTGGTGCGCACGCGGCTGCGGTTGGCGCGGTTCACTTCAGTGCGTGTCACGGTTTGGCGGGCGCGCTTCAGCGACGATACATGGTTTGCCATTGTTGTTCCTTAATCTCTCAAGATGATGCGGGCCAGAATGCAACCACAGCCGCATCCCTCGCAATTTCTTAGTCTACGGGAAACCGGGCGGCGGGTCAATGCTGCGCTTGCTGATCGGCACTGGGCCGCGCGCCTATTGCTTTGTCGATAGTCGCCCATTTCGGGTCAGGGGTACCTGCCTAGGCACAGGTCGAATGGAAATTCATCTTGCGGTGCATTGACGCCGGACAGCATAGGCGCTACTCTCAAGCCCAGATACCCGATTTGGTCGCCAACGCCATCCCGCGGTTTCGCCACTCAGCCCAGAGCTTCGGCTCGGCCCTCCCTCGCGCCTCCCGGTTACCTCCGACTCCCAACGTACCTTTGCATTTCTCCGGGCATCCCGCATCCCTGAATTCGACTCTATTCAGCAGCATGGTTGTGCTCAAACCATCCCAGTTAGCCGATAACCTTCCCCTATACACCCCGGTTGCGGTTCCATCTTTATCGAGCCGCTGCCGGATTCCATTCACCCGTCAACGCCGCACTGGAGGCCAACGAATCCTTTGAAGATCGCTCTGGAGATCACGCCCAACCTTGAGCCCTTGTTCGGGACTCGCGATGAGAATCTCAGGCTGATGGAAGACAAACTCGGTGTCCGGATCGATCTTCGCTCCGATGCCGTGCATGTAGAGGGCAACGACGACGGCGTCTCAAGAGTCAAGCGCGTATTTGAGGATTTCGAAGCGCTACGCCGCCAGGGCATCAACCCGCATAATGGCGAACTCAACGGTATGCTGCGCCTGGTCGTAGCCGATCCGGCTACCACGCTGCGCTCGCTGGCCGACAGCGGCAAGCAGCGCTCGGCCGGCGTCAAGCGCACCGTCCAGCCGCGCTCCATCAATCAGCGCAAATACGTCGAGGCCATTGAGCAGAATGACATGACCTTTGGCGTAGGCCCGGCCGGCACCGGCAAAACCTACCTCGCCGTGGCCATGGCCGTCGCCGCCATGAATGCGAAAAAAGTCAGTCGCATCGTCCTCGTCCGTCCCGCGGTCGAGGCCGGCGAAAAGCTCGGCTTCCTTCCCGGCAGCCTCCAGGAAAAGGTTGACCCCTATCTGCGCCCGCTCTACGACGCGCTCTACGACCTGCTTGAGCCGGAGAAGGTCGACAAGATGCTGGAGAAGAATGTCATCGAGGTTGCGCCGCTCGCCTTCATGCGCGGCCGCACCCT